>JAUVIV010000013.1 GCA_030592575.1 bacterium | reverse complement strand
GTCCTGCTTTTTTCTTGTGACATCGGTTCACCGTATGCTATTCCAACTAAGTGTAGGGGCGATTCGCTAATTGTCTTTACCGCATGCTTCTTGCCCATGGTATAGAGCAAAGGTTTATCTCCCATTGAAAGTTTGACCTCAAATTTGCTTAAAAATAGATTATTTATTTCACTTTGTGAAAGCAATTTACTCAGCCAATCATAAAGTAAATCCTCTTTGCATTCCGAAGAAAGCTCAATCTTTATAGATTTCTTTAGCTCTATACGATTGATATCGCAAACAACAGAGAACATTGCAGATGCAGAATTTTCTAAAAGTTTCTCCAAAGTTTTGCCATAAGACTCAAACATCACATCGGAAGTCAAATCTTCTAAAAATTTATATTTCATTATATCAAGATTTTATTGTAATTGAGAACAATTGTCAATTTTTCTATTGACTTTTTTTGTTTTTTGTTTATATTTTGCAAAACGGAGGAACTATGAAAAAATATTTTTGTGGAAATGAAATGGATAAAATGCCAAATATAGCTTTTAGAATTATGTCTATTATGTTTAAGTTGAAGGATATATTCGCCCCCATTGATAATCGGATAAAAGCTTTTGGTATTAAAAAAAATTTTGTTGTAATAGATTATGGATGTGGACCGGGAAGATATTTAGAGAAAGCATCTCAATTAGTTGGCAAAAAAGGCAAAGTATATGCAATAGATATACACAAATTAGCAATAGAAGCCGTAGAAAATAAAATAAAAAAATATGGCTTTAAAAATGTCTTGCCAGTGTTAGCAAATGGTTATTCTTGTAGTCTTTATGATTAAGGAGCCAATACCGTTTCTAAAAGAATTGCATCGTCTATTAAAAAAAGATGGTTTTTTAATACTTGATGACGGTCATCAACCCCGAGAACTAACGAAAACAAAAATAAGCAATTCGAAAGTCTGGAATATTACCGAAGAATCAAACGACCATTTAAAGTGTACACCTATCTAATTCAGTACTATGCTCAAATTATGAATTGAGCATCAAGCAGATTTTTATCCTTTTATTCTTGACATCATAAGCAATTACTTATATTTTGTTTGAGAATATTTTTTAAATATAAATTTGAGGCTTTTGCCTCACAATTTTAGCGAGTGTTAAACAAAATTGTTGCACTCAAAAGGAGGTTAAGATGAAAAAATTTTGTGCTTTACTTATCTTGGTGAGTGGAATTTCAGTAAATTCTTACGCACTTGTTAATGTCGGGTTAAGAGGAGGATATACATACGAAAGCCTTAAAACAACAGAAGTTCATATGACAATGAAAACCGCAGGAACTACTGTTATGGACACTACATTTATCCCTACCGATGAAGATGCAGAGACAAAACATCCTACAGGCTTTGGTGGAGAGTTATTCTGCGAAATTACCCCTCCTGTTATTCCATTGGGAGTAGAATTAGGGATAGGATTCTATACCGGAAGCTTTACAGAGACTGATGAAGATACCGCATTTCCCTCTACTGTTACTTCTACGATAAACTCTATAAAAATATCTGCTCTTGGAAAATATTATATTAAAGGTATTCCGACAATTTCTCCATGGGTATCTGTTGGACCATTTCTTGGATTAAACACTTATAAAATGAAAATGGAAATAGAAATGGGAACAACTACCGTCTCTGCCGAATATGATGGTAGTATGGTTCCTAATTTTGGAGTTTTAGGAGGTATCGGAGTTAATATTGGTATAATTCCTAACCTTTCTTTTAATGTAGGCGCTCTTTTTGATTATTTCATAGTATCCAAGGGAAAAATGACAATGGAAGAAGCTACCACAGAAATGACCATTGAGCCTAAGAATTCTCAGTGGAATCTTAACATTCTGGTTGGAATAAGCTACGACATATTATAAGAAAAAATTCAAACGAAATAACACGCAAATAGAATAAATGCCCCGTTTAACGACGGGGTATTTAACTTAATTCTTCAGGAAAAAGCAAGCAATACAAATACCTTCCGAATTTTCCCCTATTTTTTCACATAAACTATTTTTCGAACTAATATAACTTAACAAGTAGGACATAAACTTTTTATAGAGGTTGTTCTATAATCGTTTGAAGTTCCGTTCTCCGAATTATACCCTCTCTGATAATAGCAGGAGAGTGACCGGATATATCTATTATTGTCGAGGAAAGCCCTGACTTTACGGTACCCGAGATTATAAAATCCGGTTTAATGTTGAAGTTTAGACCTGACTTAGGGGGTGGAGTTCCCTCAAGATTTGCTGAAGTTGTAGCAAGTGGATTTTTATATTCCTTTAAAATCGTAAGTATAGATTCACAATTTGGAATGCGAATACCTATGGTTAAAGGATCAAGAGCTGAAGAATTCAAAGGTTTAAGGGATAAAGAGCTTAAGAGATGAGGAGATAGTTGAATTGGACAATTAGGTTTTGCAGAAAAAATAATAGTGAGTGGGCCAGGCCAAAACTTTCCTGTAAGCTTCTCCCCAATCGTTGGGACATAAGCATACTTTTCAAGTTCGGATTTATCTCGGAGAAAAAGAATTAAGGGCTTGTTGTGATTTCTGTTTTTTAATTTATATATCTTTTCAATTGCATTGGGATTAAACGCATCGCATCCGATTCCATAAACAGTGTCTGTAGGAAATCCAATAATTCCACCCTCATTAAGAACTTGAAGTGCTTTATCAATTATTTTCACTACAAAGACAGGCAAAGTTTGTGAATAATTTGTAAGGAAAGGGGCAATTCGTAAGAACCGCCCCTACATTTTAATATCTATGTTCTCTCCACCAGAGAGTTCTCTTAAACGCTCCGGGAGCCGTAACTTTTTCAGATATAATCTCTCCTCTTGATGCTCCTATGGTAACAACGAAATCTCCTTCCGGAGTTACTGAGATTTGAGGTGCTGTTGGCAAACCCTCACCAATTTCTTCGCATATATTTTCACTCTCTCTTGCTTTGCCGGTCGTAAATACAGTGCGATATAATCGTGCTTTTCCAAGTGCAATACAAGGGTCATCAAAAAGTGGTTCATAGGTTGTAAAATAAGTAACCCCAGCAAATACTACGCTTTTTGAGAGACATTTTTCGTTTTTCACAAATGTAAGAAACCATCCATTACTATTGGCAGTTCCAGAACCTGTAACATCTTTAAGATTTGCATCTGCATAAGGTACTGTTTGTCCATTATCACGAAGTCCATAAAATCTATTTTTTAGGCTCGTTTCTCTTACATCATCTCTATCACCTCCGCCAAAGAATAGCCATAAGTGTCCTGCTTCATCCAAGGCACAGGACGGAGGATAATAAAAAGGTTGTGTTTGCTGAGATTTGAATATCCTATATCCGTCCCAATTAACCATATTTGTATCCGAGATGTCAAGTTTCCACATCTGTCCGCCAATATCTCCTATATAAATTCGGTCTATACATCCATCATTATTTAAGTCTATACAAGTTGGAGCACTTGGAATACAGTAAGTCATACTTGGATCCGTGAACTTCCATTTAATATCTCCATTGGTAATATCAACAATATAAATAGCTCTTCCTGTGTCTCCTGATTCCTTGTTAAATCCACCTCCAACAACCGCAAACCATCGTTTGTGTTTGCCTATTTGTATTTTTCCAATTGACGGAGTTGACCATGTTTGGCCAAGTGTAGAGTCTGTGAAATCCCATAACCATTTAGGGTCTTGCGTATCGGTAATATCAAGCGTAAAGTAATGATTACCGCCTCTGCGCTCACCACACATTACAACGGTTTTCCACTCGCTTGCTTCCTGTGTAGTATCTCCAGCTCCCGAAGGGAACCAAACATCATATACAATGGGAGTTCCATCTACATAGTAGCTGTGTTGCGATTTTATGTTTTTGAGTTTTGGCAAGAAATTAGGTGGAATAAAAGCCCAAACTTCTTCACCGGTTCCATTTGTAAAAGAATCTCCACTCACAATATAAGTCCCGGCATCAAAGGCATGTAACATCCCATCATTACT
The DNA here is from genome assembly GCA_030592575.1 of bacterium. GTDB lineage: Bacteria > Hydrothermota > UBA3073 > JACQXS01 > JACQXS01 > JAGMCN01. The sequence continues at coordinate 34,211 of JAUVIV010000013.1, read as the reverse complement.
TCCGGTAATAATCACTTTGCTTCTGTTTGCGTGAGTAACTTTAAATTGGTTGTATCCTTCATCGAAATACCAAGGAGAAGGAGGTCCAACACAGATGGGCCAGGAATGAAATATATCTCCAAGTTTCCAATCATATCCATTATCTCCACGAACGTAGTTAATTAAAGGGTCAACGGAATCTGCAAGGACACCAAGAGCAACAGAATCAATATTAAATGGGGTAAAGTTCACGCGTGAACCATTCTTTGCTGTGTATATTTTCCTTGCAGAAGACAATTTATTTTTAAGCTCTTCGCCTGCTTCCCATACAGCGGGATATAACGGTAATCCGGTTGAATCATCCTGTGGAAATGTCCCATCTAAGTTCAATCTATATGCTTTTAAGAAACCCTGCCAGAAAGGAGAAAAACTTGGCATAAAACTCGCAAAGTAAAGAGAGTTATAATATTTCGTACGGATTGCAGGAACTTCAGGAGCAGCAAAGGAGAACGATTTTTGCTCTACATCTGAGGCAATTATATCCATAATACTGTCAAGTGCTGCTGCTGAGGTTGCCGGATAATAATGATATGTGCCTCCAAGCTTTGCAATTGAATCAAGACATTTTCCGCCAGGAGTAGTGTCTCCAACTGCTATGCCAATCACATAAGTCTGAATATCAAAATGGAAGGTATCAACCAAAACGTCTCTGAGGGCGGTTGCTTCTACGTAAGGATCATGAGAATTATGTGAGGGATAGCCGGTCTCCTCTCCGTCACCCACTAAAATACAGAAGTATCTTCTGCACCATAGTCCTCCTCCACCCGGACTCATGTCTGTCTGTATTTCTTTTGTCAACTCATCTCTTGCAAGATATAATGCACCACCAATTGGAGTGCCTCCTTCTGCCCTGAGTTCTTGAGTCACATTGCCATCGCCTATCAAGTTATATATCTGTTGGAGATGAGCAGATGCAGATTCTGCAATATTAACCCTTATATCACCATTCCCATATCCACTCTCGTCATCCCAGGGAATATCTTGACAATCACCAGGATATCCATAAGGAGCTAATCGATACCAATCAGACCTTGCCCAGCTACCCTTTTGGGAAGGAAATGTCTCAAATCCCCATCTAAACAAATCTCTCTTTGTTACAACCCGTCTAATTGCTGCCTTTGCTATATACAGCCTTGAATTATCCGCAAAACCAGTACTATCCGTATCTATTCCGGGATAATCTGCACTTCCATCACCCCAGGTATAATCTCCGTTCATATCAAAAGTCATAGAACCCGAAACATCTAATATAATCATAACATCTGGCTGTATTGTTGTTGTAAACATATCTGCATCATCTGCATTTGCAATCTCAGGGGAATAAAGACAAAATTGCCATAACCCGATGAAAATCGTTAAAACACCTAATACCTTTTTCATAATTCCCTCCTGTTTTTTGTAGGAGCGGTTCGTGAACTACCTCTACCTTCCTACTCTTTATACATTTTTTTTACTTCTGCCGAAAACTCTACAAGCTCCGGGTCAAACAGCTTAGCACTTAGTTCTGCCTCATCATCTGCAACCTTAAATCCTGTATTCATTATAAGTTTATTACCCCTATATTTCTCGATTTTAGCAGGAAAGTATCCAAACCCTTCAATCTTCGTATAATCGTTATATTTAGTTACTTCGTGTCGTGTCTCTTTCTTTAATGGTAATTTATTTGCATCTATCTCCCATTTTACTCCGTTCTCTTTAACTTTTCCCGTGAATCCAAGAAATTCAAGCCCATCTCGTACAGGTGGAATCTCTTGTGGCTTATGATTTGGAATAAAAATCATGCACTTCTTGCCATCCCATATAATCACTTCGCAAACTTCTCCTATCTCGGGATAAGTATTTTCTATTCTCAATTTATCCCCAAGTTTCATAATTCTTGTTTCCCATTGAATCGTCTTGTTGCCTTCAAATCTTGTATTCTCAAGTATAATTCTCACTCCTTCTTTTGAAATACCGCTTAAGATTATATCCTCTTTCAAAGTAGCTTGTAATACAAAAAGTAAACTTATAAATACTAACATTTTTACCTCCTTTTTTTAATTTTTAAACTCTCAATCCCTTAAACCCTTGAACCTTTAAACTCTTGAACCTTTAAACTCTTGAACCTTTAAACCCTTGAACCTTTTAATCAATATCCTGCTCCGCCGCCCATAGGACCACATTTAATACTTGCTTTTATTTCTCGCGTGCTTCTCCTTGTTTTTCCGGATGTATGAAGACCATAGAGATAATCATAAAACGCTGCTCCATGCTCTATACTATATCCAACTAAATACTGCTTATCGGTAAGTTCCGGCGGTATAGGCAAGCTATCAGGTGGTCCACTCTTATATTTAGCTCGATTTGGAAGCGAATCCCAAGTATCTGGTAATGCAGGAAATGCGATTAAGTCCATAGGAATATTCGCTATTCCCTCTTCTAATCCTGCTTCTGCAGCGTGAAAAGCAATCTTTGAGTCCGCTGTCCATTTACTGATTTTTGCCTCACGCGAAGTAAAGGTTATAAATGTAACTGCTATTATTCCAAGAATTACAAATATCCCCAACACAAGAATTAAAGTCATTCCTTTTTCTTTTTTCATCTCATAGATAATATACTGCAAATTTTTCTTCTGTCAAGTTAGATTTTAAAATGTGGATACGTAATTACAAGATATAAAAATTACATTTATTTGATTTTTGAAATATATTTTCTTTCGTGAATACAACTTAGGACTACCATTTAAGCACCATAGCTCCCCAGGTAAATCCACCACCGAATGCAGCAAAAAGCAAGAGGTCTCCTCGTTTTATTCGTCCTGCCCGAAGTGCATCGTCTAATGTTAGGGGAATAGAAGCTGCCGGAACATTTCCGTATTTATGAATTATTGTATGAGTCTTGTCCATTGAGATACCCGCTCTTCTGCAAGTAGCATCCACTATCCGCAAGTTTGCCTGATGAGGAATAAAAAGCGATATATCATCACTTGTAAGATTTGCCTCCTTAAGCACGCGAATTGCCGCACCTCCCATTGCCCTCACCGCATGTTTGAATACTTCTGTCCCTTTCATATGCACTGTATGTAATTTTTTATCTATTGTTTCTTGAGATGCCGGCATTCTTGTTCCTCCTGCTGGCTGATAGAGAAGTTCTCCAAGTGTCCCGTCTGCCCCCAAATAAGAAGATATTATACCGCTTTCTCCGTCGCTCTTATCTACAATTACCGAACTTGCTCCGTCTCCAAAAATTACACAGGTATTACGGTCTTCCCAATTCACAATCTTTGACATTACTTCAGCTCCTGAAACAAGCACATTCCGATACCCACCTGATTCCACAAGTCCACTTGCTATTTCAAGTCCATAAAGAAAGCCCGTGCATGCTGCCGATATATCAAACGCCGGTATCCCCGGAATATTAAGTTTTTTTTGTGCCCAACAAGCTGTAGGAGGGTATGCAGTATCAGGTGATGCAGTTGCTACTATAATAGCACCAAGATCTTTTGCCTCAAGCCCTGCATCTTTTAATGCAACTAACGCAGATTCTGCAACCAAATCTGATGTTGCGGTTTTCTCATCAACGATATGACGCTCACTAATTCCCGTTCGTTCTCTTATCCACTCATCTGAGGTATTTACCATCTTTTCCAAATCAAGATTGGTAATAATACGAGGCGGAATGGCACTACCGGTTCCAACGATTTTTATTTTTTGCATACTTTAAAAATATTAAAGAATATCTCCCTGTCAAGAGAAATTTTGTGAGATAAAAGTTCCTGATAATCAAAGAATAATTAGCTTTAACCCTCGCAAAAAAGAAAATGGAAGTAAGAATGTTTAGTATATTCATTATCATCGGCAACATAGAATTATTAGCCACTAAAAATTTAACTATCCCCTTGACTTTTAATAAAGTTATCATAGTATAAGGAAAATTATTGAAGTATGAAAATTGTTTTAGCTGGCATTAACATTCCCGTAAAAGTTATTGAAAATTTATCCGAAGAGGAGAAGAAAAAAGCGACCCCAGAGGTAATATCCGCTGCTTATGCCAGAATAAGCAGAAGCAAGAAAAATGTTGATGAATTAGTCAATGAATCCATAGAGAATATTTCCAAGGCAAGAAAATCAAATGAAACAATTATTTACGGTATGGGACATCATTCAGTTGCTGACCACGCAATTTTTAATTTAAATATAAAAAGGGTTTCAAGGCTCCTCGTAGAATCAATAGAAAAAAGAAGATTGGCAGGATATACGGAGAAGTCTCAAAGATATGTTACATTAGATGGGGATTATATTAGACCTCAAGAATTCAGCTCGGAAGATTTAGCAAAATTTGATAAGCTTGTAAAACTTCAAAATGATTTCTATTTCAAAGCCAACCCCAAGCTTTTTGAATTCTTAAAGAAAAAATTCCCAGATGAAAGTTTAAAAGATTTAGAAGGCATTGCAAAAGAAGACGCAAGATATAGTTTATGCTTGGCAACCGAAACTCAGCTTGGATGTTCTTACACAGGACAAACTGCAGAACTGGCAATTAGAGAGTTGAAATATGGTAGGTTAAAAGAGGAAAAAGAGTTTGCCAAGTTGCTATATGAGGTAATAGCAGAAAAAGCACCCTCTATAATTCAACTTACTGATCCTGAATTATTCAAGCAACACAATCCAGGGCAAGAATTAAAAGATGATAATTTTAAATATACAAAGAAAAACACAAGAGATTTAGTCGAAAAAAGTTTTAATCAAAATAAGAATTTAGGAAATAAAACCTCAGAAAAAGATATAATTCTTGTAAATCATAATAATCCGGACAGAGAAATTATTTCCACTTTGTTGCACACATATTCAAATAAACCAATAAGTGATTGCTATTCTTTAACAAATAAACTAATTGACGAGGGAAAAGCAAAAGATTTTATTAAAGACTCTTTGAAACACATTAGTGCATTTGATAAAGTTCCGCGAGCATTTGAATCGGGGTTTTTAATTTATGAAGTAATTATGAGTGCAAGCTGTTTTGCCCAACTAAAAAGGCATAGAATGAATACATTATTAACTCAAGATTATCTTCCTGAACTCGGATGTACAATCCCGCCAAATATTGAAGAAATCGGATTAACGCAAGAATTTCAAAATGTTTGTGATAAGTCCGTTGATTTGTATAATGAATTTAAAAAATACGGCAAATCGGCTGAATATTGCTTGACAAATGCACATAGAAGAAGAGTTGTAGTCGCAACAAATATACGGCAATTATATCACATTTCAAGAATAAGAGAGGACAAGACTGCACAATGGGAAATTAGAAACGTAACAAACACAATGTCGAAACTGGCAAAAAAAATAGCTCCTATTACAACTATTCTTCTTGGTGGTAAGCATAATTTTGAAAATATTTACGAGATGGTAATGAAAAAATGAATATAATCTTCGCCAAATACTATTATAAGATAAATAAAGAGTACGTGAAAAAACAGAGAGACGAATTAAAAAGTTCTTGATAGAACTCTATTCACCAAAATTGTTTAATTTTCAGGAACAAGGAGTGAGATGAAAACGAAAAAATATATTGTCGTAATCGGAGGTGTATTATCAGGTGTCGGGAAAGGAATTGCCACTGCATCAATTGGGAAAATACTTAATGAATACGGATATAGCCTCACGGGCATAAAAATAGACCCCTATATAAATTATGATGCAGGAACTTTACGCCCAACCGAACACGGAGAAGTTTGGGTTACTAATGACGGTGGTGAAATAGACCAGGACCTTGGAAGTTACGAACGGTTTCTTGGAATTGACATACCAAAACGAAATAATATTACAACCGGTCAGGTATATAAAGCCATAATAGACCGCGAGAGAAGGGGCGAATATCTTGGAGAAACCGTCCAATTTATTCCTCATGTTCCGAATGAAATAAAGGATAGGATTAGAGCCGCATCTGAAGATTATGATGTTACAATCATAGAAATAGGCGGAACTGTCGGAGATTACGAGAATATTCCATTTCTTTTTGCCGTAAAAGGATTGGAAAGAGAACTCGGTAAGGAAAATCTTATTTATGTGCTCATAACTTATATGCCCGTCCCATCTCATATCGGGGAAATGAAGACAAAACCAACTCAGCAAGCAATAAAGCTACTTCAGGAAAACGGAATAATTCCGGATATAATTTTATGCCGAGGCAAAGAAGCACTTGACGATATACGTAGGAAGAAGATAGAAACTTACGCAAACATAAAACGAGAATTTGTTATCTCGGCTCCAGATGTTAAAATTGTTTACGAAGTACCTATAAACTTTGAACGCGAGAATCTTGGTAAAAAAATACTCACTAAATTAGCTCTTGAACCCAAAAAAGAACCTAACTGGGAAAAATGGAATGTCCGACTTAACAACTTAAGAAACCCGAGCACAACTGCAAGAATAGGAATGGTTGGCAAATACTTGGACATCGGAGAATTTAGCCTCCGAGATGCTTATGTATCAATAAATGAAGCTCTTATTAATGCAGGTGCCGCTCTTGGAATTAAACCAAAAATAGAATGGATAGATTCTAAAGAAATAGAGCAACAAGGAGTTGAGATACTTAAAAATTATGATGGCATAATTATTCCGGGCGGATTTGGAGCTACAGGTATTGAAGGAAAAATCAAAACAATTAAGTATGTTAGAGAAAATAAAATCCCGTTTCTCGGACTTTGTCTTGGAATGCAACTTGCCGCAGTAGAGTACGCAAGAAATGTATGTAATCTAAAAGAAGCACATTCACGAGAAGTATTGCCGGATACTCCTTATCCGATAATAACTCTGCTTCCATCTCAACAAAAGGCAATGGAAGAATCACAATATGGTGGAACAATGAGACTTGGAGCGTATGCAGCTTACATCAAACCGGACACTCTTGTTTATAAGCTCTACGAAAAAGAAGGAAGAATTAAACAGGATATGGCAAAATCATTTGAACCATATCGTCTCGGACAACTTATAGATTCACAACCTGCAACTAAATATATAGTAGAGCGTCATCGCCATCGATATGAATTCTCTCCTGAGTTTGAGAAGACATTGGAAGATGCCGGGTTAGTATTTTCAGGTCATCATCATCGATTAGATGGAGTTAAGTTAGCAGAATTCCTGGAACTTCCGGAGCATCCGTTTTTTGTAGCTACACAAGCACATCCTGAGTTTACATCAAAATTCCTTACCGCATCTCCATTATTCTTGGGATTTTTAAGCGCTACAAAAAAACAGTAGATTCGTTTTTAGATTATTCTGAAATGCTTTGGAGTGCAGTAGCTTGCTACTGCGTAGGGCAAAAGCAAGCTTTTGCATTCCATAACAAAACAAATACTGCCAATATTCATCCTCTGCTTCTTTATCTAACAATCGTAGGGGCAACCCTTGCGGTTGCCCAAAATAACAGGGCAGGTGCAAGACCTGCCCCTACATTAATATTATATAAGTAGCACCGAGTTTCATCCTCGGCAAAATATGTGGGGGATAAACCCCCACGCTACATTACATTCTTGTACAGCCAAATTTTCACTGTACTTTTTAATAGCAAATTTCAAAAAGGGAGTTCCCTTTTTTCTTCTACTACTATTTTCTTATTTCCAAGCATCCCGTACTTTGTAAGCACAAGTCTTATAACATTGAAATATCCATAAAAAAGATATTCTATAAAATTGTTATCTGCTAAAGGAATTTTATTTGTTTCAAAGTGTCTAATTGCATAATCGTTAGCTATCTTCCATAAATCCGTTAAATCTTCTCCAAAAGCAGCTTGTGTTTCTTCAAGCAAAGAAGCTTCTTTTGCCATTTGCTCAACACCTTTTTTAACATCAGCGTTTTTTAAAGTTTTCAACCTTTGAAATGCATCTACAATTTTTTCTAACCCTCTTTTTTTATCCTCAGAATTTCTACTATAAAAATTTTTTATTGCTTCGTTTATCAATGTAGACAATTCTACATCTGATATTTTGAATTCTAAATTTAGAACTTTCTCATCTAATATCTCACTCCGGTGAGCTCTTATTTCTCCTTTTTTAAACTCGTATGGATGCTTAAAATTTTCAAATAGGTCATTTATTTTCATAGTATAGTACAAACTACCTTTTCCTCTATCAAATTCGGTAGGCAGATTTTGCTCCCAAACCCGATCATACTCCCATTCAGTGGGATAGGATACAAATTTAAAAAAGAATTGTATCAGGTCAAATATTTTATCATCTGAAGGTTGATTGAATAATGGCCATTCTCCAACACCTATTTCTTGAAGCATCTTTGATTTTACTTTATCAGAGTTTGCCAAAAAACCATTTTTCCAATCACCAAAAATTTTATAAAGGTATTTTTCTTGGACAATTTCCTCTATATATGCTTTGAACCCATTCCAGAATTCACTACTTAAATCATATTCCCAACCTTTGTTACGTTTAGAATAATAGGTCATAAGAACTCTCTATTTAATGATTAATAACCAAAACCTACTTCGCCACGGCTTCGGGCTGGGAGACCGCATAAGTTTTGCGGTCTTTGAATTCTTCCTGTTTGCCTTCGTTCCAGTTAGTAACGGGTCTATAATATCCTACCACTCTTGAATAGACTTCCGCAACGGCACCACATTCCGGACATTCAAAATGCTCACCGGATATGTATCCATGTTCCGGACATATACTGAAAGTCGGGGTTATAGTGAAATAAGGAATTCTGAATTTCTCTGCAAGTCTCTTAACAATCAAAGCACAAGCATCCGGGTCGCTTATCTCCTCTCCGATGAATCCATGCAAAACTGTTCCGCCGGTATAGCGAGTTTGTAATGGTTCTTGAAGTTCAAACGCTTCAAAAATATCATCCGTATATCCTACCGGAAGCTGAGTTGAATTTGTGTAATAAGGAACTTCTTTTCCAGCAGAAATAATATCGGGGAATTTCTCGTGGTCAATCCTTGCAAGCCGATAAGCAGTTCCTTCTGCAGGAGTGGCTTCAAGGTTACAAATATGTCCTGTCTTTTCCTGAAATCCTCGTAATTTTTCAAGCATAAAATCAAGCACTTTAAGTGCAAACTTTTTGCCTTCCTCAGTTCCAATATCTTGCGACAAGAAATTAAGACAGGCTTCATTCATTCCAACAAGTCCAATTGTAGAAAAATGATTATCTAATGTTTTGAGATACCGTTTCGTATAAGGAAAGAGCCCTGACTCAATATTCCGAGTTACAAGCTTTCGCTTCGTTTCAAGAGAAGTATCTGCAAGATCCATAAGTCGTGAGAGCCGAGAAAAGAACTCATCTTCATTCTTGGAGAGATAGCCGATTCTTGGCAAATTGATAGTAACTACTCCTATTGAGCCGGTATTTTCAGATGAGCCAAATAAACCACCTGTAACATTTTTCCTGAGTTGCCTTAAATCAAGTTGTAACCTGCAACACATTGAGCGAACATCCGCAGGGTCAAGGTCAGAGTTCACAAAGTTTTGAAAATAAGGAAGTCCATACTTACCTGTCATTTGAAACAAAAGCTTTGCATTCTCGGATTCATAATCAAAGTCTTCGGTCAAGTTATAAGTAGGAATAGGGAATGTAAACACGCGATGATTTTTATCTCCCTCCATCATTATTTCCAAGAATGCCTTATTTATCATATCCATTTCGTGCTTAAAATCTCCATACACACCAAAACTTGATTGGTATTCCCCATCTACCGTAACCGGTTCATTTTTAAGGTCTTCAGGAACTTCCCAGTCAAATGTAAGATTTGAAAAAGGGGTTTGTCCTCCCCATCTTGATGCCACATTTAAAGAAAATATAAATCTTTGAATAGATTGTCTTACTTCCGAATAAGTTAAATTGTCCTTACGAATAAAGGGAGCAAGGTAGGTATCAAAAGAATTAAATGCCATAGCACCAGCCCATTCATTTTGAAGAGTCCCAAGGAAATTTACTATTTGTCCAAGTGCAGTTTCAAGATGTCGGGGAGCAGCAGCTTCTACCTTTCTTGAAACCCCATTAAATCCTTCAAATAGGAGTTCCCTTAAATTCCAGCCTGCACAATATCCGGCAAGTCCCATAGCCAAATCATGAATATGAAAATCTCCATTCGTATGGGCTCCCGATACTTCTTTCGAATAAATTGAATCAAGGGTGTAATTGGCAATAACCGCACTTGCCGAGTGCATCATCAATCCGGAAAACGAGAAATCAGCATTGGCATTCTCTCTTGCACGCCAATCCGTAACCTCAAGATAACCATTTATAGTTGTGCTAACATCCAGAAAAACCTCTTTAGCTCTTCTTATTCGGGCATGATCTTCCCTATAAAGAATATAAGTTTTTGCAACTTTAGTGTACCCCTCTTCAATTAGTACTCGCTCTACCAAATCCTGAATTTCCTCAACTCCCGGCACCCTACGACGAACCGAGCCATCAAGAAGCCTTTTAACTTTAAGAGAAAGTTCTTCTGCAAGATCTTGGTTCTCTTTTCCAATAGCCTGAGTTGCTTTAAATATAGCCTCAGTAATGCGACCTCTCTCAAACGAAACGACCCTACCATCTCTTTTACGAATCTTGTCTAACATTTCCTACCCTCCTAATTTTTACTCAATTTTTTACCGTACCAATTTCATAAAACTCCATAAGTTATTTTAATTCGTATTTTACGCAATATCTTGTGTTGCGTATCAAGTATATTACAACATACTGTGGGTTGTCAATAAAAAAATTGAAGTTCCGATTTTTCTATCTTGACATATTCTCTCTTTGTTGTTATTTTATATGGAGTATGAAGAAATATATATTAATTATATTTTTATTAACAGGATGTGTTTATTTCAATACTTTTTATAACGCAAAAGAGTATTACGAAAAAGCTATTGAATCTACAACTCCCAACCACAACTTGCTTGATAAATCTATCCAAAAATGTGAAAAAATAATAAAATATCATCCTACTTCCAAGTATGTTCCGGATGCCATATTTCTTATTGGCAAATGTTTTCTTGAGAAAGAAGAATACGAACATGCTATGTGTAAATTTAAAGAGCTTATCACTTATTATCCGGAACATTCATTGGCGGACAAAAGTCAATTAGAACTTGGTAGAGTTTATCTCAGGAGGGGCGACTATTCTGATGCAAGATACGCTCTTTTGGAGGTCAAAGAAAACAAGAAGCTTGCGAATAAACTAATAATAGATTCGTATTTTTTTGAAGGAGATTACGAAAATTTTATATCTTTTGCCAAAGGATTTATCGACAGTTTTCCGAAATCCAAACTCAAAGTAGATATGCTAACAAAAATTGGTAACTCCTGTGATTCTCTGGAAAAATTTGAAGATGCTCTTGGATATTACAAAAAAGCGTTAAAACTTACAACTCAAAGATTCAATATATCGCTTTCAATTGCAAGAAGCCTTATTGCACTTAATCAATACGAAGAAGCATTACAAAAACTTATTTCTCTTAGAGAAACTGTTGAGGCTGATAAAAAGGCAGAACTTGAACTTGCAATATCTAAGTGTTACAGAGCAAAAGGAGAGATAGAGAAAGCAATAGAAGTTTTGGAAGAATTTGAAAATTCTCCACCTGCATTATATGAATTAGGAACAATATATGAGGAAAAGCTTTCAGATCTGGGCAAAGCAAAAGAATATTACGAATTAGCCAGAAACTTATGGGGGTCTTCCGGCGAAAAGACAAAACAAGCTATTGATAAATCTTCAAGAATTGAAAAATTAACAAAATATATAAAAATAATAGAGGAGCAGGATTCAATGAAAGTAGATGACATTGATAAAATTCATTTTCTGCTTGCAGAATTGTATTGGCAGGAGTTCGACACCACAGATACAGCAATAGAAGAATATGAGAAAATAATTCAAAATTTCCCCGAAAGCAAATATGCAGCTAAATCGGCTTACTCAATCGCATGGCTTACTGAATATAAAAAAGAGAATACCGAAAAAGCTATTTTGGCTTATGAAAGAACAAGAAACGATTTTCGCGGAACCGAACACGCTCAATTTTCATACAAAGCACTCTTAAGATTAATAGGTGATACACTTACTCCAACAATGTGGGATACAATGGAAATAATAGTGGAGGAAGTAAAAATAGATACAACTGAAGAAGTGGCAGATACCATAGAAGCACTAACAGATACAATAGAAACAGTAATAGATACAACGAAAGAAATAGTAGATACACTGAAAGCCCCGATAGATACAACGGAGGTAATGGATACCATAGAAATGCCAATAGATACAACAACAATAGATACAATAGCAATAATGGATACAACATTGAAGGTAGATACAACGGAAGTAATAGATGCCGCAGGAGTACCAATAGATACAATGGAAACACCGATAGATACAATAGCAATAATGGATACAGCAACAATGATAGTGGATACAGTAGAAGCAGCAGCAAAAATTCCCGCAAAAGAAGTATTGGCTGAATTTAAAGTCCAGCTTGAAGCTTTTAAGATAGAAAAAAATGCTAATAGACTCTATGAATCATTAAAAAAGAAAGATATCTATATTGAAAATATTCCTCCTTACTGGAAAGTTAGAATTGGGCAATATAATACTTACGAAGAAGCACTTGATGCAAGAGATAAATGGAGAGACAAAGGATATGAGGATGCTTGGATAATCCCCAAGAATCATAATGAAAGTAATAAAGAATGAAAAGATAGCTCCTGATGTATTCATTCTCACAATACAGGACAAGGAAATAGCCACTACGGCAAAACCCGGGCAGTTTGTAACTATCAGAGTATCAAATTCTTATTCCCCTCTATTACGCAGACCTTTTAGCGTTTACTACGTGGAAGGAGAAACTTTTAAAATTCTTTATAAAGTAATAGGCAAAGGAACAAAAAAACTTTCAACTTACAAAGCAAATGAAAAACTTGACATAATCGGACCTCTTGGAAATTGCTTTATTCCCGGAGAATACCAAAACTTTCTTTTTATTGCAGGTGGAATTGGCGTAGCTCCTATTCATTTTCTTGTAAATCAGATAGTAGGAGCAAACTCCTGTTTGCGATTAACTACACTTATAGGTGCGAAAACCAAAACTGAGGTTTTATGTGAACCTGAGTTTTCAAACTTTGGCAAAGTTATGGTGAGCACAGAAGATGGTTCTTATGGAACGAAAGGTATGGTTACCGATTTGTTTGAAACTATTGAGAAACCGGAAATTATCTTTGCCTGCGGTCCTCTGGGGATGTTAAAGGCAATAAAATCTTATGCTCGGAGTCACTTTATTCCTTGCCAATTTTCGCTGGAGCAACATATGGCTTGTGGAATTGGAGTTTGTCTGGGATGTGCCATTCCGGTAAAAAATGGCTATAAATATGTGTGTAAAGACGGACCTGTCTTTTGGGCCGACGAGATAGAAATTTAGCTTCGAAAATAATTATATCGTTAATTATTGCTAATAAATTATGCCAAAACTAACTGTTAAAATTGGAGAGCTTGAGCTCAAAAATCCAGTTATCCTTGCATCAGGAACTTGTGGAACTGAACTTGCGAAATTCACAGAACTCAAAAAAATCGGGGCAATTATCACAAAATCAGTAACTCTTGACCCAATGCTCGGGAATCTTCCTCCACGCACAGTTGAAGTTTATGGAGGAATGCTTAACGCCATAGGGCTTGAGAATCCAGGAGTTCGTCAATTCATCAGTCAAAAACTACCGGAATGGCTAACTCTCGGTATTCCTGTAATTGCATCGGTTGCCGGTAAAACTAAAGCCGAGTATATAGAAGTAATAGAAAAGTTTGAATCCACGAAGATCAGCGGATTTGAAATCAATGTAAGTTGCCCAAATATTGAAGAAGTTGAATTTGGGAAAAACCCTGATGCTCTTTTAGAGCTTACTCGCGAGATAAAAAAAGTTACTAAAAAACCCATAATAATTAAACTGTCTCCGAATGTATCTGACATTCAAAAAATAGCTCTTGCCGCAGAACAGGGTGGAGCAGATGCGATATCACTAATAAACACAATTTACGGACTCAAAATTGACATTAAAACCAAAACTTCAATATTGGGAAACATAACAGGAGGGTTGTCCGGTCCCTGTATAAAGCCGGTGGCACTTTATTATGTATATAAAGTATTGGAAGTTTGCAAAATCCCAATAATAGGAATGGGCGGAATAACCAATACTCAAGATGCATTAGAATTTCTTGTAGTCGGTGCAAGTGCAGTAGAAATTGGAACATGGAACTTCGTAAATCCAAATATAGGAGTAGAGATAGTAGATGGAATAGAGGATTATTGCACACAAAAGGGAATAGACGATATTAACGAACTCATCGGCTCAAGAAGATTTTAAAAAATATAAATGGGAAACACAAATACCACACAAATAAAATATTCTTTTACAAAAAAGTTGCTTTGTGTTAATAAATTTTTTCTTGCAATTCAAATAATCTGTGGTAATTTATTGCAAATACATCAATAGAATGCATAAAGAAAATAAGTATTATGTAAAAATTAAGTAAAAATAGTTTATGCATAAATAATTTGATTGTCAAAAATAACTTCTGTAGTTTAATATGAGAATAGTATGATAACAAAAGAATATATAAAGGAATTAAAGATAAATAATATTGGAGAGTTATATAGACTTATGCAAGAACAAAAAGATAATAGAGCAGTTTTGTTTTTGCTGGAAAATCTTGGTCGTTTGCCTTCAAATTTTGATGGAAAAAGGTTTACTTTTTTATTAGAAAATAAAAATGCTCAAGTGAGATTTTGGGTAGTAAAAAATATCGGCAAGCTGAGTGATACCTCTTATTTAGAAATAATCTCAAGGATTGCAACGGAAGACCAAAACTCCACAGTAAGACGAGAAGCAATTTCAACTATTGGTAGAATGCGAACAGCAAAAGCAGTTCCACTGTTAATAGAAATGTTAAATGATTCAGACCCTAAAATTGTATTACAAGTTATCCGTGCATTATTAGTTTTCAAGTCAAATATAATCGTTAAAGAAAAACTTGAAAATTTGAACAATCATCCAAATGAAATGATACAGTCTGTGATTCAAAAGGAGTTCTTCCCTCAAAAAACAAGTTCAGACTCAAGTATGAGACATACAGAATGTCTTGATTTTATGAAAAATGTTGTTGTTCAGGGAGATGTCAGAAATATTTTAAAAGATGTTCCTGATGAATCTATTCATTTAACTTTTACATCTCCACCTTATTACAATGCAAGAGATTATTCAATCTATCAAAGTTATAAAGAATACCTTGGATTTTTAGTAAGTGTATTCAAAGAAATTTATAGAATTACAAAAGAAGGGCGATTTTTCGTTCTAAACACTTCACCGGTTATTATTCCAAGAATCAGCAGGCAACATTCAAGCAAACGTTATCCAATACCTTTTGATATTCATCCATATTTGGTCCAAATGGGTTGGGAATTTATTGATGACATAGTCTGGGCAAAACCAGAAGCAAGTGTTAAAAATCGTAACGCAGGATTTTTACAACACAGGAAACCATTAGCATATAAGCCAAATCCTTTAACTGAATATATAATGGTTTATAGAAAGAAAACCGATAAACTTTTAGACTGGAATATTAGGCGATATGATTGGGAAACAGTTAAACTAAGTAAAGTTTTAGGAGATTATGAAACTTCAAATGTATGGAAAATTGACCCTACATTCGATAGAGTTCATAGTGCTGTTTTCCCTATAGAATTATGTAATAGAGTTATAAAATTTTATTCTTATAAAGAAGATTTGATTTTTGACCCTTTTGCTGGTAGTGGAACATTAGGAAAATCCGCAATGAATTTAGGAAGATACTTCTTTTTAACTGAGAAAGAAGAAAAATATGTTGAGAGGATAAAACAAGAATTGGGAAATAAATTACCATTTACCAAAGAAGAACCACATATATTAAATATAGAAAGTTTTCAGAAGTTAGCTAAAAGAGAAAAGGAAATTAGATGACATTAACCGATAAAGTTGTCCAAAACATTATTTGCAAACTAATTAAGGGTCAGGATTATCGTATTGAAATTCATACTCTTATAAATGCCCAGTTTTTACAATATGCGATTGACTTTTTCAAAAAGGTCGTTGAAGCAAAATTGAAAAATCAACAGGTTTCAGTTGATTGGTATAAAAAAGAATTATTAAATCCTAACCTACCTAAAGAAGATATTGCAATAAACTCCGGGTTAAATATGAAAACAATCTCTAACATGTATAATTCTGCAACTAAAGAAATTGTGATAGATGCATCTATGGAACATTACGAAACACTTTACCAAGCGATAAGTGGCTTAGTAGAAAGTGATGATGACATAAGCATAACATTAACAATAAAATTTCGTGGAGTTAGTGTAGATTTGAATGTTAGTGAAAGTTTAATAGTTATTAATACACTTGCTGTAAAAAGAGCAGCATTACGAGGTGGATTATGGAGTACGGCTGGGAAAAGAGTAGAAAAATATCTTTTAAAAACTCTTTGTATACTTTCTAATGTTCCAGGTAAACATTTTGAACAAAGCCAATTACCAGAATCACTCAGAGAAGTAGATTTTTATCTTTTAAACACAACATTACAAGAAAGATTTAGATGTGAAATTAAATTAATGGGTAAAGGAAACCCTGAAAGTGCTGATGCTGTGATAGCAAGGAATAGCCAGGTTTTTATAGCTGATAAATTATCAGATTTGAATAAGCAACAATTAACGAGCTTAGGAATTGAATGGGTTGAACTAAGAAGCGAAAATGGGTATAAGCGTTTTTTAACTGTTCTTAGAAATTTAAGCATTCCCTGTGAGGACTTTGATGGCAATATTGATAGTCGTTTACAAGAAATTTTCTTGGAGATTTTCAAATAGCAAGTAGGCTTTCTGGAAATATCGTGATTATTTAAAGGGAGGTATAAAATGATAAAGAGTTATAGGACAATTGCAGATATTGCAGGTCCCTTGATGTTGGTTGAGGGAGTTGAAGGTATAAAATATGAAGAGCTTGCAGAAATTAAACTTCCATCAGGAGAAATAAGGCAAGGACAAGTTCTTGAAGTTAATAGAGACCGTGCTTTGGTTCAGGTATTTGGAGGAACAAGTGGAATGGACATACCAACAAGTAAAGTACGATTTTTAGCAAGAGGAATTGAGTTTCCTCTATCGCCTGATATACTTGGCAGAACCTTTAATGGACTTGGAACACCAATAGATGGAGCTCCGCCTATTATCCCTGATAAACTTGCTGATATATCGGGTTCTCCACTGAATCCATACGCTCGGGATTATCCAAACGAGTTTATTCAAACAGGCATCTCGGCTATAGATGGATTAAATACATTGGTAAGAGGACAAAAGTTGCCAATATTTTCAGGCTCAGGGCTTCCCCACAATCAATTGGCAGCTCAAATAGCTCGTCAGTCAAAAGTATTGGGCACGCAAGAAGATTTTGCAGTAGTTTTTGGAGCAATGGGAATAACTTACGAAGAAGCAGAATTTTTTAGGAGTGATTTCAAAAAGACAGGAGCAATAGAACGAGCAATTTTATTTATGAATCTTGCAGATGACCCAGCTATTGAACGAATTGCAACTCCGAGAGTAGCATTCACAGCAGCAGAATATCTCGCATTTACCCTTGGGATGCATGTGCTTGTAATCCTAACAGATATGACAAACTACTGCGAGGCATTGCGAGAAGTTTCAGCTGCCCGAAAAGAAGTGCCGGGAAGAAGAGGATATCCCGGATATATGTACACAGATCTTGCAACAATTTACGAACGAGCCGGAAGAATTAGTGGTAAACCCGGGTCAATAACTTTGATTCCAATTTTGACAATGCCAGAAGATGATAAAACGCACCCAATTCCAGATCTTACCGGTTATATCACAGAAGGACAAGTCATATTAGCAAGAGCCCTACATAGAAAAAAACTATCTCCTCCAATTGATGTAAGTCAATCGCTTTCAAGACTCAGGGATAAGGGAATAGGAAAAGATAAAACCAGAGAAGACCATGCAGATTTATCTCATCAATTATTTGCTTGTTATGCAAGAGGTAAAGAAGTAGAAGAACTTGCGGTTATTTTAGGAGAAGGGGCACTTACCGAAACAGATAAATTGTATCTTAAGTTTGCAGATAAATTCGAGAAGCAATACATCTCACAAGGCAAATATGATGACCGTACAATTGAATATACTCTTGATTTAGGATGGAAACTTTTATCAATGTTTCCAAAAGCAGAGCTTAAGCGAATTCGTGATGAGTATTACGAAAAGTATATGCCGAAACCTGATAAATAGACCAAAGACGCACTCTTGTAATTAGAAGTAGGTAAAAATTTAATTTAATTATTTTTACACGGTTAAGAACCGTAACGACAAATCCCAGTGTTTAATAAATCTAATTATCTAATCATTGGTGTACTCTGTCTTGGTTTTTTTATTAGGTTGGGATTTCTTTTAAGAAATCCTAATTTTGATTATACCGATTTTAAAGGCAAGCTTCCCTCGGAACTATTTTATTTTCAAGGAAATTCCCCGCATGATTCTCAGGAATATAAAGCTTTGGCATTAAATATGTTGAAACATCATAGATTTTCATGGAATTCAGAACCAGTAGCATTCAGGACCCCGGGATATCCTTTTTTTATTACAGCAATTTATTCTCTTTTCCCTGGAGATGACACCAAAACATCTACCAGCAAACCATTGAAAGATTGGATAGTTATGTTAATTCAGGTGTTTTTAAGCACTGCGAGTATTTATCTTATTTACCTTATTGGCAAGAATATCTGGGACAAAAAAAACGGTTCTGAAAACAATTCTTATGGCTATTGGGCAGGAATAATACCTGCATTTTTATTTTCGTTAAATCCTACAAGCATACTTTTCTCGTCTCTTTTTATGGCAGAAACACTTTTTGTATTTTGTATTCTTCTGGGTAGTTGGTTGTTTCTCAAAAACAAAAATCCATGTACTGGCTTGATTTTTGGCATTTCAGCCCTTATAAGACCTATTGCTTTTTATATTTTTATTCCATTAGTTTTTCTGCAAGGCAATTTCAAAAAGGGAATTATTTTTTTGATTTTATTTTTTCTGCCTATTTTACCGTGGATAGCAAGAAACGTTAAAGTATATAATTTACCTCTCTTTACCTCAATTCAAGGATGTAATTTACTAATTTTTAATGCAAGCATTTTAGAATCCGAGGAATTGGGAATTAGTCTTCAAGAAGCGAGAGACAAATTACAAAAAAAGTTAGATTTTTCAACAACTAATCCCTTGCAACTTTCTCGTCAAGCACAAAAAATAGCAATTAAAAGAATCTTAAAAAGCCCATTCCGATATACATTTATCCATTTCAAAAAAGCATTCCACATATTTCTATCAACGAAATCAGATGATATTATTTTAAGAACGATTGGAAGAGATGTTACTCAATCTCGCTTGTCAAGATTCGTTTTTGAAAACAAAGAAAGTTCAATTCTCAAATCCATAATAGTACTATCTACAGGAATCGAGAGTCTTGTAATTATAAGCTTTTTGCTTTTAGCCGTTATAGGCTTTATGCGTTCACCTCAATATCCTAATTTACTTTTTATCCTTATTATTGGTTACTTTTTTATCTTTTCAGGGGTTGTTAATGAAAGTCGTTTTCGGCTACCATTGATTCCTTATATTTATCTTTTGGCAACAAGCACATTATGGCTAAAAAGAAAAAAATAATAGTGGTAATGCCAGCATATAATGCTGAGAGAACGCTTGCCAAAACGTACAATGATATTCCGAAAGGCTTTGTAGATAAAATAATATTAGTTGATGATGCCAGCAAAGATAAAACAGTAGAAATAGGCAAAAAATTAGGGCTTAAAGTAATAGTACACAAACAAAATTTAGGGTATGGTGCAAATCAAAAAACTTGTTACAAAGAAGCAATTAAAGAAAATGCAGGCATAGTAGTAATGCTTCATCCTGATTATCAATATGCACCAAGTTTATTGCCTCATATCGTGAAACCTATAAAAAACGGGAAATGCGATTGCGTATTAGGATCCAGAATATTGGCCAAGAATGCCATCAAAAGAGGTATGCCATGGTATAAATATTTTGGCAATAGGACTTTAACAATTGTAGAAAATTTAGTACTTGGGCAGAAACTTTCGGAATATCATACAGGATATAGAGCATATAGTAGAGAGCTTTTGGAGAAAATTTCTTTTAATTTAAATTCTAATAATTTCGTGTTTGATACGGAAATAATAATTCAAATTGTTGCTCAAAAATTCAAGATAAAAGAAGTTCCTGTTCCGACAAGATATTTTAAAGAGGCTTCCTCAATAGATTTTTCCAACAGCGTGCAGTATGGAATAGCTATCCTATTACGACTTATTTATTATGTGGTCTGGAGAACTATCGGATTGCAAATATTTAAGATAAAATAAAACGCAGAGAGTAAAGGATATCTGCCTATCTCAGAAGGTAAGGAGAGTAAGAGTTTAAGGCTTAAAGGTTCAATAGTTTAAGGGTTTGAGATGATAATGAGTTTCATCTAAGTATTCAAAAAGATAGACTTTTCTATCAGGATATAGTTTTATTAAAAGTTTATTTTCCTCTTCTCCTAAATCCTTAGCATATATGATGTCTCCTTCTTCAAGATTAAGTGCATTCCTAAAACTAACTGAAGAATAATTAAATAGGTTTATCAAAAAATACTTCATTTTAGGAGAACTCTGTAGGTTCCTGACAAACACTATGGTATTATGAATTTCCTCTTTTTTTACGAGGTTGTAGCAATTTAGATTTGTTCCCCACTTACCGAAAACCTTTGTAGTCTGTGGGATGTAAACAAAAATATTTATAAGAAAAAACAAAGTAATTAACGGTCTTATATTAATTTTCAATCTATCAATTCCTCTTACCGTGAGTATGACAAGAAAAGGAGTAATTTCATAATAATATTTTGGCCCCATAGGACTTATGCCATGAAACCAATAAAACATCCAAAATATTGTAGTTCCCATAATAAGTCCCATTGCAAGAAGCTCCCATTGGTTTTTTGTCTTTTTTATAAAGGGAATAGGAATGAAAACAAGTGATAGTAGTGGCCATCCGAAAAGATGTAACGACCAAGCAAACCCATTGTAAATAAGATTAATAATTGCTTTCGTAAAATTATGCCCATAAATTCCAAAACTTGAACTTCCCCTCCCTGCTCCAAATCCCATAGCATTGGCTTTCAGGCTATACAACCAATATCCATAACGGAAAGGATTACCCGTAAGAAGATAGTTGTCAATCAATTGAAGAAAGAGAAAAGGCATAAATCCTAATACAAAAAGAAAGGCAGGATAAATTGTTAATTCTTTATTTCTGATAACCGAGATACATAAAAAGACAAACAAAATGATTAAGAACACTGTTGGTAACTGAGGTCTTGAGAAAAAAGCAAATCCTATAGATAGTCCCGAAAATAGAGAATAAATAGCTTTTTTTGTTTTTATGGTTTTTGCAATAAAAAATGTAGAGAGTAGAGAGAAAAAAAATCCTGAATTTTGTGGCAACATTGAAGAAGAAACAAAAAGAAAAGTTGGAGAAAGTAAAAGAAAGACAGTTCCTACTCGTGCAGTAATAGAATTAAATACATTTTTAAGCAAGAAATAAAAAATTAAGAGCGACAAAGAAGCGAGAAGTGGACAAATTATCCAGGAAATTTTCAGCAGAACTCCAATACTAAGCAAGAGCGCATGTCCTATTGGCTTCATCCATGACCATTTGTTATTATTTTGCACCATTTCTTTTATAAAGAATTGTGGGTATTTAGGAGGAGGAATCCATCTTTCTCCCGAAGCAATGATTTTTGCTTGATAAAATGCCGTAACATCATCACCTTGTGGAATATGATCGTATAAATAATAAGAAATCAAGTTTGTAGCAATAATTGAAATTAAAAAAATCCCAATAAGAAAATGAATTTCTTTAACATTTCGCAGGTATTTACTGTAATCAAGAATTTTTCTTAAAGGCAAAATATTATATAAGAATATGACGACAGGAAGGAAAAGAATTACCCCGTGTAATTGTTGGATATAATAATTAAACACAGGATGAGTAGAAAAGAAAGCTTGCCCTGTAAATACATATATTAAAAAAGAAATGGGAATAATTATAAGAAGATACTTAATTCCTTTCTTATCAAACATCTGCTTTAGTTGCTACATAACAGAGAAACCAATCGGATTGCAAATATTAAAAATACAGTAATTTAGACGTTGAAGCGAATATCAATAACAGTATTAGCCGGAATAATAAAATCTTTATCTACAAGCTGACTCAAGCCACGTTTACCAGCATCGTTCATACTGTGACATTTAAGCATATTATCAACCGTAACGATTTCCGCTTTGATAAATCCTCGTGCTAAATCGGTATGAATCTTCCCTGCACAAGTTTTTGCATCATCCCCACAATGAATAAGCCATGCATGAACTTCCTCTTTGCCTGCCGTATAGAAAAACATATGATCGGCTTTTTCCATAGCACGTGGTATAAACTCTTTCATATCAACTGTATCGCCATCAATAAGGAGTGTAGGTTTAATGCTTATGAGCGAAAGTTTTTGCAAGTATTCTCTATCAGAATCAGTAAATGTCTTGTCGCATAAAGGAGTTTCTTCTTCCATGCTGAGAAGAATTCGGTCAAGTATAGCTCGCTCATCTGGCTCAGAAATACGCTCACGACGATTTTCCAACTTATCAATATCATGAATAAGCAAGTCAAGTATTTGGTCACGTGCAACTACTATAATGTCAGCAGCTTCGTAATTATCAGATATGAAATCAAAATAATACGGCGTAACTTTCTTTGGCAAAAACTTATCTGCAAGAGCAAGAACTATCGGGTCATCATATTTAACTTTTCCTTCAGATATATTCAATCCTGTATGAGCGATTTTCATTTTTTACTCTCCTTTTTTTATTTTTATATTATTGGTTTTGGCACCAAATACAAACCCAGATAGAAACAAGATTACCAATAGAATCTGCAAATATTTTCCGAGTAAGTTTTTTTAATTCTTTTTCCTGCATATCATTTGGATCTGAAATTGGAAACAATCGTAGATTACGTTCTTTTGAGTTAATGCAAAGTCTTATTGTATAATCCATTAAATCTCTTGGTTCTAAACAATATGTTTTTATATCTTTTACATCTTTATCAATATCAAAAGTAACCAATGGCGAATAAGACGTTTTATCTAAGCTATCTTTTGACCGTTCACGAGTAATAATGCCTTCTGATATCCCAATTGGAGTACAAGCTTTTTCCCATATTTGCTCAAGTTTCCCATGCCATCTATCTTTATAATATTTCCCGTTTTTAGGTTTGTTCTTACCCGGATTATCGTCTCTAATATCACAATGCATCGGAACATGAGCATCAATTATATAATGTGACAAAAGGAAAAATTGATACATTATTTGTTGCATAGAGAAACTGTCATTATACTTGCGTAATTTTAGCATATCGCTGATTATCCTTGAAAGATGATCTATTTTATAAGGCAATCCTCCGCTACCTGATGCAAGATAATAGTTTTTGTTATTTAATTTATAAGTTTTTTTTGCATAGTCATTGAAATCAGAAAATTCATCTTCTGTAAAAAGCTTGAAAATATGAAAAATAGATTTATCACATATAATATCGTCAGGAGCCCAACTGGCTTCCGAGATTCTATCAAGATGAGAAATGAATATCCTTTGAAGAGATTTCGCTTCTCGTCTAATTTTTTGCTTTTTCCTCGCATTCACTTTTTTGCCGTTTATTTGCCGTAAATCACCAAGAGAATCATACAAAAATTCAATGCTCTTATGAGCAAGATAAATATGTGTATTGTGCTTCATATTAACTCCTTGATTTTAAAGTTCATTAATAAGCTTCCTGTATTACATATAAGGTCGGATTATAATTTAGTTTAAAAAATTGTCAAGCTTTTTAGTAATGAAAGGAGTTTCTATGATTCAATTTATTCACATTCCGCACCAAAACTTTATCTTTTATCTCATTTGAGGCAAATTATGCAACTCTGTGTTTTTCTCTATGAAATAGAAGAACCTGGAGCACTATCTTTGTCCGGAATAATAAGGATTGGTTTATTGTTATGAACTGCGGCAAGTAACATAGCTTCTGAACGCTCTCCATATATGGTTCTGGGTTCAAGATTGGTAAGTGCCGCTACTTTTTTGCCCACAAGCTCCTCGGGAGAATAGCCTTCTGCAATACCGGCTATAACTTGGCGAGTCTCTTTGCCAAGAGAGATTGTCAACTTCAGGAGTTTCTTAGCTCCTTTAATTTTGGAGGCAGAAAGAATTTCTGCTACACGAATATCTGACTTTTCAAAATCTTCAAAAGAGATTTGAGTTTTTTGTATTTCTTCCGCTTCATTTGTAGTCTCTGAAGTTGTAGCTTTTACAAGTTTTTGCTTTTGGATTTCTATTACGCTCTTTTCTATTTTTTTGAATAATATCTTAGGCTTCTTTATTGACATACCTTTTGGAAGCTTAAATTTGCCAATACTATCCCAGTCAAACGGATAATCAGTTCCTACATCAAGCATATCTCGGATAGACTTAGCCGTAAACGGAAGGAATGGTTGAATAAGAATACTAAGATTTGCAATAAGTGTACTACAAACATAAATAATATTATCCGTTCTCTCGTTTTTAAGCCAGGGCTTATTGTGATCAAAATATCTATTCCCTTCTTTTACAAGAGCCATTATAGTTTTTAGAGACTTTTTGAATTCAAAACGTTCAATAGTCAAGCTAACGGAATCACGTGTATGTTCAATTTTTTCAAGTAATTTTTTATCTTCTTCCGTGTATGCTGATGGACATGGAAGCTTACCGTCTAAATGTTTAGTAATAAAGAGCAATGTTCGGTTAACAAAATTACCAAGTATATCCGATAATTCATAATTGTTTTTAGCCAAGAAATCATCCCATGTAAAATCAACATCACCTTTTTCAGGAGCATTTATGGTAAGTGCGTACCTTAGAGGGTCTGGTTCAAATTCTTGGAGATATTCGGGAAGCCAAACAGCTCTATTTCTCGAGGTTGATAATTTTCGTCCTTCAAGGTTTAAAAATTCATTGGCTGGGATTTGAGTAGGCATAACAAAATCTCCATGAGCAAGAAGCATAGAGGGCCATACAATTGCGTGAAACACAATGTTATCTTTAGCAATAAAATGAACGAGTTCGGTATTCTGATTAAGCCAATAATCTTTCCATCCTTCCGGGTTCCACTCAATAGTTGAAGAAATATATCCGATTAAATTTTCAAACCAAACATATATAACTTTATCTTTGGCATCAGGAAGTGGAACAGGAACTCCCCAGTTAATATCTCTTGTAACAGGTCGTGGCTCAAGTCCCTCACGTAACCAGGTGTCAACAAATTTAGTCACATTTTCTCTCCATCCTTTTTTTGCTTTAATCCATTTCTTGAGTTTTGGTTGAAGGAGATCCAATCGAAGACACCAATGTTCAGTTTTACGTATAATAGGAGCGTTCCCACACATTTGACATTTTGGTTCTTTGAGCATAGTAGGTTCAAGCCATCTTCCACAACTTTCGCATTGGTCGCCTCTTGCATCAGGACTATCACAATAGGGGCAAATACCCTCGACAAATCTTTCCGGAAGCCATCGTTCACAGGTTTCACAATATAAATGTTCGGAAGTTTTAGGTGTTAAATATCCTTTTTTATGAAGGTTAAGAAAGAAATCCTGTGCAGTTTTGTAATGCAAAGGTCTTGTGGTTCTCGAAAAATTAGTATATTCTATGCCAAAATTCTCAAGACTCTCTTTGATGTCTAAATAATATCTGTCTACAATTTCTTTTGGTGTAGTTTTTTCGCGAAGTGCTTTTAAACTAATAAGCACACCGTGTTCATCGGCTCCGCATATATGAATTACATCCCTTTTTCTAAGTTTTTGGTACTTAAAATATATGTCGGCTGGAAGATAACACCCGGCAAGTTGCCCTATATGAACTTGTCCGTTCGCAAAAGGGAGTGCAGAAGTTATAAGTATACGGTTCATTTTTGTTTTTGTTCTTGTTTTTGCTCTTGTTTTTGCTCTTGTTTTTCTAATTTTTTCTTTTCTTCGTAAAATTTCTTTTCGTATGCGAGACAACACATAAGCCTCCCGCAAACACCCGTAAGTTTTCCTGCACCGCAAGAAAGATTTTGAAGCTTTACGGTATTAATAGTAATTGGCTGAAACTCTTTAAGAAATTTAGAACAACAAAGCTGTTTCCCACAAACACCATAAGCATCAAATCGTTTTGCATAAGTGCGAACACCTATTTGGCGAAATTCTATACGTCTTTTGTAAATTTTTGCAAGTTCACTCATAAGATCCTTGAGTCCAATTCTTTTTTCGGAAAGAAAGTCAATTTGAAGAAAAGATTGATCAAATTGAACATGAACAGATGCTACTTTTATTGGAATCTTAAGTTCCCTTACTTTTTTCTTGCAGAATTTGTAAGCTTCTGTTTCTTCCTTTCTATTTTTTATATCCTGTTCAATATCTTCTTGGTTTGTAAGTCTAAGTATGGTAGTTGAAGTTTTACCAGATTCCATAACTTTAACTACTTTTCCTATTTCCTCTCCCGTATTGAGTTTAAAAACAACAAAATCCAAAAGGTTGGGTTTTAATTCAATCGGGCAGGAAGAAAAAATTTTCTTCCATTCTCCAAATTCAAGTTCACAAATCATAACAACTCCTTTGAAAGTTCAAATAGAACAAACTTTTTCTGCACATTTCGAGAAAAAGCATAAAAAGCTCGTTCGCATACAACTATTGAACGTAATATTTCTTCCATTGTCAATTCTTTTTTTAATTCTATTTTATTATCAACTGAAAGTCCAAGTTTTTTTCTTAATAAATTTGCATATAATTCTTGAATTAATAGCAATAACTCCTTATGTTCCAATGGAGTAAGCTCTTCTAACATTCGTATTCTATCGGATAAAGAATAGTGAAGAAATTTAATAGTAATATTTTGCAACTTCTCGTTTTCAGGAGAAAGCAATTTCAAGGCACGAATAATACTTCCATTAGCTTGCGTAGATACTTCGTGAATCATCTGTTCAGATATTTGCTGTTTCTGTAAAACTTCCTCTATTTCTTCAGAGGCAAGTTTTCGGAATCTTACCTCCTGACATCTTGATCTAATTGTAGATAGCATAGCATCTAATTTTGAAGTAGTAAGTATAAATATAGTTTGCAACGGAGGCTCTTCTAATATTTTCAAGAACGAGTTGGCAGCCTCTTCCGTAAGCTTATCAGCATCTTTTATTATTGCAACTCTTTTTTTAAGCCAAGTGTTTTTATAAGCATAACGGGTCTTTAAAGCTCTTATTTGAGCAATTTTTATACTTTGTTCAGGCATTATGATTTCAAAATCCAGATTTTGCGAAACATCTATTTCCTTGCAGGTTTGGCAGGAATCACAAGAATCTTCTTTTATTTCTTCGCAATTTATTGCTTTCACAAAAGTTTTAGCCATAAGCATTTTGCCAACACCTTCGGGACCATGAAACAAATAACCGGAAGCAATTCTATTTTCTCGTAGTTGCGAGATAAGAATCTTTTTAGGTATTTCCTGTCCTATAATATCTTTAAATGCCATCTTTTTTTAAAAGTAAATTTTAGAAAATGAGTTTTCTAATTCATAGAAAATTATTACTAATTTTTTTATTTTGCGCATCTTTATTTTAGCCATTTTAATGGGTCAACAGCTACTCCACCTTTCCTTATCTCAAAATGTAAAAGTGGGACATCGACTAAACCTGTGCTTCCAACTTTTCCTATTATTTCTCCTTTTCTAATTTTATCTCCTTCTACTACGAGAGTTTCAGATAAATGAGCATATAGGCTACAAAATCCATTTTGATGATCAAGCAAAATAACTTCTCCGTATCCCAGAAACGCTCCTTCGTGCACAACTTCCCCACTGTTTACCGCTACAACAGCAGTTCCGTAAGGAGCTTTTATATCAATTCCCTTGTTTCTAAGTTTTGTTCCAAGCTTAGGATCTACAACTGTTCCGAATTTGCCAACAATTTTTCCTCTAACAGGCCAATTTGCACTTCCGAATTCAGAAGCAGGATATTTCTTGACTCCTGCAATAAGTTTTTCCAATTTAGCATAAGACTTCTCCAGTTCTACAATAAGAATGGCTTTCTTTTTTTTCTCTTTGCGAACGCTTTTAAGAATTTGTCGCTTTTTTCTCTGTTGAGAAAATATTTTTCTTTGCTCTTTTTCTGCTTTAGTTTTTACCTCTAATAACTTAGAAAGTCCTTGTTCTTGTTCTTCTTCCTTTGTAGTAACATTTGTTTTCAATTTAAAAAGTTCCTTGTGTTGATTTGCATCTTCTTTTAAAACTTCTTCCAGATAAAAAATAGTTCGGGCTCGATTAGAGTTAGTTAGAGGAAGTTGATTGGAAATTCCATATTGATACACAAATGTTAGTTTTTTGCCTGCAAGATTCTTTTGTTCCTCTAAACGAGAACCTATTTCTTCTCTTCGTAAGTCTAAAGTTTTAATTAAATCTTTAAATATAGTTTCTTTAGTTTTTAATTTCTTGACTTTTTTATTTGAAGATAAAATTTTACGGTCTATTCCTTGTAGATTACCAAGTATACTCTTTTCTTTTCGCTCAAGTTTCTTTTTCTCTTTCTTTCTGACTTCAAGTTCTTTTTTCACTTTATTGAGATTAGTTTTATGACTTTCCGCTCCATAAGATTCTACAAAGCAAAGCAAACATAAAACAAAGAAAAGTAATATTCGTTGCATAAAAAACATACTATCAAAAATTTCAAGAAATGTCAAGTATCTAATTTTTTTCTTGACAACAAAATAGTGGAGTGCTACTACAAATCTCAAGGAGGGAAAATTATGCAGATAAAAATAGATGAAGAGTTGTGCACAGGATGTGGAGTATGTGAATCTATGTGTCCTGAGGTTTTTAAAGTAGGAGATGATGACAAGGCAAAAGTTATTACTCCTAATGAATGCAAAGATTGTGATTGCAACGAAGTAGCTGACTCATGTCCGGCAGAAGCAATTACCATAGAGGAGTAACTAAATTAATATAAATAAGGCTGACTCCTTTTTTGGGTGTTGGCCTTTTTATTTTTAAAATTATGTATGATATTTGCATAATAGGAAGTGGCTCTGCCGGCTATGTAGCTGGAATTCGTGGAGCACAACTTGGGAAAAAAGTCTGCATCGTAGAACGTGACGAGATTGGAGGAGTTTGTCTTAATCGGGGCTGTATCCCGACAAAAGCACTGCTTGCATCCGTTGAAGCTTTTCAAAATGTAAAAAATGCAAAAGATTTTGGGATAAAAGTTACATCTCCGGAAATATCTTTTCAAGAAATAATGAGAAGAAAACAAATGATTGTGAGAAAATTGACTTCCGGAATTAGATTTTTGCTTAAACAAAATGGAGTAGAAATTATAAATGGAGAAGCAAATATAAAAGAGCCAGGATGCTTAACTGTCGGAGAGAAGGAAATCAAGGCAAAATCTATAATAATTTGCACAGGCTCATCTTCGTTTCTCCCGTTTGAAGTTGACAGAGAATATATATTGACTTCCGACGAGATATTATCTCTTGAATCTCTTCCTAAAAGCATTCTAATTATAGGTGCCGGAGTAATAGGGGTTGAATTTGCAACTATATTTTCCGGGTTAGGTTCTAAGGTTACTTTAGTAGAAATGTTACCAGGTATATTGCCGGAAATAAAAGACGAAAAAATTGTTAACGTAATTAAAAAAGAGCTTGAGGCTCAAGGAATAAAAATAATAGAAGGAAGTAAAGTAGAGAAAATAGAAACAAGTCGTAATATATCCCTGCTTTCAACGGGTGAAGAAATTGAAGCTGAGAAAGTTCTTATTGCTTGTGGTAGAGTTCCAAATTTAGATACGGTTAAAAATATAGGATTAAACATTGAAGCAGGAAGAATTGTTGTTGATAGTAGCATGAGAACGAATATAAATGGGATTTATGCAGCTGGAGATATAACCGGTACTCCATTACTTGCTCATAAATCGTCAAGTGAAGGAATTGTCGCAACTGAAAATGCAAGCGGATTAAAATCTGTTATGGATTACAATTCAATTCCTAACTGCATTTTTTCTAATCCTGAAATTGCTTGTGTCGGAAAATTCGAATCGGAAGTTCCTGATGCAAAAGTTGGAGAATATAGATTTCAAGGAGTTGGCAAAGCTTTATGTATTGGGGAATCTAAAGGTTTTGCGAAAGTAATTACGGATAAAAACTGTAAAGTTAAAGGAGTTCAAATCATAGGCCCACATGCCTCAGATCTTATTCCTATTTGCGTTATGGGAGTAAAAAATGAAATCATGGCTCAAGAACTCGGCGAGCTTATATATCCACATCCTACTCTTTCGGAATGCTTGAAAGAAGCATTTCTTGACATAACACATTCTGCTATACATAAATTGTAGAAAATCTAATTCAGAAATATTATAAATAATATAAGGAGAAGAATATATAAATATGAAAGCAAATCCTAAAATCGATAAATTCATACAAGACATTCTATTTGTTGATGAGGACAAAGGAAAAATTGTAATCTCTTTGAGAAAATTAATTTTGGATATAGCTCTAACCGCAAAAGAAGAAATAAAATATGGCGGTTTGGTTTTTGTAATTGGCAAGAGACTGTTCTGCGGAATCTTTGTCCGAAAAAATCATATCTCGGTAGAGTTTGATAGAGGTGTGGAGATGCAAGACCCTGACAATTTCCTTGAAGGAATCGGGAAATATAGAAGACACTTAAAACTTGCTCAACAAGAAGATATTAAAAATAAAAAGCTTGAATATTATGTTAAACAATCGTATAAGTTATAGAAGAAATAAATTATTATAATGGATACTTTAAACAACTTAATTACGGGGTTTTCAGTTGATATACTGAAACAGTTTTTTAGACAAAAAATAAGCAAGTTCAAGCCTGACGAAGAAAATTACGAGTATTTGTTTGAAGACAATGAAAGTATAACCGCTCACTACGAAAACATTATAAAGATAGGTGAAGCCGATTTAACCAATACAGACGATATTCTTGTTTTTACGGCAAAAACTTTAACCCAACTTACTAACCGAACCGGGAAAAAAAGACAGTTTGAAATTGCAAAGAAAATCCTAAAAGAAGAAAACAAAGACGCTGCATTTTTTATTTTTTATGATGATAACGGCAATTTCCGTTTTAGTTTAATCCGGGTTAACTTCCTTGGTGCAAAAAGAGATTTTACTGATTTTAAAAGATATACTTATTTTGTAAGCCACGAATTCACGAATAAAACTTTTATACAACAAATATCAAAAGCCGATTTTAATGATTTAGATAGCATTCAGGAGGCTTTTAGCGTTGAACCGATTACAAAACAGTTCTACGAAAAGCTACAGCGCTGGTATTTTTGGGCTATTAAAAATGTGGAATTTCCCAAAGATGCCGAACAAGAAACAAACGGTCGCGAAGTTGCAATTATTAGGCTTATCACCAGGCTTATGTTTATCTGGTTTATGAAAGTACGTAATCTTATTCCTGCCGATCTTTTTGTTGAAGAAAATATCAGCAAAATATTAAAAGACTTTTCAGCGGAAGAATCAACATATTATAAAGCTATTTTGCAAAATCTCTTTTTTGCCACATTAAATACCAAACAGAAAGAAAGAAAATTTCGCAGCGAAAACAGAGGAAACAAAGGCTACAACCCCGATTTCGGTAACCATAATGTATTTCGCTATCATAATCTATTTAATGATGAAGAATCTCTTAAGGAATTATTCAGCAAAATACCTTTCTTAAATGGCGGTTTGTTTGAGTGCCTGGATTATAAAACCAAAGATAAAAATGAACGAAAATATATTGATGGGTTTACAGCTACCAAAGAAAATCAACCAAAAGTTCCTAATTCTCTTTTCTTTTCCGAAATTCAAAAAGCTGACATTAGTAGTTTTTTTGGGAAAGCGAACAAAACTTATGAAGTAGAAGGTTTAATAAATTTACTCAACAGTTACAACTTTACTATCGATGAAAACGAACCGGACGATATTGAAGTTGCCCTTGACCCTGAACTACTCGGTTCTATTTTTGAAAATTTACTGGCAAGCTACAACCCCGAAACAGCCACAACTGCACGAAAAGCCACAGGAAGTTTTTACACACCGCGAGAGATTGTTAATTATATGACTATCGAAAGTCTGAAACAATATTTTAGACAAGGTATCGGAAACATCTTGCTTCCGAATGAACCAAAGCAGGATGCTTTGGATACCATAGATACCATTGGGTTTCTAAATCCAAACGATGAGATAGTGATAAAGCAAGGTAAATTACCACATTGGACACAAGATAATTCATGGTACTTTATAACTTTTAGGTTGGCTGATTCAATTCCAAAACAAAAAGTTGAGCAGTTAAAAAAAGAACGCAAAATATGGTTGAAAAACCATAAGAAAAAAGACAGGAATGAATATACAACAGAAGAACTTAAAGAATATTACTATTTGTTTTCGGAACGGGTTGAGAACTGGATGGATGCAGGGTATGGCAAATGCGTTTTAAAAGATAAAGCAAATGCAGAAATAGTTGCAAATGCAATTAAATATTTTAAAGAAAAAAGGTATGAACTTGATGAATGGGTAGTAATGCCAAATCATGTTCATGTACTCGTAAAACCATTTGATAATTATCAACTAAGCGATATTACGCATTCGTGGAAATCGTTTACGGCTAATGAAATAAATAAAAATATCAATTCAAGCGGTCAATTTTGGATACACGAATCGTACGATCATATTGTAAGAAACGAGAAAGCATTTAAATCTATCAGAAATTATATAAGACAAAATCCGGAAAAAGCAGGCATAGTAGCGAAAGCTTCCAGCTTTCAATTTCAAGAACAAAAACAAACTCCAAAGCAAGATGCTTTGGATACTTTGTTCGATAATACTTCTGAAAATCCATTTGATGAAAAAACTACAAAACAAATAATAGAGTTAATAAACAATTTACGCGTGGTTGACCCGGCTGTTGGCTCCGGTGCTTTCCCGATGGCTATCCTCAATAAACTTGTTTTTATTCTCGGTAAACTTGACCCCGAAAATAAATTTTGGCAACAGGTTCAATTGGATGGGACAAAAAATATTCCAGATCCAAAATCACGGAGAGTTGCAATTGAAAGTATTGAAAAAAAGTTTAAAGAAAAAAATGCAGACTACGGACGTAAACTCTATTTAATTGAAAAATGTATTTACGGTGTAGATATACAGCAAATTGCAGTTGAAATTGCCAAACTACGCTTTTTCATCTCTTTACTTGTTGATGAAAAAATTGATTTTAATAAACCGGAAAATAATTATGAAATTGAAGCTTTACCAAATCTTGATTTTAAACTTATGCAGGGGAACAGTTTGATTTCAACTTATGCCGGAATTGATTTTAATGCAACCGAAAAACCGACTGAAAATCTTTTGTTTGATACAGATAAACCCTACAAACTACTTATTAAAGAATTTGAAGAAGTAAAGAACGAATATCAAAACGAATCTGACAAAGACAAGAAAGACCAACTGCGTAATGAGATTGAAAAAATTATCTTTAAAATTGTTGAAGATAAAATCAATCAACACTTCCCACAGTTAAAAAGAATTGAAGAAAAATATTCCGTATTGCCAAACGAAAAACAACGAGAAAAAGCAATTGCCGAAGAGAAACAAAAACTGGCTAAGAAACTTGGCTTTGATATTGAACAAATTGAAAAAGACTTAAGTGCCTACACCGAAGGAAGAAAAGCTAAAGATTTCTTTCTGTGGAATGTCTATTTTGCAGAGGTGTTTTCTGAAAAAGGTGGGTTTGATATTGTTCTTGGGAATCCTCCGTATATTCAACTGCAAAAAGCAATAAACGGAAAACTTAAATTTGCAGATATTTATAAAAAGGAGAACTATAAAACATTTGAACGAACAGGTGACATTTACGCTCTTTTCTACGAAAAAGGTATAAATATTCTGACTGAAAAAGGGGTGCTCTGTTATATTACTTCCAATAAATGGATGCGGGCTAATTACGGAAAATCTTTG
>JAUVIV010000003.1 GCA_030592575.1 bacterium | reverse complement strand
TATTTTATTGAAGGTTCTGGCAAGAGTCAAAAAGAAAAAGCTATTTTCCTTATTCACAAATTCCATAATCTTGCCTTTGCTCTTTTACTCAGATATTGTAACCATCACTTAAAGACATTACAATTAAGACTTATGCCTGGCATAATTTTGGGGCTACAGGTCGTCATATGGAGCAGCTTCCTGACAAAGGGTATATCGTAGTAGGTAACACATATGATTCTTATCTGAGGCATCAAATATGTCTTTTAAAGACAGACTCTCTTGGCAATACTCTTTGGAAAAGAGTGTATAAAGATACTGTCGATAAGATTGCATACTGTGTTCGACAAACAAAGGATGGAGGATATATTATGACCGGCGAACTTTCTACTCCATACAATAAGTTATTACTTATGAAAACAGACTCACTCGGGGATACTATGTGGACAAAGACTTATTATGGTCCACAGGAAGGAGAAGGGGGGCAAAGTGTTCTGCAAACTGAGGATGAAGGTTATATTATAGTAGGTTCTACTAATTCTTATGACCCGGGTCCTGGATATGATGTATGGTTGGTAAGAACAGATTCGCTTGGGGATACTTTATGGACAAGAACTTATGGAGGAAAACAAGGATGTGATTATGGATACTGGATAGAAAAAACTTATGATGGAGGATATATCATAGCAGCAATGAACTGGTCAAGTGCTCCTCATAATATTTGGTTGATAAAAATTGATTCACTTGGGGATACTCTCTGGACAAAGCTTTATGGAAGTGAGAAGTCTGATTATCCTTCTTGTGTCAAGCAAACTTCTGATAGCGGATATATAATAATAGGGCATGCTAAAGCCTCTGGTTATGATAACGTATGGCTAATAAAAACAAACTCATATGGTGATACTTTATGGACTAAATTTTTCTTGCCTGAGGGTTCCGGTATTTGGAATGCTGGGGGTGAATGTGTACAAGAGACTTATGACGGTGGATATATTATAACAGGAAGTTTGATTGATAGCGGATATGTTAAATTATTCTTGACAAAAACAGATTCATCAGGAAATGAATCATGGACAAAAAAACTTTCCGGGATCGGATATTGGGTTTTACAAGCTCCGGATAGTGGATATACTGTAACTGGAACTCAACACGATTTGCTTTTATGGCATATTTATAAAAGTGTTGGAATAGAAGAGCAAAAAAATGAACTTACAATACCTATTTCTTTAAAGATATATCCTAACCCGGTAACTTATGAAGCTTTAATAACCTGCAAAACAAAAAACAACTTTGAACCACAGCTTAAGCTTTATGATTTAAGTGGAAGAGAAATATACAAGTTTAAAACTATTGGTAATCAAATTAGGTGGAGAATTCCTGAAGAATTGTCTTCCGGGTACTATTTTTTGCGTCTTACAGCAGGTACATACAAAGAAGTAGTAAAGGTGACTATCTTGAAGTAAAACAAACTTGCAAGACACTGATTTTTTACACAGGTGCTTACATTCTTTGCTATGCTCAGAATGACAGAGAGAGACAGAATAACAGCACCAAACAGAAAGACAGAAGCATTCAGAATGATAGGAATATTCAGAATGACAGATTGGAAGTAGGAAAAGGCTTGCGAACCAGCATTTATTTTGTAAAAGTAAAAGAATGTAACCCAGTAAAAACAATTAAATTAAGATAGAATATGGAGTACAACAACTCTGTCGTTGCATACAAAAACAGAGTTTTTGCACTCCAAATAGCAAAATAGAATTTTTTCTACATCTTGGTGTAAGGCAAAAAGAGACGTTCGTATTCTTCCTGAGCAAATCTATCAGTCATTCCTGCTATATAATCAGCTACTGCCCGATGTTTATCATCAGTATATCGACTAAAATCAGGCGGGAGTTGCCTCGGGTCTTTGATATATGTATTGAAAAGAGCTTCTATATACCTTCTCGCTTTATTATGCATCTTCACAACTTTATGATGATTATAAAGATAATTATGAAGAAAATCTTTAAGTTCCTTTTGGAGAGTTAGTTCTTCCCGACTAAATCCTACAATAAGCGGTTGCTTTCTTACATCTTCAATTGACTGGATTCCGAGTTCAGATATTTTGCGACTCGTATGGGCAATAACATCCAAAACCTGACGATTTATAAGAACACGCATTGTCTTATATATCTGCAAAGGTAATTCAGGAATTGTTTTTATAACTTCAGAATAAATATCATTCCAAACAGTAACTTTTTTTAACTCCGAAAGTTCAATATATCTTGCCTTTAGACCATCATCAAGGTCGTGAGAATTATAAGCAATCTCATCTGCTATATTTATTACCTGAGCCTCAAGTGTTGGTGAGCCATCTGGGAATTCTGAAAGTCCATTAAGGTCAGGAATATCATAATCGGTAGCATGTTTTGCTATTCCTTCTCTTGTTTCAAAAGTTAGATTAAGCCCCCGAAATTCCGGATACCGAAGTTCAAGTTCATCCACCACTCGTAAGCCCTGCCGATTATGCTCAAATCCACCATATCCATGCATAAATTCAGCCAATGCTTCCTCTCCCGCATGGCCAAAAGGAGTATGTCCAATGTCATGAGCAAGTGAAATTGCATCAACCAAATCCTCATTTAGTTTTAAACTCCGAGCAATTGTTCGAGCAATTTGATTAACTTCAATGGTATGAGTGAGTCGTGTACGATAATAATCAGCTTCGTGATTTATGAAAACCTGTGTTTTATATTCAAGTCTTCTAAAAGCTGTGGAATGAATTATTCGGTCTCTATCTCTTTGATACGGGGTTCTGTATAAAGCACGAGGTTCTTCATATTTCCTACCACGTGTATTAATAGACTTCGCAGCATACGAAGTAAGTAATTTTGCTTCCAGCTCTTCAAATTCTTCTCTTTCAGGCATAGTTAAGCAATTCCTATAAGCATTTATATTTTTTGCTCAAGTCCTTTAAGTAATGATTGTGCCATACTATCTTGAGGATGCTCGAAAAGCCAACCTTTAAGCAGAAGAGCTGTAAGTGTATCTCGTCGTTCAGCTCTGAAGATAGATAAAACTTTACCTGTGATTTTTGGGTCCTTGATACAAATCTTCAATGTTTTATTTAGATTCGTAGTATCATTTTTCGTGTAGTAAATCTTGAGTAATCCTGTATATCCTAATGACTGATCATCACCCTCAAGCGCCCGTTTGAAAGAACTTTCCGATTTATCTATTTCTCCTTTTTCTCGATAATATTCTCCGAGAGTGTACCATCCGGCACTTCTATCGGACTCTTCAGAAAATTTACGTAAATTCTGTTCTGCTTTTTCGTAGTCTCCGATAATTCTATAAAAATTCGCAAGTTGATAATTAAATGGTAAAGATCCTTCCGTTCTAAATAACTTACCGAATTCAAGAGCTTCTATGGCTTTATCTATTTTCCCTGTTTCTTTATAAGCCATTCCAAGTGCGAAATAACCAGCTGCATAATTAGTTAAAAGTCTTTTCGTGTTCTTATCCTTATATACTCGTGGATCAAAAATAGCACGATACCTATAAACCGTGTTCAAAAGTGAATCGGACTTCTCAATATCAAAACTTCGTGCTCCACTTCCTACTAACCTATAAGCAAGTCCTTCCATTTGAACATAAGGTCTGAA
This sequence comes from bacterium, assembly GCA_030592575.1. Classification (GTDB taxonomy): domain Bacteria; phylum Hydrothermota; class UBA3073; order JACQXS01; family JACQXS01; genus JAGMCN01. The sequence continues at coordinate 52,474 of JAUVIV010000003.1, read as the reverse complement.
TCCCTCCATATTGCCTTCAGATACAGTTACTGCAAAATATATTGGTTTTTTAGATTTGTAATTCTTTACTACAAGGTCTGCAAACTCTTTAGCAGGTAAAAAATATTCCTCAGGAAGTCTTACCCAATATTCTTTTGGAATTCTTCTTGTGTAATAATTTGGTGGAATAATTTCCATATTGTCAGGGAATTTATTTCTATATTCTTTAGGTAACGCTTCTCTTTTTACAGGCATAAATATCTTTTTCTTAAATTTATATCCTCCATTTGTAGCAATTATGTCTCTTAAAGCAAAATCTTTTATAAGAAGCATTGTACTACGGTCAAACTTCCCATCTTTCATTATAGGCCACGGAATAAGATTCTCAATTTCATAATCTGTAAATGATATTGGAACTCCACGTTTTTTTATCTGTTTTATATGCCAGTCTGTGTTTAATAATGATAAGTTTGCAACATTTAGCGATGGTTTTACATTCTTTGCTTCTTGGCAAAACCAAAGTGGGAATGTATCATTATCCCCATTTGTAAAAAGAGTTGCCTCATCATCACAAGAACTCAGCATATTGTAGCCATAGTCGTCTGCTATCCAATGTCCTCGTCGATTTGCATGTGAATAAAAATTACCAAAAAGAGGAACGAAGGCAAGTATCCCTAAAACAACTCCGCTTGTAGTAAGGTACCATCTTTTGAGCATCGAAAGAATTGCCCACATTCCAAATCCGGCATATAACCCGAATAAAGTAAAAGCACTTCCAAAAAAGTAGTGTCTTTCTCTCACTTCTGCCGGACGATGAAGTAGGTTGGGGTCACTCGGCGAAAATTTAAAGTTCATATAAAATAGAAGTGCAATGCTTGCCATAAAAAGGGTTATCCATATAAGACAAAAAGTATTTTTTTCTCGTTTCCAATGCCAAAACATTCCAAAGAAACTAAGTCCAACAAAAAGAACATTAACCGCTACACTTCCAAGTCTAATAAATTGCGAAAAATTTCTCCCTTCCCATCTTTCTTCTCTCGGATAAGGTACCCACTGCCAGGTAAGATAATCGGCAAAAAACTTAACTTGAAAACCTACAGCTTGAATAAAGTTATAATTATTTTCTGTTGTTTGAGTTTGTCTTTCAAAAATAACTCCTAATTTATTAGGACCGTATTGTTTTCTCGTAAATCCATCCCAAAGTTTTTTCACATTAGTTGGAGCAACTTCGTTTATTCTTGGATCTTGGCGAGCTCTTATTATTAAATAGGCATTTGTTGTAAATCCCAAAGCAAGCATTAACGCAGTTATCGCAAGAAATTGCATATCTTTGGAAGTCCTATGAGAGTGCCATAAAAGAAAAACAATTGCAAAAACTCCAAGTATCCCAACCCCTAAAAGTGGAACCGAGGCACAAAGAGCAAAAAATGGCAAGACAAGAACTATAAATTGTAAAATTATCGGGTCTCTTATTTCCTGCCTATTCCTCAAGAACATAAATAACAATATTCCGGGTATAGCAAGTAAAGGAGTTAAATGAATACCGGAAGTGAGAGTAATCAGATAAGCAATAAGGAGTAAGTATTTTTTATGTTCCCCGGTTTTTAGATTTTCATCCCATTTTAGTACAAGCCAAAGAGACAAAATCAAAATACTTGCCGATATACCATATCCCTCACTCTCCACTGAATTCCACCAACAGGTATATGAAAAAGCCGATATCAGAGCACCCGCAGTAGCTCCAAAACAAAGAATAAATTTGTCACGACGAGTTTCAATACTTTTTATTCGCTCTATTATTTTTACTATAATAAGCCATATAAATGCAGCTATAAATGCTCCTCCAAATACCGAAAGCATATTGGCACGAAAACCAACTTCTTGCCCAAATGGAATTAAAGTAAATATCTTTCTAAGTAAAACATGTAAAGGACAACCCGGAGGATGAGGAACTCCAAGCGAAACGGCACAAGCAATATATTCCCCACAATCCCAAAAAGATAAACTTGGAGCTACTGTATATAAATAAACACCAAAAACTGCAACAAAAATAATTAAAAAACCGTATAAATGTTCTTTTCTATTCATTATAAAACTCCTTTGATTTTATTAGTTTATCCTATTCTTTCCCTTAACTCTTTGTCAAGTCTCTCTTTTGAGATATTTCTTATAAGCATACGGTCAACTGCAAGGCTTATACTGCCTGTTTCTTCTGAAATTACTATACTCACAGCATCAGTCTCTTCCGCTAATCCAAGAGCCGCTCTATGACGTGTTCCAGTTCCAGCAGCAAGGATTCTGTCTGAAAGCGGGAGAATGCAACTCGCTGCTAATATAGTGTCTCCTTTTACGATAATTGCACCATCATGAAGTGGTGACTTCGGATTAAATATACTCAATATGATTTCAGTAAACAATTTCCCTTCAATCATATGTCCGGTTTCTATATAATTTTTGCAAGATATATCTTGTTCAATAACTATTATTCCTCCTTGCCTCTTTTCAGATAACGCACCTGCTACTCGTACAAGCTCATCTATCACTATGGTTCGTTCTTTAGTAAAAAACTTCCCAACCCTTGTTTTTCCAAGTCTCGCAAATGCATTTCGAAGCTCAGGTTGAAATAGAACAACAAATAATATTATTCCTGCAGCACCAAATCCTTTAGAGATAAAAGACAACATACCGAGTTTAAAAAATTCTGAAAAAATTCCTAAAATGAGTACGCTTACAAGTCCTATCATTATCTGGATTGCTTTCGTACCTTTTATAAATGAAAGGAAATAATAAATTATTACCGACACTAATACAATATCTATTCCATCTTTAAATCTAAATTCAACAAATCCCATATTTTTTAGCTTTTAATTTTTCGTTTTTTCTCTTTTACTTTCAGAATACTATCTACCTCATTACCAGTTAAAACTTCTTTTTCAAATAAACTCTCTGCTATTTTATCTAAATCTTTTTTATGTTTCTTGATTATATCCTTTGCCTTATTATCTGCATCTTTTACAAACTTCGTTATTTCTTTATCTATAAGACGAGCAGTCTCTTCCGAATAATCACGATGTTGTGATATTTCTCGTCCGAGAAATATTTCTTCTCGCCTTGCTCCCAATGACATAGGTCCTATTGCATCACTCATACCCCATTCACAAACCATCTTTCTTGCAAGCTTTGTTGCTCGTTCTATATCATTATGCGCTCCAGTAGTCATAGTGTTAAATGCTATAATCTCTGCTGCTCTTCCACCACATAATACCGTAAGTTGAGCGATACAATACTCCTTTGAATAATTCCTACGCTCATCTACAGGCAAATGTTGAGTTACTCCGAGTGCCATTCCTCTTGGTACAATTGTTACTTTATGAATAGGATCTGCTTCCGGAGTTAGTTTAGATACCAAAACATGCCCTGCCTCATGATATGCTACACTTCGACGTTCTGTCTCAGATATCACAAGACTTCTACGTTCTGCTCCCATTAAAACTTTATCTCTTGCTTCTTCGAAATCTTTCATTGATACTTTTTTCTTTCCTAATTTTGCTGCAAGTAAAGCTGCCTCATTTGCTATATTTGCTATATCTGCTCCGGAAAATCCAGGTGTTGCACGTGCAAGCACTTTAAGTTTCACATCTTTGGCAAGTGGAATTTCTCTTGTATGAACTTTAAAAACTCCTTCTCTTCCTAACAGATCGGGCTTGTCCACTACTATTCTGCGGTCAAATCTTCCGGGTCGCAATAACGCAGGGTCAAGCACATCGGGACGGTTCGTTGCTGCAACTACTACTACACCTTTATTTGCTTCAAACCCGTCCATTTCTACAAGTAAAGCATTTAAAGTTTGCTCTCGCTCATCATGTCCTCCTCCAATACCAGCTCCTCTATGCCTTCCTACAGCATCAAGCTCATCAATAAATATCATACAAGGACGATTTTTCTTACCTTTTTCAAATAAATCTCTTACTCTTGAGGCACCAACTCCTACAAAAAGTTCTACAAAATCCGATCCGGACATAGAGAAAAAAGGAACTTTTGCTTCTCCTGCTGTTGCACGAGCAAGTAGCGTTTTGCCAGTCCCAGGCGAGCCAAGTAAAATTACTCCCTTTGGAATTTTTGCTCCAAGTCGCTCAAACTTCTTGGGCGACTTAAGAAATTCAATTATCTCTTTTAGTTCATCTTTTGCTTCATTACAACCGGCTATATCATCAAAAGTAATTTTCTTTCCTTCACTTTTATACTTTTTTGCTCTTGATTGCCCGAATGAGATTGCTTGCTTTGGAACCTTGCCAGCCCGACCCATTAACAAAACCCAGAATGCAATTAAAATAACAAAAGGTAAAAAAGGCCATACTTTAGACCAAACATTAAGAAAAGACTTTGCATTTATCTTAACTCCTTTGCTTATTACATTATGTATGAAATCTGCATCAGGATTGAACGGAAGAAATGTTTTGAATTTAACAGAACTCTCACCTTTTATTGCTATTTCTCTATTGAACTTTCCTATTACTTCTTTGTTTGCAATTGTCAATTCTTTGATATTGCCTGCATTCAGCTCCTCGTAGAATCTTCCATAATTAACGTCAAGTACTTTTTCTTGCATTCCTCTGTGCATAAAAAACAAAGAAAAAACCAAGAATACACCAACCCATATTATCATACCCCATACAAATGATATCTTTGGTTTATTGTATCGCGAGGCTTTACCCTTAATCTTATTGAATTTTCCCTTTTTCATTTTCTAACTTAAATAACTTTTAAACCCTTAAACTTTTAAACTCTTGAACCTTTGAACCTTTGAACTTTTAAACTCTTGAACCTTTGAACCTTTGAACTTTTAAACTCTTGAACCTTTTAACCTTTGAACCTTTCTCTTCCTCTACCCACACTTCAATTATCTTTTTAGTATCATTTTCTATATTTGCTCTATTAGACCTACGTTTTCCTACAATCCATAAAATTCCTTTTTCATCTACAAGCAAAGGAGTTTTTTCTCTCTCCCATGTAGGAATCTTATCATCAATAAAAACATTTTTCAACTTTTTTTCTGCAATTTCCAATTTTATTTTATCTCCATTTTCTCTCTTTCTTATCCAGAAAGGATGACTAACCTCGTCGAAATCAAAATATACTTTTGTTAAATCGTCAAACTTCTGTACTTTGCATTTTGTATTTTGCATTTTGCATTTTATTTTAACTCCATCCCATTTAACTTCTCCGGGAATTTCTAATTCAATTTTTAATTTCTCGTTTTTTGCTGTCAGTTTTTCATTTTTAACTATTCTAATTTTACCACAACTTTTACTTATGTCAATTTTGCATAGATTGAATTTCTTTCCACCTTTATTATTTTCTATATACCTGATTGCATTTTCTATTTCTTCAAAACTCGGATAATTTTCAATGTGTGCTTTGCAATTTACAATTTGCATATATATTTCTCGTAAAATCCGCCTCTTTATTGCCAAGGGAGTTTCCAAAAATCCTTCCAGATCAAGCACTGTTTCCTCTATTGCCTTTTGTTTTTCAAACCTTTGAACCTTTGAACCTTTGAACTTTTGAATTTTTTTCAATCTCTTCTCTGTTAATTGTTCAAGCAACTCTTCTTCCTCTCCTAAAATTTCCCGCAATTTCATCACCTGTTTTGGAAATTGAGGCGTCAATTCAAGAAGCGAAGGAACAATACGATGTCGCACAAAATTACGAGAATATTGAATATCACAATTTGATTCATCTGTTTGATAAGTTATTTCCTCAGATTCAAGAAACTCAATTATTTCTTCGCGAATAATTTCTATTAATGGTCTTATAATCTGTAATTTACAATTTGAATTTCTTCCAACATCTCTTTTGGGCGGAATTAGAAGCAACCCCTTTCTCCCCGCTCCCCTTGCTACTCTTAAAACAAAAGTTTCAACTTCATCTGAGAGAGTATGCCCTGTTGCAATTTTATTCATACCGAATTTTATCGCTGTTTGCTCAAAAAAATTATATCTCACTTCTCTTGCCGCTTCTTCCAAAGAAAGTTTATGGGTTTCAGCATAACCTCTCACATCTTTTTCCTCAACAATGCAAGGAATTCCAAGTTTTTTTGCTTGTTCTTTCACGAAACTTGCTTCCTTCCATGCATTCTCTCTAAGTTGGTGATTTAAATGTACGACTTTAAGTTGCAAATTATACTGTGTTTTAATATCCTGAAGAATTCGTAGTAAAAGGATTGAATCAGGTCCACCTGATACAGCAACTAAAACCTTGTCTTCGTTTTCAAGAAGTTTGTACTTTTCAACTGTTTTTAATATTTTTTCTATCATATTTGCCAAAAATATATTGCAATCCTATTCATTGTCAAGGAAAAATGATGTGAACCATAGAGTTTACGGAAAACACATAAATATTTGATAGGAACAATTTAGTTTGAAATGCAAGCAAAAAAATTTGTTTCAATATTTGGACTCTATTTCTCGCCCTTTGTATTAGTTTTTATTGGTTCAACTATAAGAACAGTTGCTACTTCCGATGCTCTTGAGCGATGTTTTAATCCTGCCTTAACAAGATATCCTTCCCATTCCTTTAGTTCAACTGTTTCTTTCTCGGTATCTATGCATATTGAGCCTTTTATCACCAGAAAAAACTCGTCCTCTTCTTTATGTATATGCCACTTATAATCTCCTTTGAGTTTTGCAATTCTTAAAGCAGTATTATTTACAAACCCAATTTCCTGTGGCACCCATATTCCCTTTACATTATGCTCTTTCAGATTAATCTTTCCCACTTACAATACCTCCAGTTTATTATTTTTATAGGATTATATTTTTTGTTCTTACAAAGTAAATTATCTTTTCCTCTCTTAATTGTCAAGAAAATTCCCAAAAAGAGTTTGACAGTTCAAAAATAAGACCATAGACTTAAGATAAAAGACAAGAGATTTTTATTTCCTCTCTATTATTATGTGGATTGACCCTAAAACCCTTTCCAAGATAAAGTCAATGGAGCTCAGGGCAAAGCTCATCGTTGAGGGCTTTCTTGTTGGGATACATCGTAGTCCTTATCATGGATTTTCCCTTGAATTCCGAGAACATAGACCTTATCAACCGGGAGATGAACCAAAGCGTATAGATTGGAAAATATATGCTCGTAGAGAAAGATTATATACCAAACAATTTGAAGAAGAAACAAATTCTTTAGTTCATATTATTCTTGATGGTTCAAACTCTATGGGCTATGGCTCAAATAATACAACAAAATTTGAGTATGCTGCAACTCTCGGAGCTTGTCTTTCATGGCTTCTTGTCCGCCAGAAAGACGCAGTCTCTTTTACTCTCTTTGATGAAAAGATTAGCTCTTATCTTCCTCCATCCGGAACAAAACTTCAGCTATCCAGAATCCTAAAGGTTTTAGATAAAGCAAAACCATCTAAACAAACTAAAGTCCCGGAAGTTCTGAATGAAATCTCGGCAAGGATTAAAAAGAAAGGTATAGTAATTTTCTTGTCCGACCTCCTTGCTCCTGAAGCAGATATAATTAAAGCACTCAAAAACATAAGATACAGAAAAAACGAAGTCATAGTCTTTCATATACTTGACCCATCTGAACTTAATTTTTCTTTCAAAGAATCTGCAATCCTTAAAGACCTTGAAACTAATGAGGAAACTCCGATAACACCTGAAATGAAACAAACCTACCAGCAGGAACTTAAAAAACTTATAGATACTTACCGACATAACTTTCATTCACATAATATTGATTATATTTTGTCCTCTACCTCTGAACCTATTGAAAAAGCTCTAACTTTTTATCTTGCAAGACGTAGAAAAATAAAATGAATTTCCTTTCTCCACTTTTCTTATTTGGGCTTCTGGCATTACCAATTCCTTTCTTAATCCATTTATGGCATCGACACCGATTAAAGCAAATATGGTTTCCATCAATCTCACTTCTTAAATCTGCCGAACACGGACAACGCTCACTTAGAAAACTCAAGGACATTATACTCCTTGTATTACGAACTCTCGCCATATTTTTTTTAATTCTTGGATTCGCAAATCCATCTATTTTTCGCAAGCAACAAATCGCAATCCTTGATGACTCTTGGGATATGCAAGCTTTAGATGGAGCTCGTACTCTTTTTGAGAGAGCAATCAAAACAACCGATAAACTTAAGGACACAAAAATATTACTCGCATCGGGAGAGTCTTATCCATCTAAATGTAAATATCAGAAATTCTCTTTGCCGACCAAAAATGTGGATTATATAATCACTAAAGTCGGAAAATTACCAGATACTCTTATTGGAAAAGCAAAACTCATAGAACTTACGGGAAAGAAAGATAATTTTTCAATAGACTCAATTGCTTTTAAGTCCTCCTTCCTCGCTTTTGTAACAAATCATACAGGGCAAGAGAGACAAAAACTCATAACTTTTAACTCACAACTCACAACTTTGAGTTTACAACTTACAATTCCCCCATATTCAACAAGCACAGCAATTTTCCCTATGTTTTCCGAAGCTTGTGCGGGCTCAGTAAAAATAGAAGAACAAGATGCTCTCTCTCTTGATAATACAAGATATTTCGTTTATGTACCTTCTCCTAAATTGAAAGTTTTATTAGTTGGTAATTCTAAAGATACGTATTTCTTGAAAAATGCTCTTTCTCCATCCGAAACCAATTCAAGAATTAATATAAAAATCAGTCAAAAACTTATAGCTCCATCTCAATACGATGTAATAACCTTCTTCAACTCACAACAAAAATTCTCAACAAAGACTCTTTCTTTGCCTGCAAACTCTCAGAAAATAGCAGGATTTCTCACGCTTGATAAAATTCTTGAGAGCCATCCAATATTTAGTGGATTTAAACACCTATCAGAACTCAAAAAAGTAAAATTTACTCAAAGAGAAAATGTAGAGGCAACCTTAACGATTGCCCAAAGCAAAATAATTGCAAGATTCTCTGACGGAACTCCTGCAATTATTGAACCTGCTCCACAAACATTGGTTTTTTCATTTCCATTGAGCCGAGAAGCAGGAGACTTTGTCCTTTCACCGCTTTTCGTTCCTTTGATGCATCGTACAGCTTATTATCTCGCAGGCAAACCTATAGAGCAATACAACTTTCTCGTTGGTGAACCTGTGAGATTCAAAGTGCCAAAATCTAAGTCCTACAAATGCATAAAGACAACCAATGAATTTTCCATACAAACAAAAACACTTACACCAAAAGTTGAATCTGATGGAATCTACATACGCTTCACACCTATGTCCCCCGGAGTTTATGAAATCCCCGAAATAACAAAATTTGCAGTAAATCTGAGCAACTCTCTCGTTTCTTCATCACTCGAACTTAAACATCAACGAGAGCAAATAAGCATCAAAAAATGGTTTTTCATATTTGTGCTTCTTTTACTCATTGCCGAACTAATAATAAGAAGAATGTATTAAAATATGGAGTATATCAACTGTCATTGCTATTGCTTCACGAAGCTTGCTCTGAGCGAGATTCTTCACTTCGTTCAGAATGACAGAAGAAGGGTTCGAATGACAAGCGAAGGGTTTGCAATGACAAAAACAGCCACTGAAACAAGTTCAAGGTTGCACTCCAAAAAAGCATTTCAAAAGTGAAAGTAATAGCTAACGAGAGAATACAGAAACAAAGTAAAGAGTGTTTTTTTGCCATTTTCGCAGATCAGAAATCTTAACTCTTAAATTATATTAATTAGGAAGAATATCCTTTTTGGGATTGCAAAATCGTGTAGCCGTTTTTTTCTTGTAATCTTTTAACATTGCCAAAAATACGTGTTATTTCCTTCTCGTATCCAATGGGCCTCATTACAACCATATAGAATTGTCCATTCTTATCCAATAATTGGTAAGCTTCCTGTATTATTTGGAAGCATACATCATTTCCACTGTGTGTGGGAGGATTTGTAATTACTTTGCTAAATTTAATGTTTTTGAAAATCAAAGCAGAATCACTTAAATATGCTTCTGCATTCTTTATACCATTTAAGGAAATATTTTTTTGAGCAGCTTTATATGCTCGTAAATCTGAATCCATTAAATATACTTCTGCCTGTTTATTAGATGCTGCCATCAGAATGCCAATTGCACCATATCCGCATCCCCAATCCAGAATTTTGTTAGTAGGAGCATTTTCTTTTTCTATAGAATCCAATAAGAGTTTTGTGCCTTTATCAATTCTTTTGATAGAAAAAAGTCCACATTTGGTAAAAAATTTATATGTTCCATCTTCTAATTTTTCTTCTATTATACGCTCATAATTCCGAGGGTCATATATTTTGGCTTTTGTTTTCTTTATAACTTTAACTACCCACCATTTGTTACGTTTTCGCAAAATCTCTACATTGCCAAACTGTTCTTCTGTTTGTCGCACAACACTTCGTACGCCTTTATCTGTTTTGCCGACAAAATAAAATTCACCACCTTCTTTCAATAATGTAATGCCCATCTCTATTAATTCATAGAGGTATTTTGACCCCTTGTGAACAGAAGGGGCAGTTACTCCGACATCAAATGAAATCTTTTCTATCTCTTCAACGGTATCAGCAAGTACAACTTTTGCATTGTAAACATTATTACTTTTGAGATTAATTTCCGCAAATCTTTGAGCTCTTATATTACGATCTATAAGATGTACAAAACCGGAAGAAGCTAAATTTGCCAGAACAATCCCTATATTCCCATAACCACATTCCAAATTAAATACAGTAGATTTAGGAGATATGGATAAAGTACTCAGTAATAATTTATATGCTTTATTTACTTCCTTTTTAGAAGGAAGTCCGCCAGCTGTTAGAAAATGATATTTCCTATTTAATAAAGTTTCATTCACCGAGTAAGTTGGGATGTTAGCTGTAATATTTTTTTTCATAATTATTAGGCTTGTGATTTTAATTTATTCTTAAAAACAATATAAAACAGGAAATAGAAAGTTGCAACCTTAAAATTAAGATTATTCTTGACAGAGTAATTTTTTTTAGTAAGAATCAAGTAACTTTTTTTATAAATATAAAAATATATTCCACATTAAGGTGGGGTTACAAAAGGAGGGAAAGATGAAGAAATTTGTAGCGATTATAGCTGCAGTCATAGTCATCGGAGGAACAGCATCTGCAGTTGATATGAACAAAAAGATAGGATTTGGAGTTGGACCATACCCAGGAGGTTCAATCTGGGAACCTGCATATTTTAGTATGCGAGTAGGAGTAGGACCTGTTGTGATTGAACCAAGTGTTCTTTATTCCTTATATACCTCAGATAATGAAATTGACAGTCTTAAAATCACTAACTCAGACATAGGATTTAGCATAAGAGGACTCTTTCCTTTCATAAAGAAAGAAAAGTCCAATCTTTACGGCACATTCGGATTCGGATTTGATATGTTAAAAGATATTTATGACTACTATACAACAAGTAGTAGCAAGATAACAAATTCTACAACAACTTATGGGATACCACTTGGACTTGCCTTAGAGCACTTTGTAACTCCTAATTTTTCAGTATGTATCTCGTCCGAAAACTTTTTCGGTGGTAGCTCTGAAGAGAACAAAATGGAATCTGGTGGTCAAACAACAACAACCAAGGAACCATCAATTACTAACATACTTTTGGGAAATCTATATTTCAGTCTTATGTTTTTCTGGTATCTATAAGAGAAACAACACATAATTTAGACAATATTATAAAACAGTGGGGCAAGGTAATCTTGTCCCACATTGTTTTTTTGGAGGGTTTCCTATATTAATATCTGGGAAATTCTACGAAAGTTCTGTTCCAATGGATGATACGATTTTAATCTTGGCATGGCATAAATAATCATTTCCTCTGTCATTCTGAATGAAATGAAGAATCTCGTAGTTGTCAGGACAGGCTCCGTGAATGGTCTCAATTCTTGCATCAGGATAAACTCCGTAAAGAATCTCAAATAGCTACAAGCAACTATCTGCGCCAACTCAACATTAAAATGATATGAAAGACCTGTTTCTTTTTCTAATTATTTGTAGCTACTTATCTTTAGAAAGTTTATATAAAAACCAAAAAAAACTTGACAATTTCTACTTTTTAAACATTAGAATAAAAAGAGGAGGAAATATGAAAAGAATAAGATATATTCTGTGCTTTTTTATATTCATAGCAGGTAAATCGTTTGGAGGATTTGGCACTCCTTATTTAAAGTGGTCGTTTGACCCGCATGACTATAACCTTTCAGTGCCAGTATTCGCTAATATAGATGGTATTCCGGGGTCTGAAATTATAATGATCTCTAACGAACCCTTTGACAGTGCATATCTTTATTGTGTTGATGGTATTGCCGGAGGTGTTAAGTGGTCATATAACTTAGGAAGTACCAGTTGGGACCATTGGATAGGTGGGTCACCTGCGATAGCTGATTTAGATGCCGATGGTGATCCTGAGATCATAGTTTCAAATAGGGGCGTAGATAGTACTGAACTCCTTTATTGCTTTTCATCAAATGGTACTGTGAAGTGGACTCGTAGTGGCAAGTTTATATCCCCACTGATTGCTAATGTGGACACTATAGGAGATGCTGAGATTTTGACCAGTGATTCAGACAGTTTTTATTGTCTTAATAGTGATGGGTCAGTCAAATGGGCTTCTGACAAGAAAGGCTACATAGCAATAAGTGATATTGATGAAAATGGTAGCCCGGAAATTATAGTTGCAACAAGGTATAATGGTATTTGGTGTCTTAAAGGGATAGATGGAAGTTCTCTTTGGAATTTTCCATGCACTACGAGTACATGGCCTGCTATAGCTGATATAGATTTAGATTGTTATGCAGAAATTGTAGTAGGTTGTGGGAAAACACTTTATTGTCTGGAAAGAAATGGAAATTTAAGATGGTCTTATACCCCGGATAGTTTAAAGTTTTCGTGCGAAATAGCAATTGCTGACCTTGATTTTTTACCTGATTGTTTACCAGAGATAGTAATTTATAGAGGTGACAAAAATTTTGATAACAAGGGTTATATGTACTGCATGAGAGAAAATTCAACAGGTACTGGAGGTCAACTTGTATGGAAAAAAGAAAATGGGGCACAAATAAGTTGGTGGCCTAACGTAGCAGCAGTTATTTGTGATATTGATGGAGATGGGGATAGAGATGTTATAATGTCTGGTAGAGAGTATTTAGCAATATATAATGGTACTGATGGCAATCATCCTGATAACAGTGGTAATCCATTTTATAGGGATTCAGCATTTGTTAATTATACAGGAGAATACGGAACTGTAGGAGATGTAGATGGTGATAATGTGGTTGAGATAGTTAGCGTATATAGTGTAGGAGGTATTGGAGTATTAGAAGATGATACAGCGTGGGCAAATCACAGGGATATATGGTCTGATATTCAATATCATATTACAAATATTAATGATGACCTGACAGTTCCTCGTAAAGAATCTCATCATTGGAAAATTCATAATACCTGGCGAACTCAAATATTCAAGGATTCAGCCTCGAGCGTTGAAGAAAGAAGCTATAAACAAGAACTTAATGTGCTTGCAAGCAATCCGAATCCTTTTACTCGCTCTACTGCAATTAGATATACGATACAAGGCAAAGGAAAAGTTCCGGTTTCATTGTGTATTTATAATTTATCAGGCATGCTTGTCAGAACACTTGTTAATGAACAGAAATCATCAGGAATCTACCTTGCCAATTGGAATGGAGAAACAAATAACAGTACTTTAAGTTCTTCCGGAATTTATTTTTGTGTGTTAACCTCAAAAAAGAAGACACACAGAATCCAAATAGTGTTTCTCAAATAATGTTGTGTAAAATTACGAATTTTTTCAGCAGAGGCAGTTATAAAGTTGAGAGTTAAGAAATTTACAACTATGGGACATTACCATTAGGAGATTAAAATTCGGGCATCAAGGAAATGGAAAGATACTGTTTGGAAGTATATACGAAATCACTGTTCCAGGCACAGTTAAACTTCACGATAAAATAAGGTGTTCTCATTCTTATCCCTGCTCCAAAATCAAATTTCAAATCTTGAAGTCTTCCGTTTTCGTATAAACCAAGTTTATACGTGTCATCTGTTGCATATCCAAAATCGCAAAACAAAGCTCCTCGTATTCCCCTGATTTGGATAGGAACTGGGAAAGAAATATTAATTTGGTCAATGAATGGGTATCTGAATTCAAGATTTAAGACTCCAACATTTTTACCAGCTATAGAGTCTTGAATTGCATATCCTCTTAAATCTTCAGATCCTCCGAGCCAAATATCTCCCATCTTTTCTTCGTCTTTACCCCATATTCCCAAATTCATTAATCTCACAGCAAATGAATGTCTTTTGCCGATTCCTATATATTTGCGAAAATCTAATTTATATAAGTTGTAAAGCAAGGTAGGGCGAATAGCTGGTAGCGTAGAATACATACTTATTTTACCTCGTTGCCCAAACATAGGACCCGTGTATCCCCAGACAGAATTATCATATATCCAGGCAAGGGAAGTAGCAACTTGATAGTATGATTCTATATCAAGACTTTTTGGTTCAAGATTGCTGTTAGTTTCCTGATAAAAATATGTTTCTTCTTCCTGCTTATAAGCTATTAGTTCTAAATCTGCTCTATGAAATTTATCAGTTGGACAACTCAATAGTAAACCACCACCCAAAATTTCATTTCTGCAGATACGATCCGAGTTAAGCCAGTAATAATATTCATCCTTGAAAGTAGTTACTCCTAAGTTTAATCTTTGCGGAAGATAAAAGTACGTTAGATTGTAGCTTGATAATATATTATTAGGTGATGATGTTTCAAGATATAATCGGTGATTACCAAGTAAATCCGAGGCTGCCAATCTAAGTATTCCTGAAATATTTCCTCCGGCAGAATACTCAATAGCACCACCTCCCCAATCTGGTGCAAAACGAAGACCTAATTTATCAGACTCAATTTCAACTGTATCTTGTGCTATTTTTGTATATTTTGTATTATATGATTTTGGAGGATTGGGTGAATCTCCTTTATTCAAAGGATTCTTCAAGATATATATATCCCAACCTGAATTTATATAGCTTGACATTGCAAGAAGTTTGCCTGATTTGGAAATGGAGGGTGTAAATATTCCACCAATTACATTTGTAAGCTGTGCAGGTAATGTATCTCCTATATTAAATACGTACAAATTATTTACACCATCCCGATTTGAGACGAAGAAAATATTATCTACGAATGAATTGTTTTTCAATGAATCCGTATTTTCATTTACTTCCGAAGATAGCCATAAAGGATAAGCAACATAAGTAGCTCTTTCAAGAGATTTGATTAGTATTTGAGGTTCTATTATTTCAGCATTTTTGGATAATTTGAAAAGAGTATATTTTCCATATTCCCATTCCTCACCGTCGAATGGTCTATCCGAAGCGAAAACTATATATTTCCCATCCGGAGACCACGATGGAGTTAAATCATCATATTGGTCATTAGTTAATGGCCAAAGTTCTTCGGTTAAATAATTTAATATATATATATCTGCGGCTCCGTCTTTAACTCCACGAATTGCAATAAATTTACCATCCGGCGAAAAAGAAGGAGAAAAAATTCGGTCAAGCTCTAATTTGAATTGCTTTATTATTTTTCGCTGTTTTACATCCATAATATATAAAATATCTTTGCCTTGAGTTTTTGCTACGAAAGCTATTATCTTGGAATTTGGATGCCACCCGATTCCTCCTTGCATAACATGTAAAGATTCAAATCCTCTTGTCTTGCCTCCCCCAATTAATTTAGCTTTTATTCTTCCATCAATTGCTGACATAAGATATAAACTCTCATATCTATCACGATCAGAAAAGAAGGCAATTTCAGTACCATCGGGAGAAATAGAAGAAGCTGTATTCAGGAAATACCCTTCATGTTTTGTGAGTCTGCGAGCTTTCTTTGGCTCTTCATCTTTTTCAGAACATAAAGCCCAATAATGTTTTTTTAATTCTTTCATCCAGAGATGATTTAATTCCTTTGTATCTACCCCCAGCACGGCTTCAAACGCATTATTTATTCCTCCTATTCTACTTGCTTTTCTAAATATCTCTCCAATCTTTTTCTCGCCATATCTGTCTGCGATGAATTTTACAACTGATTGTCCTTCCTTATACATAGGATATGAGCCTGATATTAAATAAAGCTTATTAATCGGATATAGTTTATTCCAATACATAAGGTCTCTAATAATCATATCGGATTCGGCATCCCACTTCAGTGAAAAGTATTCTGCCATTCCCTCAATAAACCATAACGGAACAGCATTAATACCTGTTGTTGAAAGCAAAGATGCTAATCCACCAGGACCACGGGTCATACTAAATTGAAATGGGTGAGTAAGTTCATGTGCCAAAACATGCCTGAACTTCTCGTAATTTCCATTATAATGAATAACAATACGATTTTTAATCGACTCAGCAAAACCACCTGTATTTTCATCAATTATCGAAAGAGTTACATTTGTCTGCTCGAAATCATTAGCAGACTTATATATAATAACAGGAATTCGTTTGCTTGGGTCATGTGAAAGAGCGTTAGACAAAGAACCATACGCATCATCCAAAACACTTTTGGCAAATTCAGCAAGTAATTCTCCTCCGGGATAATAGATAATACTAAAATTATCAGTATCTATTACTTGCCAATCAAATTTTTCGTATTGAACTTTGTTTTGTCCAAACTCCCAATAGTTTGCATTAAGAGAAGTAGCAAAAAACAAGAAACAAGACGTAAGAAATAAGAAGCGTTTCATTCTAATGAATTAAAGTTATTTTTAGGCTTTTCTTAAAACCCTTGGTATCAAAAACAACAAAATAAATTCCAGCGGCAAAACCTTTAGCATCCCAAACTACTTCGTTGAGCGGGGTTCGAAAGTTAGAAATCGGGAATGTGTAAATAGACCTTCCGACAGAATCATAAATCTTCAAACTTCCGGAATATCCTACAGGAAGATTATATTTTATCTTTATCATTCTTGAGAAAAGATTCTCCGAATTAACAATTATAAACGGTTTAACAAAATCAGTTTCATTTACTCCAGACTCCTTAATCACTACATCTTCAAGCTCGCTAAAATCACCCCAGCCCCGTAAATTATGTCCTTTTACACAGTACCAATGAATACCTTCTAAATTATCTGTTGTCAAATAAAATGTGTCCGTTATATCCTCAGAAATAGTAATTATTGAATCAAAACTCGCTACAGGATAAATATCATCAACATAAAAACCCTCATATATTGATTCGTAATCAGTTACATATCTAAATCTAACAAATAAAGATTTAGATGATGGAAATTGATAAGCCTTTCTTTTCCATCCACCTGATGTCCCATTAAATGAATCAAGTATTTTCCATTCTTTTCCGGTAGAAGATACTTCTACAAAAGTATAATCATACTCACTCTGAAGAGTATATTCTACCCAAAAAACGAGAGAATCCGTTTGAGGCAAAGGATAGCGAGTTGTCATTGATGTAACCATACTATTAGAATCTCCTGAAAAATAACTATACGAACCACTATGTGCTTTTATATTACTCCTTGTAAATCCATCAAGAATCCATAAATCAGATACTTCCTCAACACTATCGCAAATTGCTGAAAATCCTTGAAATTTTTGAAGAGCATATTTATCCGCATCTTTTTGGCTCCAAGTTATTTCATAATTCCCAAAACTTGTATCAAGTTGCCCAATAACAGGAGGAATAATTCTTGGGACTAACAAATTCTTTATTGAGTCGGCAATATCACACAAATAAATTGCTCCATCAAAGTTTTCTCTTATCACTTGATTCAACTCATTTGCTCCCGGATGGAATGAACTGCAAGCTTCTACAGTATATGCAAGTGTATTTTTCTCTTCAACAAAAAGTCCGTGCCCATAAACCCAGTCATCAGTAGTTCCTGTAGTCGGATATAATCCCGATGCCTGAAATGCATCATAAGTTCCGCTTCCCTGACATCCTATTCGACTCGCCATATTTTCTCCAACTTGTGCAATTAAAACAGAATCAGGAATTCCTTGATAAGTGTACCCCCATGGCCATAAAACCAATTCTGAATAAGTATGATAAGATACACAAAAAGTAAAATTATGAGCTATAACAAAGTCCCTTACAGCTTGGGTTTCTGCCTCTGAAAAAGGCAAAGGACCGCAATAAATTTCATATAAAGGAAAATGAGTTGTTGGCCATGCAAATACTCCTCCCCATGCACCCCAAGGATTACCATCACAACTACCATCATAGTTACGATTTGGATCCACTCCACAATATCCACCCGGTAAAGGTCTGCGGTTCTTTCTCCAGTCATTTCCTTCATCATGACAATATACATAACCATCAGGATTTACACAAGGAATTAGCCATATCTCTCTTTCGTTTATTAAATTTGTAATATGGGAATCGTTGCCATAGGCCCGAGTAAGTGTATCGGCGAAAAATAGAGGTATCTCAAGAGATGGCCATTCTCGAGCATGATGTAGCCCCATAAAAACAAGCTCTGCCTCATCTTCGTCCACTTCTACATTATCTGAAATCTTCATAGCAAGTATATCTCTTCCTCCCCAAGTAACACCAATGGTATAAAGTTTTGTTATATTGGGATAATCTATAGCAATTTGCATAAATGTATCAACAAAACCAGAATAGCTGTGATAGAAGTCTTTTAGACTTTTTTCAAGTTCTTCTATATCTTGAACAAGAACCTTTATGTTCTTGCCTGTTAATTTACTCAATTCTTCCTGCGTTACAATCACATCAATCCACTTTCCAGGTTTGTGTCCAGCTATATCCAATCCACTAAATTGCTTGTAAAGACTTGATTTATTAACGCCAATATCATAAATCCTTACCAATGATTTCAAGCTATTCGTAGTATGGGAAGTTATCCCTCGTTCTTGTGGAACAAGAATCAAAAACATAAAAATCAAAACTTTCATTTTTGCCCTCCTTTGTTTGTAAAAGCAATTTTTCAGCTGCAATTTATATTATTGTAAATAGAATCTGCTCCTACATAATTTATTCAATATTTTTTCTTTGAAGTGCACTTTGGAGTGCAAAAGCTGCTTTTTGCATCTTTCGCACCTATTTCGCAGTAGCAAGCTACTGCACTCCAAATTTTATATACATTCATTTTACAACACTCTTCTACTCCAATGGAGTCTTAAACAAGTAAGCTTCATGAACTTTTTCATCAATAAAAATAAACTGTATTGAATACCCGGCAAATTCATCTATAGGAACTTTCATTGCAAAATACCTTAAAATAATTTTATTCCCAAAAGAATCAGTAGCCGCAAATTTATACTTAAAGTTGTAGCGTGGGGATTTATCCCCCGCATTCTCCTCCTCCGGATAAAAATGATGAACAATCTTGGATAAAAGCTCATTTGATTTCTCTATTTCTTTTCTTAACTTAATAAATTCCTGAGCTTCATATCTAATTTGTGATGTAGTATAAGGATATGTGCCAAGCGATACGATTTTATAATTACCTTTTTGGATATTCTCTGCCCAGTCGTAATTTTTATTATAAAGAGTACAAGAAGATAAGTACATAAGAATGCAAGGGAACAAAAATACAAAAGATAATTTATTTAAAGTCTTTGGAATAGTGTTGCAATTTTTCATATTTCGAGATACTCCGGAATTGATAAGTCAAATTCCTTTGCAATTACTCTCGGACAAACTGCATTCCGAGCCGACACTAAATATATAATATTAAGAATTTCAGATTTGGCAAGTTTTTTCTTAACTTTTTGGGTTTGTTGCAATAAGTTTGAAGTTTAACTTGTTAAAAAATAGGAATGTTTTTTAAAAAAATATTGACTTTCTAAAAAAGTTTATTTATGATACAAAAAAAGGAGGTGATTTAAAATGAAATTGACGACTTTTAATGCTGTTTTTTCTATCGCTATGACTTCATTTTTATTCATATTGGTTGGATGCGACTCCAAAGAGAAAACCGGTAAAATGGTTGTTATGCCATCAGGATTGAAGTATATGGATATTATTATCGGTACAGGAGCTTCACCTGTAATTGGGTCACGAGTAGCTGTGCATTATACCGGTTGGCTTGAAGATGGTACGAAGTTTGATAGTTCTAAAGATCGTAATGTACCATTCAAATTTACTTTAGGGCAAGGACAAGTTATAAGTGGTTGGGATAAAGGAGTTATTTCTATGAAAGTAGGTGGCAAACGAAAACTTTTTATTCCACCTGAGCTTGGATATGGAGAACGCGGAGCTAGTGCTCTTATTCCTCCAAATGCAACATTGATTTTTGAGATAGAATTACTTGCAATTAAATAAATTACTGAGTATTAAGAGGTAAAAGCTTACTGAATTTTTTAGTAAATTTCAGTAAGCTTGGAAAATTATAGGGGGTAAATAATGAGGCGAACATGGACGCAAAGGAGAAGACGTAAATTTAAAAGGTCATGGAGGAAAAACTCTACAAGACATAATCCTTCAAAGTATGATTTGAGAACAGAAGCTTATAAAAATGTATTGGGAAAATTAGAAGAACAAAAAAGTTGAACCCGTTAAAGATATTTTTATACATTTCAATTTGTTCTATTTTTAGTTTATTGTTTTCTCTGAATCAGAGTCAAAATCTTGCTTTTAAAAATATATAGACCTTGTATCAAGATTTCAAAAATTGATATTATCAATGCGCCTGTAGCTCAATTGGATAGAGCATTGGATTTCGAATCCAAGGGTTGGGGGTTCGAGTCCCTTCAGGCGTACTTTAAAATTATACTCACCTATCATTCTAAATGAAATGAAGAATCTCAATATGTTGTTCAAAATAGACTTCATAAAATATTTCGAATCAAAAAGATTCTTTGCTACTGCTCAGAATGACAAATCTTTTTTATATTGTAATAAAACTCAACAAAAATTGAACCATTGTTAAGAAGATGAAAAACTTTATTCCATATCTTAAACTTCACACTAATAAGCTTATATTATGTATTGTTTTTATGTTCCTTTTTGCTTTGGTTTCAACCTTTTCACTTTCTTTATTATCTCCATTTTTACATGCTATATTTTACGAGAACTCATTTCCTCTGAGTAATGATTTTTTAGCCACATTTAACAAATGGTTTCTTCAGGGCTCAAAAGTTCAGGCATTTATAAAACTTCAGATAATACTTATCTCTGCCTTCCTACTCAAAGGTATATTTAGATATTTACACCAATATCTTGGAGTCTCAATTGAAGAAAATGTAATGAAAAAAATAAGAGATGATACCTACTCTCATTTACACACACTTTCTTTGGACTATTTTCAGCAAACTCAGTCAGGAATGCTTGTTTCAAGAATGACAAATGATATATCAATGGTCAAAGGTGCAATGAAAGATGGGGTTTTTAATTTTTTGAAATACTTATTGCTCACACTTGCTTATTTGGGATTTGCTCTATATCTCAACTGGAGACTTCTTCTTGTATCTATTATAACTTTCCCGGTTCTCGGTTGGCTTCTCAATAAACTTGCAAAGAAACTCAGAGAAAAAAGTGATAAGGTTCAAGAAGATATGGCAAAAATCACAAGCAACATTGGGGAATCCATTGTAGGAATAAAAATAGTAAAAGCTTTTGCGACAGAAAAATTTGAAATTAATAAATTTTGCAAAACCACATATAATTATTTGAAGTCAGCTATTAGATTTGAACGAGTTGGACTTATAGGAATTCCTGCTTCAGAACTTGTAATTACAATTGGAGTCTGTATTCTCTTAAGTTATGGTGGATATCAGATATTTGTTGCTAATACTCTCTCTGCAGATAGATTTCTTATATTTTTGGCATGTGCAATAAGTATGATGCAATCTTTGAATCAACTTCCAAAGGCAAATGTATATCTTCAACGAGGAGTTCAGGCAATGGCAAGAGTAAAAAGAATTCTTGATACCAAACCTACTGTGCAAGAAATAGCTCATCCGATTCCATTTAAATCCTTCGAAAAAGAAATTCTATTCAACAAAATTCACTTTAGTTATATCCCTTCACAAGAAGTAATTTCTGGGGTTACATTTTGTATAAAAAAAGGTGAGAACATTGCTCTTGTGGGACCATCAGGAGCCGGTAAATCTACTCTTACAGATCTTCTTTCTCGCTTCTATGATACAACTCAAGGTTCAATTGAGATTGATGGTGTAAATATAAGAGAAATTTCTTTTGATGATTTACATTCTTTGATGGGGCTTGTTACCCAAGAACCCATTCTATTTGACGATACTGTGTTTAATAACATTGCATACGGTGCTTCTGACATACAACCTGATGTAGTTTATCAGGCAGCGGAATTAGCTAATGCAAATAAGTTTATTGAAAGACTTCCCCAAAAATATGATAGCCTGGTAGGAGAAAGAGGAGTTTCACTTTCAGGTGGTGAGCGTCAGCGGATTGCAATTGCTCGTGCGTTTTGTAAAAATCCTGACATTCTTATATTTGATGAAGCTACATCTCACCTGGACCCGGAGAGCGAAAGCAAAGTCCATTCTGCTATGGAAAAGTTGCTTGAAGGCAGAACCGCAATCGTTATAGCCCATCGGCTTTCAACTGTTCGTGACCGAGACCGTATAATTGTAATAGACCAGGGGAAAATAGTAGAGGAAGGCACTCATAACGAATTACTTGAAAATAATGGATTGTATAATAAGTTGGTAAAAATATCTCTAAGCTGATAAGGGATAGAGTTGAAACCCCTTTTTTTTCACCACAGAGAACACAGAGAAAAACTTCTTAACCGCAGATAACGCGGATGACACAGATAAAATATTTTTGAACTACAGAGAAAAGAAGAATCATAAAATGAAAAGACTTTTAAACTACAAAAAAAATGAACCACAAAGAACACGGAGAACACAGAGAAATGATTAAATAAAACGCCACGAAGCTTGTTCCTGACAGGAGCAGGAATCACCAAATCACAAAACTTTACAAAAGAAATTATATTATAATTTTAGTGAAATTTAGTGCCTTAGTGTTTTTGTGGCAGAGAACACAGAGAAAAGAAAAACATCTATCTTTTTTCGTAAACCGAAGCAAGCTGACCTGCAACCCGACTCCAGGGGAATTTTTCTATTGACCTCTGTTTCAAAGATTCACCCATTTCTTTGAGTTTCTTTTCTGACATATTCAGCATTTTTTCCATAGCTTCTTTAAGTTCATTTGCAGAGCCCGGTTTTACAAGAAACCCTTCTTTTCCATCTCTTATTATATCTTGTAATGCTCCTATTTTACTTGCAATAACGGGCTTAGCAAAATAAGCTGCCTCAAGTAAAGAATTTGCCAAAGAAATCTTTGTATATGGAATTACTACAACATCCGATGACCTGTATAAAATGCCAAGTTGCTGATAAGGAAGTGGAGAGGAGTGTTTTATAAAATAACTTTCTTCGGGAGTCCACAAAGAATTTGTATGGGAAAGTATTTTGAAATTTTTGTTTTTCAGTAATTTTGCTGCATCACATAACACATCAAATCCTTTATATGATTTTATTGGTCCCATAAATAAAAATACACGCTCATTAAATTTCTGTTTATCAGCATCGGTGGTTTTATCGTGAACTTTATAAAAATTTTCATAGTTGCCAACAGAGATAACAGATACATTTTCGTGATTTATTTTAGGAAAAAGTTGCAAAAACTCTGTTCTCGTCTGAGGAGAATGCAAAAAGATATGAGCAAATGATGGATAAATTTTTTTGAATCGTTGGTAATCACTTTCTCTATCCCTATGCGGAAGTATATTGTGTGCAGTGTGTACTAACTTTCGGATACTTCCACTAATTTTTGGTAGTATAATTGATTCAGCCGAAGTAGAGGTAACCCATAGCAGATGGATTATATCTTCTTTTTTTAACACTTTTTTAAAATTCATCCATCCCGATGTAATTTCCGGTGTTTGAGAAATATTACCGACAAAACTTGCAAGTTTGGGCATTTCCCCTAATAATCCTCTGGAAAATGGCATAAAAGAATTGCAAGGACGGACCGGAGGATTTTCTATATTACTCGGCATAGGTCCTATGAACTTGTAATTGAGCCCAAGGTTTTTAAGTGCCCAAAGCAGTTCAAAGTTGTACAGCTTTGTAGTATTACGTGGGTCTATAAGATAAATCATTTATAAATTGTGCAATATTTTTAGCTCCTCCAGGAGGACCCATTCTCTTTTTTCCAATTTTTCCTCTCGTTTGCCGTAGTTCTTCATTATTCAAAAGTTCTATAACTTCAGTTACTACACCCTCAGGAAAATCGGAAATAAATTTCAAACAACCACCTAATAACCTTTCTTGATTTTGTATTCTTGTAATCGATGTTTGAGTACCACAACCTTTAAACGAAACTATTGGTTTACCGAGAGACGCTGCTTGTTCATTGGCGGTTCCTGATAATCCAATTATAACATCCGACTCATTGATTAGAGTAACAAATGAATTAGTTGCTAAACATACTTCAACTTTGTTTTTATTAATTATAGTTTGCAAATTACAGGTTTCAGATTTTGTGTGTTTCCATCCATTAGATTCTGATAGAGTTATTAATTTTTGTAAATCAAGAGACGATGGAATAGCCGCTACAAATTTTATACCTTCTTTTTTATTTGATATTTGTTCAACTACAACGAGAATTTTCAAGAAGTTTTTATACGCTTCTTTTCTGGAGCCAGGCAGAATTCCAATGAGATTTTTTGAGTTGTGAGTTGTGAGTTGTGAGTTATGAGTTTCCTTTAATTCATCTACCATAGGATTTCCTACAAATAATGCAGGTATTTTTTCTTTCTTTAAGTTTTGTGCAGTATATTCATCGTGAGTAAAAACTTTTATGCAGATTTTTCGCATTGCCCAACATTCAAATTTATAATGTGGATTTTGGTAATCTGATTTTGCCGGAGCAAGAAATATAAGACGTTTCCGAAGTCCGAACCAGGCAAGTACAAGAAGAAATATATCACCCACAACTATAGCTTGAATTATCTCTTTGCGAATTTTTCGGAGTGCAATGTAATATCTTATTGGAATATAGGAACTTGTAACAACATCTTTTATAAAGTCCACAAAGTTTCTCGGGAACCCTCCGGATGGAGGCATTTTACCTTTTATAAGTAGAGAAATACCTTTTTTTTCATACTCTTCTCCTTGCGAAATGAGAGAAGCTCCTAATAATTGAGAGTTAATTTTTTGCTTCTTGTCTTTTACTCTGAACTCTAAAGTATGAATCTTCAACAATTCTTCAGCAATAAGAGCAGCGGAACGATCTTCGCCGTAGCAGTTACTTAAAAATAAGTATGTAGGAGATGTGGAATAGGAAATAAAATTTTTACTCTTTTGTTTTTCGATTTTCATTTTGTACTTCTAAAATTCCTTTTGCCCGATAGTGATATTTCATAATTTCTTTGAGCAGAGGAGCAACAAAAAATATTGGAAAGTCAACAGAATTAGTAAGAAGTTTAATTGCAGCTTCCTTTTCTACCCATTGTGAGAGCAAGAGAAGTCTTGAAACAAGTAACACCTTACTTGTTTTGACGAAACGATTCCCATATTTACTGCCGAAATAAACAATGTTCTTTGACCATTCATATCTTTTCTGAAATGAAATCTCAAATTTCTCACGAGTTGGATAGCCATCAACATGATCTGCTTTACATTTTATGAATCCACATATGGTTCTTAAATTAATTTTCTTGAGTCTTCTTCCTAAGTCTGTATCTTCATAACCCATCGTTATGCCAAAATTTTCATCCATGAGTCCTACTTCAAGAAACCATTTTTTCTTTACGGACACATTCTGAGTAACTAATCCTTCTTTTGAGAATCCATCAATCTTTAAGGAGAAACGACCGGCAGCTTTTGGATGACGAATATGCCGAACTAATCCCTGAACAATTAGTTTATCTTCTGTCTTATGTGGCAAAATATGGTCTTTGACAAAGTTCTTGTCTACAATAACATCAGAATCTACAAATATTATTATTTCTCCTCTGGCTTCTTTTATCCCTCTATTTCGAGAAAAAGGTTGTCCACTCTGAGCACTGTTTTTAAAATATCTTACTTTTTTTATTTCGGGAAGAGAGTGCGTCCCGTCAGTTGAACCATCATCTACTACAACTATTTCATAGTCTTGAGAGGTCTGAGATAAAAGAGCTCTCAAGCAATATCGGAGTAATTTTTCTCTATTATAAGTTACAATAACAACCGAAGCTTTAGGATTTGAATTTTGAGAATTGTAAATTGGAAGTTTAGGATTGCTTTTTTGTTTTTTATTTTGAACTTTAATCTCTGATTTTTGAGCTTCAAGAATTCCTTTTGAACGATAATGATATTTCATAAGCATTCTGCATATTGGAAAGAGTGGAAGAATCGGGGAATCTCGGGAAGATTCTAAGAATTTTAATCCATTATCTATCCACCTATCTGTTTGAAAAAAGCGAGAAATACGAATTGCTTTTGTTGTGTGTGCAAATTTTTTACCTAATTTACCGTGTCGCTTAATGAGAAAATAAGCACTTTTTCCTCTTTCTTGACACTTATCGAAAAACTCTTGCAGATTTTCCATACGAGGAGGTCCATCAATATGATAAGCTTTGCATCGGAAAAGTGGATGAACCGGGTTAAGTCCAATTTTTTGAAATCTTATGCCGAGGTCCACATCTTTATACCCCATTTTGCTACCAAAATCCTCAAATCCTCCAATTTCAAGGAACCACTTTTTCTGTACAGATGCGTTTTGAGTAATAAAAGTACCAATGCATAAAGCACTTGGATAATAGAATTTAAAATTCACCTGATTTGGGAAACGAATGTGATTAACCATTCCCTGAATCCATATTTTCTCGTTATTTCTATGTATTTTAATGTGGTCAAGAACAAAATCCGGATGAACAAGAACATCTGAATCTAAAAAAATTATAAGTTCACTGTTGGTTTGCTCAACACCAATATTTCTTGCCACATAAGGTCCTGACTGTTTCTCTAATCGGATATACTTTAATTTGGAATCCGGAATTTGGAATCCGGAAACTACTTCAGAGGTCTCATCTTGGGATGCATCATCAATGACTATGATTTCATAATCATTCGTAGTTTGATTTAAGAGATAGGAAAGACAATCTTTTAATATATAAGCACGATTATAAGTAGGAAGAATAACACTTGCCTTGAGCATAATTTTATCATATTTAATATTTACCGAGATGTCAACTTTTAAAATGAGTTAGAATTATCCATTTTTTTCCACTTGACAAGAATACAATAGAATAATACTATTATTGTATAAAATAAACGAGCTGGCAACAGATATATAACTTAATGTAATAAGGATTTAAGAAGTTAAAGAGGTTTGGGTTTAGATATACAGTAGTGTAATATAAAAATGAAAAGTTATTTATTTTTTTTATGCCTTTTTGCAATAAATCCAAGTATTGCAATAGGAAAGCGTTTTAATATTAGTACTCCAAAATATGAGATAAAAAATAACCGTGTAATAGCCGAAGGATTTGGTTCTACTCTTGAAGCTGGTAATTCATGGTTACCTTCTCGAGTTGTATGGATTATAATTCCCCCATATAGTGAAATTACAAGATGTAATGTGAGAGGAATGCCTCAACTCATTCCTCAAAAAATCGAAACTCCCATTTCTATTCCTATACTACTACGAGAAGGAGATTCTCCTTTAACAACTGAAAACAATAAGTTGAAAGTTGAAAACAAGATTAGTTGTCAGGATAGTATTGGCAAGTATCTTGGAACATTTGAGTTTAGAGGGTATAAATTTGCAAAAGTAATGATTTCTCCTTTTACTTATAATCAAGAAACTCAAAAATTGTGGTGGACTCCTGATATTACAATAGATATTGATTATACCTACCCTAAAAAGATTGTTCAAGTTGATACCACATTGGATGATTTTATTTTCCCGTTGAATACAATTCCTACACATAAAGTACTTAATCTTGATGCAGCAAAAGAATGGTACAGAAGAACTTCGATTGGTTCGCATAACTACGTAATAATAGTTCCTGAAGAGCTCAGAACAGTTGTTCAGGATTTCGCAGAATGGAAAGAAACGATTGGACATAAAGTAAAAATTATCTCTTCGGAAAGTCAAGAATTTATAGGAAATCCTAAATATATTCTTGTAATAGGTGATTCTGTAGAATTGCAAAGCTCAACAGGTTGTATCATTGGAAGAATACCATATACTGATGTGGATATTTTGAGCTCTATCTTAGAGAACACTATAGAATTTGAGATTAATGGAGTAGATAAAAAAATATTATTCGTGAAAGGAATATCTAATTATGAAAATGAAGATTTTTCCGGAATTCCTCAAGAAAATAAAAATATTTTTTTAAAAGAACTTGAGTCTGTAATTCCAACAAAGTGGAACTATAGAGAATCTAACAGTGAAATAATTTCCGGTAATTATCCGATAATCAATTTTTTGACTCATTCAAAGATTTGGTTGTGGGATGATGGAGATGAGGTTCCGGAAGCTCATGAAATTAAGTTAAGCAAATATTTCCTTTATGGTGAAATCCCTTCTTTTGTATTTGCTCCTTTTGATGCGAAAAAATTCCTGAAACAAGGAGCTGCTTGCGTAGTAGCACCGGACTCCAAAGCATCTTATATGCCTAACTGGAATAATATAAGTGATGGAGGAAGCCAAAGTTTTAATTATATATTTTTAAAATATCTTATGGAAAATGAAATAGTTGGCGATGCTTTTCTTCAAGCTAAATTTTGGTATGAAACCAATTTCCCGAAAAATACTCAAAAGTTTGAAATTTGGGGTGACCCGTCTCTTAATTTACATGGAATACCTAAAGTGGATATAGAAATTACTGAAGCACCTGTGAGTTGGCTTTTTCCTGACAGTGTTTTTTCTCCAGTCTGTATAGTACATAATCTTGGTAGAATACCCGAAACAAATTGTAAAGTTTTTTGCGAAATAGATTCAAACGAAGTGCCTATATATATGGAACATATCGTGATTGATACTCTTAAAGCAAGAGGAGAGAGTATAGTTGAATTTCCGGAATGGAGCAAGTATTGTATCGGAGCAGATTATAAAATAAACTTCAAAGTCTTTTCGTATAGAGACGAAAATCCGAACAATGATACGCTTGCGGTTTCAACTCGTGTAGCTGGTGGAGATTTTCTTGTATCTGATACACTGCTAAATAATGTACTTTGCGAACTTGGATATAAAGGAATGTGGATAGACGAGAGCGAAAATTTGAAAATCAAAAACGAATGGCTTGAAAATTTCAAAGTTCTTTTTATCTCCGATGAG
Source organism: bacterium (assembly GCA_030592575.1). GTDB lineage: Bacteria > Hydrothermota > UBA3073 > JACQXS01 > JACQXS01 > JAGMCN01. Next base: position 23,142 of record JAUVIV010000003.1, on the reverse strand, counting down.
ATGAATTTCGTTATAGACTCTCTTCCCAAAAACTTATATATTGAAAAATCTAATCTTTGGTTAAATGAATTGTTGTCAGGAAAAAATACATCCGAAGTTCCTATGTCTCTAATATCGGGTATGGGATTTTCGTTCAATTATTCTGATAAAAGTTTTGAGTGGTTTCTCCCGAATAATTATGATACAATTTTCTCAGATAAAGAAGGAAAAGTTTGTGGTTTCTCTTATGAAAATGAGCACAAAATTTGGTGCACACGATTCAGATTCTCGGAAATTCCTGATTCTATGAGAGTACAATATATTGAAAAGGTAATGCATTTTTTTGAAATTGAAGTTCCCGATAGCGTAACATCTATGAAAGAAGATGTTGCAGATTCAAATATTATCCTCTTTTCTTGCCTTCCTAACCCATTTTGTCAAAAGACTCGTATAAAGTTCAATATCAAAAAGTACCCGACTAAAGCCAATCTATCAATCTATAGCTTAGCAGGGACTCTTGTGAAGAAATTATTTGACGGGTTTCTTGAATGCGGTGTATATGAATTTGCTTGGAATGGATGTAATGATGAAGAAAAATCGGTCGTAAATGGAATATATTTTTTGAGACTTCAAGCAGATGAAGAAACAAAACTCCTAAAACTTATAGTTTTTAAATAGTTTTAACTGTGCAACATTTAAAATTTGTATAGAAAATAAATTTAAGCTCTCCCTAATCCTCTACAATTAATAATAAGATTTTTTCATTCACACTTTAAGACAGACTTAAGTACTATCAATTAACGCCGTGTAGGAGCAAAAACACTCCTACATTTCTCTTGACACTTCCAAAAAACAATCCTATAACAGATAGAACTGCAAAAAAGAAGGAGGATAAAATGGCTGAAGAAGAAATAACTTTTAAATGCTTAAGATGCGGATATGAGTATAAGGAACTCTATGATAAAAAAATCCCAAAAGAAAGAACTTGTCCCAAATGTGGAAGCAATAGTCAACGTCCTTTGCCAAAAAAAGAAATAAAAAAATTACCGCAGAGAAAAAAATTATAAAACAAAAGGTTAAAAACCTTGCGGTAGGAAAATATAAATTAATGCCTAAAAAATATAAATTACTTATAAATGGTGAATGGGTAAGAGCGATTCGCGAATCGTCACTACAAGTTAGAAACCCTTACAACCAGGAACTACTTGGCACAATTCCGAAAGCTACCAGACAACAAGTAGATAATGCCATCCAAAGTGCTCAAGAAGCTTTTAAAATTACCAAAAACTTTCCTGCTCATAAACGGGCTCTAATCCTTGAACACACTTCAGATATTATAAAAGAAAGAAAAGAAGAACTTGCTCAAACTATTACATTAGAATCAGGAAAGCCAATAAAATTAGCAAAAGGCGAAGTTGACCGTGCAAGCGAAACATTCAAATTCGCATCTGAAGAAGCCAAAAGACTTTATGGCGAGACAATACCTATGGATGCATCAGCCAAAGGAGAAAATAGAATCGGATTTACTTTCCGTGAACCACTTGGAATTATAGCTGCGATTACTCCATTTAATTTTCCATTAAACTTAGTTGCTCATAAAATAGCTCCAGCAATTGCATCAGGAAATACTATCGTGCTCAAACCATCCACATATACTCCTATAACTGCAATTAAATTAGGAGAGATTATGATAGAAGCCGGACTCCCGCAAGGAGTTTTGAACATCCTAACAGGAACAGGTTCCACAATCGGAGACGCTATAGTCCGAGACACAAGAATTTCTAAAATCACATTTACCGGCAGTGCATCCGTTGGGCTCGGAATTACAGAAAGAGCAGGACTTAAACGAATTACACTTGAACTAGGTAGTAACTCTCCTGTAATTATTGATAAAGATATAGGGGTATCCCTACAAAAAATTGTTGAGCGATGTGTTTTCGGAAGCTTTGCTTATTCCGGACAAGTATGCATATCTATTCAACGAATTTACGTCCATCAAAACATAAAAGACCAATTTATCAAGCAATTTTTGAAAACAGTTTCAGAATTAAAATCAGGAAATCCATTGGATGAAGATACGGATATAGGTCCAATGATTACAAAACAAGAAGCCAATCGCACAAAACAATGGATAGATAAAGCAATTTCGGAAGGAGCTAAGGTCTTGATTGGCAACAGCCATAAGGACTCTATGTTCAAACCTACCGTACTCACCAATGTAACACCTGAAATGAAAGTAGTAGCTCGGGAAATGTTTGCTCCTGTTGTATCAATTATGGGATTTGAGGACTGGGAACAAGTAATTAAAAAAGTTAATAATTCTAAATACGGATTAAATGCAGGAGTTTATACTAATGATGTCAAAAAAGCTCTTTATGCATCTAAAAACTTGGAAGTAGGCGGAATTATAATTAACGACATACCGACTTATAGAGTTGACCATATTCCTTATGGTGGAGTAAAAGAAAGCGGAATCGGAAGAGAAGGCGTAAAGTACGCTATCCAGGAAATGACTCAGTTAAAATTCGTATGCTTTAATTCAAATATCTATTAGTACTATTTTAAAATTATCCCTATCGGAATTAAAACACAATACCCCGTTACCAAAAGCACCGGAGCTAAAGTCAAAGAACCTTTACTTAAGGATAAATATCCGATTCCAATAAATAATAACCCCACAAGAATAAATGTCCAATTCTTTGATTTTAATCTAATTTTGCGAATCTCTTTTTTCTCTTCCTTCATTATCTGCCTCCTCTTTCAATTTTGTTAACTTCCTATTTCTCGGTAATATTACTCCCCCCGAAATGATGGTTCTTAATGCACCATCAATAGACAAATCTGTTTCTCTTATCTCCACTCTTGGAACAATTATGTAATATCCTGAAGTTGGGTTTGGCGATGTCGGGATAAATACATTTACATTTTCTCCTTTTCCATCAATTTCCCAGCTGGATTCGTTTGTCAAAAATCCCATAGTATAAATTCCTTTTCTTGGATATTCAATAACCACTGCTTTTTCAAATGCCGATTTATCTATGAATACAGCATTCGTAAATTTCCTTACAGATGTATAAATTATACGGATAAGAGGAACTTTTGAAATTATATCCTCTCCAAATTTCAAAATACGCTTTCCTATATAACTTGAAGTTATGATACCAATCATATAAATAATTAAGACAAGCGTTAGAAAACCAAAAAACGAAATTAATGGCAAAGGTAAATTTGAAAGTGTGGGTATTTTTCTGAAAACTACTTCCAGAAGCCCCCCAATTTTCATAACCATAAACCAGATAATAAATACCGTAAGCCCTATTGGAAGCAATGCTACGATACCTGTAATGAATTTCCTTTTCATATTTTTATTATACTTCCTCGTGCTTCTGTGTCAAACATTTTTTGTGAAAGGAATAATTCTTCTGTGATTTTTATTGACAAAAACAGAAGGGTAGGATAGCTCCTATTTTAAAATGCACATCTTTCTTCTCTTCCAGATTTTTTAAAAAGCAAATAAATTTTCGTGAAAGATTAGAATATTCTATTGAAAATTTTCTTATCCTGAAATTGAATGTAGGGGCATTTAATTAAACGCCCCTACCTGTAGACTCTCTATTTTTTGCCTCTATCGTTTGATTATTTTTGATAAGATAATTTTATCCATTTCTTTTTCACAAAGTTTTGTGTAAAAATCACGTAACTTTTCGTATTCATTAACTGAAACATTTAACTTATCAAGTATAACTTCACGTTCACAACGAACAACATATTTTCCATTCATCTGATACTTAAAAGTAACCCTACCATGTGGAGATTGAAGAGTAAAATCAGTAGGTATTTTCACTATTTTGTATTTTTTGGGGATAGTAACATTTATGTTATCTCGTTTGATTAATTTATAATCGAAAACTACCGGATGAATACGAGAAGTTTTTGGAAATAACTGCTTTGAAGGAACTAAAGAAAACGGAGAGAAAAAAAGCATTGTGTCTGCTCGTACAGCAAAATTTCGCATATCAAAATCAGCTTTCACTTTAAAAGTTTTTCCAAGACTATCAGGATCAGGAATAGAATAATCTTTTAATACTGCCTTTTCGCATAGCTTAGCAGCCTCAACCTCCCATTCCGTACGCTTTAAAGTTGTATATTCAATTCTTTTTCCCCGCTCAATTTCACCTTCAAAAGTAATATCGTAAGAAATAGCAGCTGAGCCATCTTCCTTCAAAGATACCTCAATCTCACAAATATGCGCATTATCTTCAGGTCCAGCAATAGGTGTTTTTTCAAAATGGCTACTATCTTTTGATAGAATAAATGCATCCACACCTTGAGACTCATAAGGTAAAACATTAATGTCCCCAACTTTTGCAGCAGGATCAAGCCAGATAAATGAACTGTCTTCACAAGGAATACGTACAATAATACGGTTGAACCATACTGAAGTGGGAACTTCTTGGTCAACTTTACCATTCTCTTTTGTACTTATAAGTACTGGCTCTACCTGAATATCACTGGCTTTTAACATAGAAATAAGTAAGCAAGCTATATCACCACTTGTACCTTTGCCTTCATCAATAGTCTCGTCAGGTTTTTGAAATACCCATGTATTATCAATACCGACATTATAATTACTTTGAATCCAGTAAAAAATGTTTTTTATTTTTACCCTTATATCTTTCTCATCTTTCGTTAAATCTTTTGCTAATTCTTTAATTTTTCCACTTGGGTTCATCTTATTCTGTATTGCTTCGTAAAACCATTTCCCAATATTTTCCCAATTACTCGTGTTTCGTGAGTGTTGCCCTTCAATTTTGTAAAGTGAAAAGGTTACCCGAGGAATCAAATCAGTTAAGGAAGGCATAAAAGGTTCATATTCAATTTCCGGAATATTCCTTTTATACCAGTGATAAGTATTCCCTGCTCCATAACTTTTTGCAACCTGCTCTATATCAGGTTCTTCTAAATACCCCACTGGCAAAGCATTATATCGTGGTTCCCATTTAGTAGGTAAAGTAATATAATAGTGAGAATGAAGTACGGGATCATCGTATTGAAGATAACGAATACTTGCGGACTTTGCTCGCCAACGATGTTGTATAATATATTGTAATTGTATCACACAACCTGGCTCTACTCCAGGAAACGCAATATGCTTTTTTTTGAGATATTTCGTAATATCAACTTCATAAATATTTTCAGGTTTGAGAAGAACTATTTCACCATTTGGTTTCAAGACTCTTCCTTTAATTTCAATTATACCACCAAATTTATCCTCAGGGTCAACATAATACCAAGGAGTTTCCCACGATGCATAACGAAGTCCCTGTTTGTTCAAAATTGTAACAATAACCGTTTTAAGTTCAAAAGTATGAAGTCCGGTAAAACTACCAAATAAACCGAATTCTTCCTCTTGTGGAATAACTTTAAAACTTTCTTCATCTAATAGAAAGACAGCATTCGCATTAGGTAACTGCTCTTGAGTTATAATTCGCTTTGGTAAAGGACGAATCCATTGGTCATCTTTGGAAGCACAACCAAGAAGTAAAAATAATCCAATGATAAAGCAAAAAATTAATTTATTATAATATTTCATAAATATCTCCTTCATTTTTTTGTTAAAACTATTTCTCGAGCATCTTCTTCTAACACTTTTTCATAAAAGCTTTTTACTTGAGAGTAATCTGTTACAGGAATTTCATTTTTCTTCCAGACTAATTCCCTATGAAAATGAATATTATTTTCTTCTACCGAGTAAGAACAAGTAAAACTTCCATAAGAATTTTCTAAAGAGTTATTCTGAGGAACAGCCATAGGAGAATAGCCTTCAGGAAATTCAACCGTAACATCATCTATTTTAGTATACGAATAATCAAAGAACACAGGATACGTTCGTTTCTTCTTTGAAAAAGCATCCATTGGCATTAAGCGTCCAAAAAAATTAGGTGTGAAGAAAATTTCATTTCCAACAATTTGTCCTTTGTTGTCTCCTTTAAATGTAAAATCAAACCTTATAGGAAAATCAAGAGAAATAGATAAATCTTGTAAGATACAAGAAGCACATCGATTTGTTAACAGTTTTTCAAAAAATTCTCTCCGCTCATCAATCTTTTTTCTTTTCAAAAATGTTTGCATCTCAACACCATTCTGTCCTTTCATTGTAATAGTACCATTGCCAAGAAACAAGCCATTTGAGGAAAGTTTAATATGCAATTTTTGATTACGAGCTGATTGACTTATTGGTATTTCTATAAGTTCACCATCAGATATAAGCGAAAGAACTCCTTGTATCTGATTAGGTATCTCACCAAAAGGCAAGTCACTTGTAGGATCAAACCAAATATAGCCAGTATCATTGGGCACACACACAATAGCATGATTGAATTGATTCAAAGAAGGTATAGAATCTTCTAACTTGCCGTAGCTATTAGTTCGCACCAACGCAGGATAAGACTCAATACCTGCTTCCCTAAACATAGTTACCAAAAGAACAGACATATCTTTGCAATCACCATAGTAATTTGAGAAAACTTCTGATGCAGGATGCGGCTCTATTCCTCCTATGCCTATTTCTATTGCAACATAATGAATTTTTGATTTTACAAACTCATAAATTATTTTTATCTTTTCTTCAACGACATGAATTCCTGAAATTAAACTGTCTACTACTTCAGATATTTCATTATTTGATTTTATTTGTGGCTCTAACAAATTTCGTTCAGAACAAGCAGCATTTTTCCAATTTGAACAATCCATTACATATTTATCAATTTTAAATTTTTGAGGAAAAAATTCTATTTTTGCAATAATATTTCCAATTGATGGCATAGAGGGTTCTTTTGAAATAGCTGGCAAATTATTAGCCTCCCATATGTAGATAATTCTTTCATCTTGTTTTTCTATTTGCGGTTGAATCTCTATATTTAATGTCTTGTAATCAAAATCAAAATCTTTTGGCACAGATAAGATATAGCGAGATTCAAGAGTAGGAATTTCTTTTTGGAAATTCCAAGCATTCCAATAAAATAAACTTTTAATTTCCCGCTCATATTCATACTCAATGCAAGAACCCAAACAAGCTTTAGGAAACTTAAAGCTCTTTATCTTGGCATCTGAAAATAGAATAAACTTAGGAAATGAGGAAGATTCTACAATTTTAGATATATCAACATTAAAACATTTTCCATCTGATTTAATAGTTCTACCTCGTATTTTTTTTATATCCGAATAAGAATTAAAAGGTAAAGATAAATATGCATAATTTTGCCCTTCAGATGTAAGAATCTTAATTATTCTACGATGTTTAAAAATAGCAGTGTTATCTTCTCTTATAAACATTTCTCCTTCATCCAGAAGAACAACAGCTTCGGCAACAGGATAATCGGAAGGAATGGGAGTCTCTTTTATATCAAATTTACGCCACGACGAAGCACATCCCGCAATAAAAAATAGACAAAAATATAGAAGATAATATTTCATAATTTAGAAAATCAAGTTTTTATATTCTGTTAATCTGTCATTTTCCGAAGAAATTCCAAATCTCGGGAAAAAAGATCGCGAATATCGTGAATGCCAAGAGCCATCATTGCCATTCGGTCAAGCCCCATACCCCAAGCAATTACAGGAACCTTAACTCCAAGTGGTGTCGTAACCTCCGGTCTGAATATACCTGCTCCTCCAAGCTCTATCCAACCAAGTTTTGGATGTTTGGCATGTAACTCAACTGAGGGTTCTGTAAATGGAAAATACGCAGGAGTAAATTTAATCTCCGATGCACCTGCAATTTCCGTTCCAAATAATTTAAGTAATCCAAGTAATGCCCTAAAATTTATATTATTTGCTAATACAATACCATCTATTTGGAAAAAATCCGGCGCATGAGTTGCATCCACATCGTCCGGTCTGAAGCATCGTGCAATTGTAAAATACTTACCGGGTGGTTCCGGATATTTAGCAAGAGTGCGTACAGATAAAACCGTCCCATGACTTCTGAGAACAAATCTTTTTGCACGATTAGAATCAAATTTATATCCCCATCCTTTTGAACCACTAAGTCCTCCATTTTGATGGGTTTGGGCAACAGCGGTCAAAAATTTAGAGTCAATTTCTTTTGCACATTTTGGTGATTTCATAAAATAAACATCATGCACTTCACGAGCAGGATGAAATTGAGGCATAAAAAGAGCATCCATATTCCAGAACTCCGTTTCCACAATTTCACCCGATACTTCACAAAAACCCATAGATGTTAGCTTATTTCTTACTTGATTTAAAAATTCTTGATAAGGATGAGCTTTTCCTGTAACTATTCTTGGAGGAGAAAGTTCTATATTATATTCTCTGAATTCTTTTTCTCTCCAATTACCACTCTTTATTAGTTCCGAAGTCAATTGAGATATAGATTCCTCAGGCAATTTTTTATCGTGTAAAATGTCTATTAATTGTTTACCTTCTTTTGTAATCTTAAAAGTAGCTACTGTTTTTCTTGTGATTTCAAACATCCCTCTTGATTTTCCACGTTCTCTATGTCTTTCTTCTATAATTTTTCTATCTTCAGTGGTAAGAGAGTTGATATTTATACCATCTTGGATTTTAGTTACTAATTCATTAATATGTTCAACATCTTTTAGATTCGATTTGTCGTTAAATGTAACAACTCCACCTTTTTCTATCTTGACAATCCCTTTACTCTTCAAAAAGCCAATAGCTTCACTTAGTTCAAGTGGTTCCAAAAAATCAAGATTTTTTATAATCACCGAATCTTTTGCTTTGATTTTTTCTATAATTTGCTTGCTCGGTGTACCTTTTTCTAAATATTTTTTGCCCAGTTCAGATAAATGAACAAGAGTCTTAGTGTCTTGTTTAATTATCTCTATGATTTCTTTTGTTGTCAACCATCCTATCGCTCTACGAGAATCCCCTTCTGATAACTTGGTAATATCCATTGATTCATTCATTGTAAGTATTTCTTTTTTCTTGAAAGCCAACAGGACTTTTACTTCAAGCGGGTGCAATTCTTTGAGAATCTCATCAAGTTTTTTCATCAAGCGTATAATATCTGATGTTTTAAACATATCAAGTTTTTTTTGATATACTATGATAATTTATTTTGTACTTCACTATATAACTTGTATAACTATTTACATTTTTTCTTGACATTAGAGAAATCACATTCATATTAAATAAAGCATTTCAAAAGACTTCTAATTCTTACAAAATAAGGAATTAGAGATTTTACAAAAACATTGATTTGTATTTGAAAGGAGGTGAGGTTAATAAATTGATAATCAAGGAGTAAGGTTTTGGATATAGAATTGAGGCTTTTGCCTCGCAAATTTAACGAGTGTTAAACAAATTTGTTACACTCAAAAGGAGGTTTTAAAATGAGATATTTATTAACCCTTGGTTTAATTTGTTTGTTTATTGGTAATTCGCAAGCAAGTAATTTAAACACAGAAAACGGAAACGCTTCGGGAATACAAAAAATAACAAGCAGAAGTTCTGTTCAACCACAGACAACAGCAACGAGAGAGCTTGTTAAAGCAACTCCACTTGAGATGAATTATCAGGGATGGCTCGGAGATGCAACCGATACTGCCGGAGTTACTGGTAATATTGGTATGATTTTCAGATTATACAATACATCAACAGCAGGAACTGAACTTTGGTCAGAAACACAAATAAGTGTGTTAGTAGTTAAAGGAATATTTAATGTATTGCTTGGAAGTGTTACTCCTATTCCTGCTAATATATTCACAGGTACACCGCTTTGGCTTGAAACTCAAGTCGCAGGTGATACTCTTTCTCCAAGGAAAAAAATTGTATCGGTTGGTTATGCAATGAGAGCAGTCTACGCAGATACCGCTGCTTATGCTACTGCTACAGCAGATGCTATATGGGAAGACATAGCAAGCTATATCCGTCCTAAAGATGCAAATAATTTCACTATTTACGATAACTCTTCAAGCTATACAGGACTTTCTTATGTAGGTGCAACCGAGACGAATGCAATTACTAATTGGAGCAATGATGGAACACAGACATACCTCAATTATCATGCTAATTCCGGTGATAGATATGCAGGGTATTTTAAAACTACCGGAGACTCTATTGGGAATGAATATGGAATTTATGCGGAAAGTAATGCTGGATATGCTGGATATTTTAACGGCGATGTTAATATAACCGGTGACCTCACAGCTGCAAATCTTCCAGGACTTGTCAGTGACCATAGTAATAGAGAAATTATCTTGGCTACCGCTGATTCAGTTGCATCAACACTCGTTCTTACTGCTCCGTCAGCAGGATTTGTAATGGTAACCCTTACAGGTCTTGTGGACTTTCATCACACAAACGGCACCAAAGATTATGCACGTACATCTATCTCCAAAACAGCCGCACTGGACTATACCTATATGGCAAACATCGCCAAAGACGCTGGTGATGCAACTACAAGTGATGCAACAATACCTTTTGCTATAACTCGCGTAGAGGCAGTTACAGCAGGTGACCAGACTTATTACTTTGTTTGCGATAAATTTGCAGGCTCAACTGAAGTAATCAGATACCAATTCACAGCAGTATTCTATCCTACTTCTTATGGCACTGTTAGTAAAGCATTTACATCATCACCAAGTAACGATATTAAAGGAAGTTCAACAAACTCAAAATAACCGGTGATAAATAAGAAAAACACTATGGGAACGAGATGTCTTTATTATACTTAGGCATCTTTTGAACCAGGAGGATAAGATGAAGTATATTCTAATTGCATTATTTTTTGCGAGCTCCGGGTTTTGTGCTGATTATGTAATGACAAAGAGTACTTTTTCAAATGCAGGCAGCAGCTCAAGCTCAGCAAATTATATTTTGAAGGATGCAGTAGGACAATCAGTTATCGGACAATCCGAAACTGCAAGTTATATTGAACAAGCTGGATTTTATACATATTCAAGTGGAATTGAGGTAGGAATCAAAGAACCTGATACAAAACCTATGCCTAAAGTTTTTAGTCTTTCACATCCATATCCAAACCCTGCAACAAGAGCAAAAATCACAGTCAAATATGGAGTTCCAAGACTATCAAAGGTTAGCATCAAGGTATATGATGTAACAGGAAGAACAGTTAAAACACTCGTATCGGGTGAGCAGAAAACAGGATTCTACGACTTAAAATGGAACGGAAAATCAGACCATGGAACTAAGTTATCTCAAGGAATTTATTTTGTTCGTATGATAGCACCTGATTTCAAAGCCACAAATAAGCTTGTATTATTGAAGTAAGAATGCTTATATAGAATTTTACAGCAAGGGCATAGGGATAAAGTTGCGATTCTCTGTGCCCTTGTGATTTTAATATTGAAAGTTTCTATGATTATTATAGTAATGTACATCTATTGTAGCAACTTGATTTATCTTGTAGGAACTTGATTCATCAAGTCCAAAATAGACAATGCTCAAAGAATTAGAAAAAATTGTAGGAAAAGAGAATATTCTAACAGAACTTGAGGATTTAGAACTTTATTCTCACGACGAAACTTCCGGATTTAAGGTTTTCCCAAAAGCAGTTGTAAAGCCCAAAACTACAAAAGAAATAAGCGAGATAATGAAGCTTGCAAATAAAAAGCTTATACCTGTTACTCCAAGAGGAGGCGGAAGTTGTCTCTCAGGAGGAGCTGTTCCATCTCCCGAAAGCATAGTCATATCACTTGAGCGAATGAACGAGATACATGAAATAGATACTGAAAACCTTGTGGCAGTTGTTGAACCAGGAGTTATAATTGCTCAACTTGTAGATACGGCAAAAAAGCAAGATTTATTTTATCCACCTTATCCCGCATCATTGGAGACATCAACTGTCGGAGGGAATATTGCAGAATGCGCCGGTGGAGCAAGAGCTGTGAAATATGGCACAACAAAAAATTATGTGCTTGGAGTAGAAGCAGTACTACCAACAGGAGAAATTATAAAATACGGTGGTAAACTTGTAAAGAATGTAACAGGATACAATTTAACTGACTTGCTTATTGGAAGTGAAGGCACGCTTGCTATTATAACTCTTGCAATTTTGAAACTTCTCCCAATACCAAAAACGAAAGTGGCTTTACTTATCCCATTTGAAGATATAGAAAAAGTTAGCAAATTTACACAGGAAATTCTACAGCATAAGGTTTGCCCATCAGCTATTGAGCTTATGGAACAAGAAGCAATTGAAGCTTCTGAACGTTACCTTGGAAGAAAATCACCATTTAATGTAGGTGCCTATTCCCTACTGATAGAGATTGATGGCGAGCGGAAAGAAGAGGTTGAGCGTGAATATAATGAGATTGGAGACATTGCTCTTAAGAATGGTGCGATTGATGTTCTTGTCGCTCTAACTGAACGTGAGCAAGAGCGATTATGGGAAATCAGAAAATCCATTTCAGATGCCTTGAAATCAGAAAGTGAAGTAGAGCGAGAAGATGTAGTTGTGCCAAGAAGCAAAATGCCGGAGTTCCTTCGTGAAATAAAAAGAGTTGAACACAAATATGGATTGAAAATTGTGAGTTACGGACATATCGGTGATGGAAATGTACATATAAATATACTAAGGAAAAACACACCGAAGCAAGAATGGAAAGCAAAGATACCCAAGATTATGAAAGAATTATTTAAGACAGGATTATCTCTGGGAGGAATGCTTTCCGGTGAACATGGTATAGGACTTGCCAAAAAACCGTATCTTGAGATGGCTCTTGGCAAGAAGCAAATTGAACTTATGCGAGGAATTAAACGTGTCTTTGACCCTAATAATATACTAAACCCGGAAAAGATATTTCCCGATAATAAATGATGCTTGGACTGTTACTTGTAATCAGTTTCATAGCCAAAGAAGAGATTATTCACGGAGTTTATCCTGAGGCGAGAATTGAGATTCTTCACTTCGTTCAGAATGACAAGCGAAGGGCTCAGTGTAACAGGGTGGAAATTGTTCAGGGTGACATTTACCGAAGGGCTCAAAATGACAGCAGTGGTAAAAACATTCAACTAACATACGAGCTTGAACCTGTTGTAGTAATCGGCTCAAGAATATCATCAAAACTACCTGAAGTATTGAGAAGTATTACTATAATAACAAGTGAGGAAATCAAGGAACTGCCCGTCCATTCAATTTCTGAATTACTAAATTATTCGCTTAGTGTTGACATTCGTCAAAGGAATTTTTATGGAGTTCAAGCAGATCCATCAATCAGAGGAGCAGGATTTGAGCAAGTGCTTATCCTTATTGATGGAGTGAAAGCAGATGACCCACAAACCGGACATCATAGTTTAAATATACCTGTGGGATTATATGATATTGAGCGAATAGAAATATTAAGAGGACAGGGCTCGTCTCTATACGGCGCAAACGCTTTTGGTGGAGTCATAAACATCATAACTAAAAACGGAACTTCTAAATCTACCGGAATAAGTGGCTCTTATGGTAACTATGGCACACATACTCTTGCTACTCACTCAACTCAATTCAATACTCGCTTATCCATTGGGTATCAAAAGTCAGATGGTTATAGATATGACACTGATTTTGATAATTTGAACTTGTGGGCGAAAACAAAGATTGGCAATGTTGATATCAATTTAGGATTACAAGATAAAAAGTTTGGAGCTTATGGATTTTATGCACCTTCACCGTCCTGGGAAAAGACTCGCACAAAATTTGGAAGCATAAAGATGCAATCTATTCGTAGGAACAATTTGCAACCCGCTCCTACATTATTGATAGAACCAACCGTGTATTATCGTGAACACTATGATAAATTTGTATATATAAGAGAGGAGCCAAATATTTATACTAACTATCACACCAATTATAAATATGGAGGCGAACTTTTGGTACTTACTTCTTTAAACGTTTTAGGGAATGTAGCTTTTGGAGGAGAAGTCGGAGAAGAAAGAATCGAAAGCACCGGAATTAGAGGAGGAGTGGAATCTTCAGCATTGGGATATCACAATCGTCAGAATGTAGCTCTTTATATTGAGCATCAAATTATAAGGGCAATTCACGAATTGCCCCTACATATAAACACTGGTGCTCGAGCAGATTATAATTCTCAATACAAGTGGAACTTTTCACCATCCTTAGCATTTGGCTATCTTTTTTCTACTCGATTTAAGTTGCGTGGTTCTTGTGGAAGAACTTTCAGAGCTCCTACATTTACCGAGCTTTATTATGAAAGCCTGGGGAATATTGGCAACCCGAATTTGCTTAGTGAAAAAGCTTTTTCCTATGAACTTGGAATAGATTATTCTATTTTTAGTGGAACTTTATTTACTCGGAATGAAGATAATTTAATAGATTGGATAAAACCGAAATCGGATACACTCGCACCATGGGAAGTAAAAAATATAAAAGAAGCAAATATAAGGGGCGTAGAAATAATAATAGAATTGCCTCTTTGGAAGCACTCGCACCTTACAATTCCATATACAATTATTCAAAGTGAAATAGTACCCGATAATACACACATTTCTAAATACGCACTGAATTATCCGGAACATATGCTTGCTTTCAAATGGAATAGTAAATTTTCTATCCAAAACTGGATACTGTCGGCAAATACAATTACAACATTTAAGTCTCGAGTCGGGGAGGTAGGATATTGGGTATCCTCAGCAAAATTATCTACCCAGCTCAGCGAAATCTCTTTCTTCTTTGAAGCAAAAAATTTACTGAATACAAAGTATGAAGAAATACCTGGAATTGAACTTCCGGGAAGATGGCTAACCGTGGGTGCTTCTGTTCTCTTGTAATTCCTGCCCTCTTAATATATTTTTAACCACGGATAAACACAGATAAAGAGATAAAAAATGAATCATAAAGGACACAAAGAAAATTTATAAAATGAGAAGACTTTTCAACCGCAGATGGACGCAGATAATCGCAGATTTGTACAAGACAAGATAATCACCGCAGAAACGCAAAGAACGCAGAGAAAAGAAAAATCTTTGTTTGTGTAGGGTTCAAAGGTGTTCGTGATAAGTTCGTGTTTATTGTTTTTTCTGTGTTAATCTTTCAAATCTGTGCAAATCTGTGTGCCAATGCTTTTCGTGTTTTCGTGATTCAGGATTATTTCAACTTAATTACTTTCTCTGTTTCCTCTTGACTTTTTTGTCTTGCTTGATATAAATCGGAAAAAGGAGGATAAATGCTACAACTTATAATTTGTATATTCTTAAGTTTTGATGGAAGTTCCGTATCAACTGCAAGAAGAGGAGAAGCTTTATTTATGAATCCGGCCGGACTTGGGATAAATCAGGGATATGAATGTATATATTTATTTGAGAATGACTGGCATTTAATCGGTCTATCTTCTCAAAATTCAGCATTTGGTATCGAGCTAAAACAAAAAGAGAAACCATCTTTTACTTTAGGAAGCAGTATGAATATTGGAAAATCCTTTTGGCTTGGCTATAACTACAATTTTGGTAAGAGTAATTCACGAATCGCTCCTACACATAAACTTGGAGGAATATTCAGACCAAAGAAATTTGTAAGTTTTGGGTTGGTAATTCCTATTGAAGAGAAACCTGTTATGCGAGGAGGTATAAGTTTGAAACCCGGCACAGACAGAGTTACAATTTTTTGCGATGCATTATTTGCAAAAGACAGTCTTGAAAATTTAATATATGGAATTGGAGTTGAACCTTTGGATGGAGTTATTTTTTCTCTTTCTGTGAGTCAAAAAGGAAACTTCACTAACACCCAGAATGACAACTTAAAGGTAAATTTTGGAACAGATATATCTTTTGGGAATTTGAAAATAGGAGGAAATACTGACGCCAAATTTGAGCACGAAAAAGCATCTTTGATTCTATCTCGTGAACAATATCCTACTTTTATGCATAAGAAAAAGAAAATCGTTAAGCTCACGCTTAAAGGTTCTTACCCTGAAATGCAGGAAAAGAGTGAATATCTTGGATTTAAGAAAAGCAGTACCCCCCGATTTTACAACCTTTTGAGCGATCTTGAAGTAATAAAAGAAAGAGAAGATGTAAAATGTTTATTCATTCATCTTAAACCTTACAGTCTTGGCATAGCTCAGGCGGAAGAACTCAGGCAAGAACTCCTGAAAATCAAAAAAGCAGGCAAAAAAATTATCACTTTTTCAGAAGGATATGCTATGAGTAGTTATTATCTTTCTTCCGTTGCAGATTACATAATTTTACCTCATCTTGGAAGTATAGTTTTGCCCGGACTTGCAGCAAATAAAATGTATCTAAAAGGTACTCTGGAAAAACTTGGAATTGAAACCGACATTGCACATATAGGTAAATATAAATCTGCACGAGAAATGTTGGAACGAGAAAGTATGTCCGAAGAAGACCGCGAACAACTTGAGTGCTATCTTGATGATATATGGGAACCTATGGTTCGAGAAATTGCACAATCCAGAAATATGAAACCTGACTCACTTCTTGAACTTATAAACAATGAGGTATTTTTTAACTCCGAAAAAGCTCTGAATTTTGGGCTTATAGATACAGTTGCTTATCAATACGAAATAGATGATATATTGAAAGAAATTTCCGGTAAATCCTCAAAGCAAGAATCAATGGAAAAATTCCTTGGGAACAAAGAGCTCACAAGAACATGGAAAGAGGATAAACCCAAAATTGCTCTTCTTATAGCAGAAGGTTCAATAGCAACGGGGAAAAGTGGATATAATCCAATCCCAATTATCGGAGGCAAATACATGGGTTCTGAAACAATATCGAAACTCCTCAATAAAATAAGAAAAGATAAATCTATCCGTGCACTCGTACTCAGAGTAAATTCTGGTGGGGGAAGTGCTTTTGCATCTGATATAATCGCCAAAGAATTAAAAAGAGTAGCCAAAGAAAAGCCCGTTATTGTTTCAATGAGTAATGTTGCCGCTTCGGGAGGATATGAAATTTCCTGCTTTGCCGATACAATCCTTGCTGACAGATTTACACTCACTGGCTCAATAGGAGTATTTGGTGTGCACCCGGTATTAACAGGACTTTATGATAAATTTGGGATTGGCTGGGACACGGTTAAGCGAGGCAAACATGCTGATTATTTTTCTACCCTGCGACATTTTACCGAAGAGGAGCAGGAAAAATTTGAACAAGAGATTGAATGGTATTATGATTGGTTCATTACCGAAGTAGCAGAAGGAAGAGGACTTGATAAAGCTAAAGTAGATTCAATTGCTCAAGGGAGAATATGGAGCGGCACTCATGCGAAAAAAATTGGATTGACAGATGAAATTGGCGGGTTACTTCGAGCTATTGAAATTGCAAAAGAAAAAGCCAATATAGAAAAGGCAGAGATTGTTATTTTCCCGGAAATAAAGAAAAAATTCTTTTTCGGGGCAAGTTTATTCTAATATGATTTTAATCTCGGCGTGGCATAAATAATCATTTCTTCCCTCTCTGTCATTTTGAGCCCTTCGGTAAATGTCACCCTGAACAATTTCCACCCTGTCACACCGAGCCCTTCGCTTGTCATTCTGAACGAAGTGAAGAATCTCAATTCTCGCCTCAGGATAAACTCCGTGAAGAATCTCAAATAGATAGAACAACTATTTGCGTCAACTCAACATTAAAATGTTCTAATTGGGTTTACTCTTTGTACCCATTGTGTTCTTCGTGGTTATTTCTTACCGATTTTTGGTTCCTCACCTCGTAGAAGGCGTCGGATATTTGAACGATGAAAAAACACTATAAGCAAACAAACTACTAATGCGAAAAAAAATATAGACGAAATACAGTAATGCAATAATGTAGAAATAGCAAGTACTGCCCCAGCTCCCATTGATGCCACCGATACCCACTTGAAAATCAAAAGAATCACAATCCATGCACAAAAAGCACTAAAAGCAGATAAAGGTGCAAGTCCTATAAAAACTCCCAATCCAGTCGCAACTCCTTTGCCGCCTTTCCATTTAAGCCACGGAGTGAATGCATGCCCAAGTAATGCTGCCAACCCTGCAATGATTGCAGGGTTCATCCCCAGCCACTGAACTGACAAAAAGGCAGGCACAAATCCTTTACTTGCATCAAAAATAAAAACCGCTATACCAATTGGTTTTCCGCAGAATCGCATCACATTTGTAGTTCCTATATTTCCGCTGCCGTGTTCTCTTATATCTATTTTTTTGAATACCCTTGCAAGGATATATCCAAACGGGATACTCCCAAGCACAAATCCAAAAACAAAAGCTATAAAATATGTCATTTTGAGTAGTATAAATAAATATATATATAATTCAAGCTTTTTCTTGACTTTTTGATGGAACTGAATTCAATCAGTAAGCGCAACACTTCTTTCTATCATCATACCAGAGTATTGCGATTTGTCATTGAACTTGTGGAGACAATCATTGCAACAAAAAAGAGAAGGAAAAAAACTGCAAAGAGAATTATAGTTGCTTACCTCACAGGTATTAAAATCTCCATCCTGGTATATATCTACTTCTTACCATTTTTACCTTTTTCTCGCCACGAAAACACTAAGGCACTAATTGCCACTAAATTCTGTTTTGTGTACTTTAATTGTTTGGTGATTGTTGTGGCATTTTATTTTTCCTTTTATTTACTCTGACATTCAAGTCAGACAGGCTGTAACCGGCGATTTTGGCTGTTTCCAGCTTTGTACTCAATCCTCAAGGTATCGCAAAAACCTTTTAGGAGAGCTTGTTTGTCTTTTAGACTTTGAATATTTGAGTGGAAATAATTCTTACTTATTGATACGCTTGATAATAAAGTTCAGGATACATTTTATAACTTGAGTATCTTGCTTCTTTTTGAGTCTCTATAATGTGGTTGAGCTTTAAGTTCATTTCATTGACTATATCTTCTATGTTGAATACTGCCTTTTTGCACCTTGAATCAAGTTTTGTAATCATTCTATGATAGTAAAAAACATGGGTAGTATTTAAACTTTTCTATACTCCAGTATATACTTTTAGATTTTTGGGTTGACAAGTCCTATCTGAGTGTTAGCTTAATCTCATAAGCCAGATGGCTTAAAAGGAGAGAATGATGGCAAAGAATAAGTATCCAGATATTATTACACGATGGAATGACCCGAACAAAAACCATGATGCTATTATTGTTAAGCCACCGAATACAATTAACGACTTGATTTTAACCTCTCGTATCTCTCCACAATCTTTTTTTAGTCTACAGATGAAGGAGTACTATTACATAGCAGAGAACGGTAGCTATGCAAACAATGTATATTGTAACATGCGCATCAAATGGAAAGCACCAGGTGTGGATTATATAGTTCATCCTACAAGACCATCGAATGTGACGCTTCAATCTTTATGGTCTCCCCAAAAGGTTAATACTACTGCAGATGTGGATGCATTAGCTGGACGTAATCCCTTTAGTGCAAGATCTGCTGTGATAGCGGAGAAAGCTAATGCATATGTACCTTGGAACCACTCTATTTGGAAGGTACTGGAAGAAGTACCTATTGACTTAATAAAAAAGGGACTGCTTTTAATTTCTTCTTTTTCGATAGGAAATTATCCCATTGAATACAGTGAGTTATTAAGAGTAGAATCACTTACAAGATTTGATGAGAAAGTTTATTCTTATGGACTGCAAATTCTTAATGGAAAAGAGAAAAAAATTACGGGTGTGATTCTAAATGCAACGTATAATGGGAAACAAATAGAATTTGATTTAGGACCGGGGGATTTGTGGAACATGTCTTTTGAAAGTGAAGAAAAACCAGGAGAAATATGCAAATCTTTACAATTTGAAATTTCAGAGTCTAAACGTATTTTGCCTATATCACTTTTAATACCAAGGAAGGACGCTGGTTCAGTCAAATAAGAAGGTAAAAATGGCAAAGAAGGGCATTTCGCATGTTTAAGAGAGATTTTGTAAATGTAGGCACGATTTTAAATCGTGTTAATAAGAATCGCAACTTTCAAGTTGCAGGAAGAAAGAGGGGAGGAGAAAATGAAGGGAGTTTTTGTTATTACGTCTGTCATAGCAATGCTCTTAGTGCTTGTGATTTCTTGTGCAAGAATCAAATGTAAGCCTTTGATAGAATATCAAGGGAAACATATCTCTGCTAAGGCGTTCTTGAAAGACATATCGCCAAGTGTAGACGTTTCTCCAGAAAAGATAAGAGAGGCAAGTGAAAAGGCTGCATTACTTGATAGATGGTTATATGAGATGTGTATGCGATACAAAGATGGAATAATATCTAAAGAGAAATACGACGAATACCTTGAAAGATGTATGACATTGGTAGAAGAGACTATTCTTCGTCTTTCAGATGTTTCTGAAAGAAAGAACGCTGAGCGTACATTATCCAACTTTGTAAATAAGGTACAGAAGATAAGGATTGACTACGAACGTCTTGAGGACACTCCTATAATTGAGAAAGAAAAATCGATAATACCCAACAGCAAGAAAGAAATACCTGAAAGAAAAAAAGAGATACCAGATCGGAAGGGAGAGTAATTCAAAGTAGACACGATTCCAATCCTTTAAGCATCTCTTTATAGTTTTAGAGAGCTATTACATATAATTAGAAGTGATAAAAAGAAAAAAGTCTATAGCTGTACCTATACCTTTCTCAGAACTTTTGCCTCATTGGTTACCTCTTATAAGCTTCATCGTGAGGTTTTAAACTTAAGAACCACACTTCGTTTCCTTTAAGAGTGAAACTTAACACAAATGGACCGATATGAACACGTTTGTATTTTCCTCCAAAGTAACTTAATGTCTTATACAATTCTGGTTTCTCTACAATTTGTAAAACTTTTTTCGTCACTTGCTCATGTAATACAAAATCTTTTTTCTTCAGTTTTATTAGAAGTTTATCTAATTCTGGGTCAAAGTGATAACTGTATTTCATTTTACATAGTATTGAAGTAGCCTTCTACTTCCTTTTTAAAATTAAGTTTTATCCCCTTTCCTTTTTCAATATTTTCCTCTGCCTTTTTTAGCTCTTTCAAGAACTCTGGAGTTAGGTCTTCATCATCTTCTAACTGAACTATTACGACTAATATATCTTAAATTGCCCATATAGAATTTTCTTGTTCTTATGGTTTTAATTATCCAACTTCTAATAATAACAAAAGATGTAGATAAAAATATAAGACCAATAAATAAGCTGAAAATCTTTCCCATATTCTTGGAATTATTTCAATTATATTTAAAATTATCGTTTTGGGGGTTCGTATGCAATGATAAGTTTTGTCTTTTCCCTTAAAGGTAAATAGGAAGGTTATACAGATTGTTCATATCATTTGAGTAATATTAATTTCTTTGTATCCACAAAATCTGGGGTCTCAAGACGGTAAAAATATATTCCTCCAGCAATTTCCTTTTTCTTGTTATCATATCCATCCCAATGGATACACTTATATCCAGGATCTTCTGTTCTCAAAACAAGTGTTCTAACAAGTTGCCCGGATATGTTATAGATTTTCAAAGATACTTTTGTATTTAGTGGTATTGCATATTTAATAGTGGTTTTTGAAAAAAATGGATTGGGATAGTTGGGATACAGGCGATAGACAATAGGTGTATCCAGTGTTTTTTCGTCAATACCTACATAATCAATTTCTACCTCTCGCGAGAAATCACTTGTATTTCCAAAACTGTCAACTGCTGTTATTCTATAATAATGCTTATTCCCTGAGATGATAGTTGAGTCTACAAAGTTGGTATCAAGAGAAATAGATATAGAGTCTATCGGGCGTGATAATGTATCGCGATATATCACATAATAATTGACTCCATCAGCTTCAGGATTTGCATTCCATGAAAGAAAGACTTCTCCAGAATCTGAACTAGCTATCAATCCAGTAGGAGCAGGTGGTGATGTGAAATCTCCTGTTGAGTCAGAAGATGGAGATATAGTAGTATCTATGCTGGTATCACCGTCATAATCTATATCTAAATTGAAAGATGACACAGTATGCCCTACATCAATATATGCTTCTGTACTATCACAAATATCTATTGAGGGAAAAGTTACTTTCCTATCTGTGTTTGGGTTCCTAACGGAACTCTGCTCAATAATTAGGTGGAAAGAGTCCTGTCCACTAGAAGTTGATTGAAAAACTGTATTATAGGTACTATCTCCCAATATAACACACAATTCTGGTTCAGTGGTATCTGAATATATTGAGTAAGGAATATTATGGTATTCTTGACCATTCCACTTTCCGAGTCTATTGCCTGATGGGTCTACAACACAAAAATCAACAGGACAAGCCGCATAGATACCACAGTCATAGTTAAATAATCCACTACACCAAAAATCATTAATCTGAGTTGAAAGACTCTTGTTAAATCTCGGCAATTCTTCATCCACGGTAAGGACTTGGTCATTACCTATTATGAATTCGACAGTGACCTTGTGTAACTTCATCCTGGGACTTATGAATTCGATGTCAACTGGCAAACCACCAGTACCAAGAGTATGAATAGAATACAACAGTATCTTTTTGATTATCTCAATTGTCATTTGTGAAAGATTTAGAGTTTTAAACTGACATCTATACTTGCCGTTTGGTTGTTTGCTAAACTGATGCTCTGGATTTAAGGTAATTGCCGGATCAATTGCCTCAAAATAACCTGTAATAGATTTGATGTTTGAGTTATCAGAAAATGTCAGATATATATCCACATCAGTTCCAGTACTGGGACCGGAAAATCCCATAACAGCATCGAATATTCTTTGAAATATACCGTGCTTCTCATTCTCACTGATAGCAATGAAGTTGTCAGTTATAGCTATATCGTCTAACGTTATATTGCCTGGATTTATATTGTTTGGGACTGACGACCAAGGGTCGAAGTCAACATAATCAGAAACTGAATCCCCTGTCCCGCTGGGATTACTTGAATGAAAAGGACCTATCGATGCTCCCCACCAGTTGTTTTCAGCATTGATTGTAACACTGGCACTGGCATTGTAGACACCATAGTGCGAGTTATTAAAAATGTCATTGTAATTGATAATAGGATTGGCATCACTCTGACAACTAATAGCTGTGCCATTCCCTGTAATCACATTATTCGTAATAGTAGGAGATGAGTTCTCAAGCCAGATATATACACTGTCCAGCATACAATTGGTAATAGTGCCTCCACTGTTATCTATCTTCACTTTCCTATACATTC
>JAUVIV010000144.1 GCA_030592575.1 bacterium | reverse complement strand
TTTTCTCCTTAATAAGGAGTTTATTTCATATTCGTAGAGTCAGACGAATTACATCGGGAAAATATAACGAAAAAGATGTATTAAACGTTTATCATATACGAAACATAGAACTACAACTTCCGTATGATAGAACCTTTGACCTGTGTGTTTTGTCTCTTAACTTGATAGAGAAACGCAAAATTCAGAATGAAGACCGCTCTCAAGGAAAAATTGAAGCAAGGAATGGTATGCTTTTGGGAAGAAATGTAGTTTCGTTTAATGTGAATAAGATGGACGATAATAGGACCCAAGTTGAGGTATTAAGTAAGCCCGTTTTCCGACCTACACTTATTGATTTTGAAAATAGAAACTTAGATAATGTAACAAAAATTATAGAGTTTCTAAAAAAACGATAATTCAGGAAATTCAAGGAATGTAGGGGCACGATGCATCGTGCCCCTACAAATAAATCGGATGTTTATGAAAGATTCAGGGAGAGGAATGAATGATTTGAGGAGTTCTATGAATGACTTACACGAATGTGTGAAAGAATCGGACATCACCCCGAGAGGATGGGACATTACCCCAAGCCGATGGGTAGTATCACCAAGTGGATGGGTAATATCACCGAACGGATGGGACATCACCCCGAAATGTTGGGGGCATACCCCGAAAGTTCTGGGGATGTCCGCGAAAATATTGGGAATCACCTCGTAATCTCAAATAATGAATATAATTCTTCTTCTAATTCTTATTAACGCAGTCAAGGGACAGGTTAATTACAAAGGAGATATACTTAATTATCTGTGGGAGGAGAAGATAATTTGGCTTATAGGGAATGCCGAAGTTAAAACTCTCGAAATAACTACCAAAGCAGATACAATAAAATATGAGGCAAAGAAAGGTATGGTTACTGCGACAGGCAATCCAATCCTTTGGGTTGGGAGTCAAAAAATAGTAGGTGAAAAAATGAGATACAATTTAGATACTGGAGAAGGAATTGTTCAAAATGGCAGGACTCAAATTAAAAAGGGATGGTTTGACGGTGAAATTATAACGAAAGTCGGAACAGATGTTCTCAACATAAATCGTGGTAGATTCACAACTTGCGATCTTAACTCTCCTCATTATTACTTCTGGGGAAAGGAACTCAAGGTATATATTGATGATATGATTTACACGAGACCACTTGTTTTTTTTGTGCAAGACATTCCGCTTTTTATTACTCCTTTCTGGTGGTTTCCGATTAAAAGCGGAAGGCAATCAGGACTCTTGCATCCTAAAATTGGACGCTCAAGTGATAAGGGAAGGTATGTTGAAAATCTCGCATACTATTTGGTTACAAATAGTTGGTCAGATGCTACATTTACATTCAATTATTATGAGATGAAGGGACCGAGATTTAATCTTGAAGGTAGATGGGTACTCTCGCAAAATGCAAAAGGAAATTTTAATAGTTCATACATAGCTGAACAGTCTCCCAATGAGGAAGCAAGAAGAAAAAGATGGACGATTGATTGTGAACATTCTCAAAACTTTGATTCCAGACTATCCTTAAGAGCAAAGGGGAATTTTGTTAGTGATGGCTCTGTGAAGGTAGATTATGAAGATGAAAGATTAGTACAGCTTGATAAAACTTTGAACTCTTATCTTTCGGTTAGCAAAGCATGGGATTTAGGAACAATGAACTTTGTGCTTGAGGAACGAAGAGACCTTGATACAGACAGCATTCAGAGGTGGTTTCCAAAAGCATCTTATGGGCTTAATTCTATAAACATTTTTGGTGGGTACTTTTCTTGTAATGGTGCTTTTACAAACTCAAACACGAGCGAAGAATATGAACAATCTGCCTACAATAATTTTGGACTTTCTCTTCCTTTTAAATTATTTAAACATATTACTGTAGCGCCTGCAACTAATCATACTTTTGCTTACAACAACCCTGATACTTTAAAATATCCCGAACACTTACTCAAGCCTCGCAACTCTAATTACAGTGTATCTGTTTCCACAAATCTTTATGGGAGGTCTGTTTTTACCCCTGAATTTAGACATACTATTCGTCCAAGAATTTCCTATTCCCATTCTCATTCAAATTATTTTACTAATACTGCTCGCAGTTGCGGATTTTCTGTAGGAAATGATTTTCAATTAGTGCTTGGTGAAAAGAAATTTAATTTAGCAACCTTGAATCTCGGGAGTAGCTGGGACTTTGGTAAGGACAGTCTTAATCCTGTTAGCATTTCTATGCGTTCAAGTGCTATCCCATTATTAAATTTAGAAACTCGTTGGACTTATAAGCCATATGTGAAGATACTTAAGTTTGAGCAACTTATGCTTAGTTCTTATTTTTCTAAAAAAGAGTTTTCTGCTAATGCGAGTTATAGTTGGACTCCTCGTGATGATTGGAGTAGTGACCAAAGTTTACGATTCGGGCTTAAAACAAAGCTTACAGAAAATTGGAAATTAGGATTTTCAGGGATGTATGATTTTCTTGATAATAAACTAATAGACCAAAACTTCTCTCTTACTCGGGACTTGCATTGTTGGGAAGCTGTGTTTAATTTTAATAGTTATGCTGACAACTGGCGATATGATTTTAAACTTCGACTAAAAGAAATTCCCGAAATAAAACTTGGCAAAGCCATCTTTGGACTTTTCTTGTAAAGAGACAATAGATATATAGAATACAAAGAATATATTATCTGAAAATTTTATGATTGTGGTAAGTTTTTCTGAATTTACGTCAATGCTTCTTGAAGAAGCTAAAGAGGATGCGATAAAAAGTACTTATCAGGAGCAAGATAGCATATAGAGACACAAGGAAACGATTTAGGGTAGATACAGGTTTCCCGACTCGTATAAAATGGTCTTTCAGATAATGATACATACTCCAGTGCTCTTCAAGAATCATTTTGCGTTTGGCTTTTCGAGTTGAACCACCAAGATGATGATTCACATTAGCAGAAGGGACGAAATAGATTTTATGTCCTGCTTTCTTTATCCGATAGCATAAATCCACATCGTTCATAAATATAGGATAACGAGGATTCATTCCTCCAATTTCATCAAAGACTTTTTTGCGAATAAGCAAACAAGAGCCCATTGGTTGTTCTACTTCGCTGGGCGGAGGCGGTTCGTGAGTATCTCCTACATTATAATCAAAATCCCACATTTTCCATGATGAACATTTTGTGAGTCTGCCAAGTCCGGAGAATTCAGTAAATAAGTGTTTAAAACTCGGAAGTTCTCGGCAAGATCTTTGTAGCTTACCTGATGATGGTGTCCAAAATCTTGGACCACAAGCTCCCACATTTTTCTTTTGCTCCATAAATTGATAAAGCTTCTGGATAGCATTTTCCTTAACTACAACATCAGGGTTAAGAAGGAGAATGTATTCAGAAGTGGGGGAGAGTTTGCAACTTGCTTTCACACCTTGATTGACTGCCCTTGATAAACCAAGATTGGAGGAGTTTTCAATTATCCTAATATTTGGGAATTTCTTTTTTACGAGTTCAACAGTCTTATCTTGCGAAGCGTTATCTATCATGATTATCTCGTAGGAACAATTTTTGTGATTGTCCAATTGATTAGAGTGGGCTCCATTACTATTCTTGTATGTAGGGGCGATTCGCGAAGCGCCCTTCTTGATTGCAGTTAAACAATCTTCTATGTATTCTTCCGAATTCCAGGTTACGATAATTATAGAAATTTCTTTCATTTTTTTATCTAACTGAATTCAACCAGCAAGTGCAACGCTCCTTTCTTTTTCCAAGACTTCCAATGGTGTTTGGTAATTCAAGCACTTCCTTGGTCTATTATTAAGCCAATCTTCAA
The DNA here is from genome assembly GCA_030592575.1 of bacterium. Taxonomy (GTDB): domain Bacteria; phylum Hydrothermota; class UBA3073; order JACQXS01; family JACQXS01; genus JAGMCN01. The sequence goes on along the minus strand of JAUVIV010000144.1, from coordinate 20 downwards.
TCTCTATGATTTCTTTTTCA
>JAUVIV010000035.1 GCA_030592575.1 bacterium | reverse complement strand
GGTACAACAACTACTCCAGTATATGTTTATAGAAATACTTTTGAGGGAACGGTGACACTCAGACGGGGAAATACTGGTGATGGTCCATTTATATTCTATGATAATGTGATAGTTAATGAAAATTCTGGAACACCGACAGGGAGTCATATTTCACATACATCAGATGTGTCTGATAGCAGTATTGTTGTTATTCGTTCCAGCCCTCACGGGAATCTAGTCGGCAACACATCCGATAGTATAATAGATGTTAATGGTAACTTGACAGAGGCTTATTCTGTTTATCTAGGAATAAAAGGGTATCAACTAGCATCCACTTCCGACACAACACCACCAACCCGCTCTAACCCTCAGCCAACAGGTGAACTTCCTTATGGTACAACCGATACGATTATTTCATTGCAAACAAATGAAAACACCATTTGCAAATACTCAACCACACCAAACACAGAATATGCAGATATGGAAAGCACATTCACAAACACAGATTCGTCTTATCACTCAACTCTCGTAACAGGATTAGAAGATAGCAATGATTATACTTATTGTGTCAGATGTCAGGATGATTCTGGTAATGCTAATACAGATGACTTCCTGATAAGTTTTTCGGTAGATTCTGCATTTGGGATTGACTCAGAAGCATCCTTGCCTGTTCTAAAAACAGGATTTATGGATTATGCTTCACCTAACCCATCTAATCCATCAACCATAATTCGTTATTCCATAGCAGAACCCTGTAATGTACAAATTAAAATCTACAACCATCTTGGGCAGAAGGTTTGCACTCTAATTGATGAGAAAAAGATTGCAGGACAATATAAAGTTATGTGGGATGCTACAGACGAACAGGGCAAGAAAATATCAAGCGGAATATATTTCTGTCATTTCAGTACTGGTGATTATTCTGCAATCAGAAAGTTGTTATTAATAAGATAGACAAGGAGAAATCTGTTATTTCTATAGTAGTACAAAAAAAGGAGGTAAAGTAAAATGAAAGAACCAAGAGACGGCATAACAAACATTATTGGGAAAGGAACTTCAATAAATGGGAAAATTAAAGTCTCAGGAAGCATCCATGTAGATGGAACAATTGATGGAAATGTAGATGTTTCAGAATCTCTTATTATTGGTAAATCTGGAAAAATTAAAGGAGAGATACATACAAAAAATTGTTTAATAGGTGGAAAAGTAGATGGCAATATCTCCTCAGATGAAAGAGTCGAATTCCAATCAGGTGCATCTCTTAAAGGAGATATTAGATGCAAACGACTTATAATTGAAGAAGGTGTATTATTTGATGGAAACTGTATTATGAGTGACAAAGCTCTTACAGAAAAGAAAAACTTTTCTACTCGTCTTGATCTTTCTCATAATTCCCACTCTAAAAACGAGACAAAACATATTGGAGTATCTATTGGTAAATAGGAGATAAAAGATGGATAAAAATTTTATAAAAGAAGCCTTTACTTTTGATGATGTATTACTTGTACCGAAGTCATCAAAAGTCCTTCCTGCTGACACAAACACAAAAACTCAGTTCACTCGCAATATATCCTTGTCTATACCTATAGTATCTGCAGCTATGGATACGGTAAGTGAGTCTAAAATGGCTATTGCACTGGCAAGAGAAGGTGGCATCGGAATTATTCACAAAAACTTATCAATAGAGCGACAAGCACAGGAAATAGAACGTGTAAAACGGCATGAATCGTGGCTAATTCAATTTCCAATTACTCTTTTCCCTCAAGAAAAAATATCCTATGCTCGTGAGCTAATGAAAACTCATAATATCTCTGGCTTCCCGATAATTGACAAAAAAAATAAACTTGTCGGTATATTAACAAGAAGAGACTTGCGATTTGAAAAAAATCTTGATAAATTAGTCTCCAGGGTTATGACAAAAGATAATCTCATTACTTGCAAGCCCGGAACTTCTCAAACAGAATCAAGAACTATATTAAATAAATATAGAGTTGAAAAACTACCTGTAGTAAATTCCAATGGTACTTTATGTGGACTTATCACATTAAAAGATTTAACTCGCAAAGAAGTCTCCCCCGCTTCAACAAAAGACTCTCTCGGAAGGCTACGAGTAGGAGCCGCAGTTGGTGTTACAAAGAATACATTAGATCGTGCTCGTGAACTTGCAAAATGTAACTGCGATTGTCTTGTACTTGATACTGCTCATGCTCACTCTATTTATGTTATAAACACTGTTCGCAAATTAAGAAAGCTCTTTCCGGACACTGATATTGTTGTTGGAAATGTAGCTACTTCCTCTGCAGCAAAAGCTCTCAACGAGTTAGATATAGATGCTATAAAAGTCGGCATAGGTCCTGGCTCTATATGTACCACTCGTATAATTGCAGGAATTGGAGTTCCTCAATTCACTGCTATACTTGATTGCGCCTCTGCAGCTCAAATCCCAATAATTGCTGATGGAGGAATAAGATGGTCCGGTGACATAGTAAAAGCTCTCGCAGCAGGGGCATCTACTATTATGATTGGAAATTTGCTTGCAGGATGCGATGAATCACCGGGAGAAACAATCCTTTTTGAAGGCAGAAGATATAAACAATATAGGGCAATGGGTTCAATCGGAGCTATGGAACAAGGCTCAGGAGATAGATATTTCCAAGAAAACGCAAAGAAATTTGTTCCGGAAGGCATAGAAGGAAGAGTTCATTATAGCGGTTATGTATCAGAAGTCATATATCAGCTCATCGGAGGGTTGCGATCTGGAATGGGATATTGTGGTGCCAAAAATATTAAAGAACTCCAAAAGAGGAGAGAGTTTGTCCGAATAACCAAAGCAGGACAAGAGGAATCTCACCCACATGGAATTACCATCACAAAAGAACCTCCGAATTATTAAACTTTTGTAATTACAAGTTACAAAGTATTTAACCTCTCATTTTAGCAAGAAAATTTTAACAGGAAAAGGAGTATCTTTAGAAATGTCATTTCGAACTTGTTTCGGAATCTCAAATATAAAAAGTTTTTAAGAGATACTGAATCAGGTTCAGGACAGCATAACACTTGTGGAGTTTTATGAAAGATTTGAGAAAAGGAGGTATTATGAAAAGGATGTTTGGATTTATCAGAATAATTGTAGGAATACAATTTATTGTGTCTGCATCTGCAATTGCAGAGCTTGATACACTGTGGACTAAAACTTATGGCGGAACCTATGATGATTATGGTTTTTCTGTTCGGGAATGTGCAAACAAAGACTTTATAATCGCAGGACATACGAAATCTTTTGGTGTTGGTGGAAGAGATATCTATCTTGTAAGAATAGATACAGACGGTGATACCTTATGGACTAAAACTTATGGCGGAACTGGTTATGATTATGGTCGTTCTGTTCAGGAATGCGCAGATAGTGGCTTTATAATTACAGGACATACAATGTCTTTTGGCGCTGGATATTCTGATGTTTATCTTATAAAAACGAATTCAACTGGTAACACTCTATGGACAAAAACTTATGGCGAAACTGATTTTGATTATGGCTATTCTGTTCAGGAATGCGCAAATGGGAACTTTATAATTGCAGGATATACCGGTTTTGATGATAGCTTGCAGGATGTCTATCTGATAAAGACAGATTCAAATGGTGATACTTTATGGATTAAAACTTATGGCGGAACTAATTCTGATAAGAGCTATTCTGTAGAGGAGTGTGTAGATAGTGGCTTTATAATTGTGGGAGAAACAAAATCTTTCGGTACTGACTCGTTGGAAAATATTTATCTGATAAAAACAGATTCAAATGGTGATACTTTATGGACGAAAACTTATGGCGGAACTGATTCTGATAAGGGCTATTTTGTAAAAGAATGTACAGATAGTGGCTTTATAATTGTGGGAGAGACAAAATTTTCCGGTACTGACTTAGAAGATGTTTATCTTATAAGAACAGATTTAAATGGTGATACTTTATGGACTAAAACTTATGGCGGAACTGATTCTGATAAGGGCTATTCTGTTCAGGAATGCGCAGATAGTGGCTTTATAATCGTAGGATATACAAGTTCTTTTGGTGATGGTAATGTCTATCTTATAAAGACAAATACAGACGGTGATACTTTATGGACTAAAACTTATGGCGGAACTAAATATGATGAAGGTAATTCTGTTCAGGAATGTGCAGGAGGTGGCTTTATAATCGCAGGATATACAAATTCTTTTGGTGCTGGCAAAAATGATGTTTATCTTATAAAGATAGGACCGGAAGTAGGAGTGGAAGAGAAGATACTGAAACAAATTCAGTATGACAAGTTGGAAATATATCCGAATCCGTGCTTTAGGAATGCTTTAATTAAATATGGATTATCGGAAAAAACAAATATAACTTTGGAGCTTTATAACATATCAGGTAAGCTGGTTAAGAATCTTTATTCCGGAACTCAGAAAAAGGGTGAGCATACAATTAACATAAATAATGTAGGAACACACTATAGTATGTCCCTACCCAATGGTATTTACTTTATTAAATTTGAAACCGGCAATTTCAAAGAAACAAAGAAGCTTACAATAATTCGTTAATCATAAAAATGTGGGAGAAACCTCGGTTCTCAAGGTCAAGAGACTTTTCCCATAAAAAAATGCAGGATTTGTCATACAAGCACCGAAGTTTATCCTCGGCAAAGGAGGAGGGGGATAAACCCACTCGCTACAAAGAATGATGGAGTTATAGAGTTCCATACAAAAAATAGTCGGATGGTCTTATAAAAAATATGGAGCTCTCTACGAAAAATAAACAGGTAAGTTGAAGCCTCCGCTTCAACTTGACGAGAGCAGATGCTCTCATCTACCCATAAACCTCGACAAATAGGGGATACTCCCTCACACTACGTCTTTGTAACTTTATTTTGTACAAGCCAACATCCGTAAAAGAAATAAAAAGTAACTTGACAGGTAGAGTTGATGAAGTATTTATACATAAGAAATGTATTGGATTATTGCTCTTATCTTTATTGGAAAAATAAATGCGAGTGCCTTGACTCGTACATCTCATTATGATATTACCCTTGCAAGAGTTAAATACAGCGGAGGAGATTGGTATAATGATCCGTCAATTCTCCCAAATTTAGCAAATGAAATCAACAAACGAACAACTCTTAAAGTAGCTACAGAGCAAGCAACTGTAGGTCTCTCAAGTTTAGAGCTTTTTGATTATCCGTTTATTTTTCTTACTGGACATAAAGAAATAAAAATGTCGCGAGAAGAAATAAGTAATTTAAGAAAATATCTTATAAAAGGTGGGTTTCTATATGTAGATGACGATTATGGAATGGATAAAAGCTTTAGAAGAGAAATTGCAAAAGTTTTTCCTGAGATGAAATTTGAGGAACTTCCATTTACACATCCGATATATCATTCATTTTACAATTTATTAGAATTACCGAAAATCCACAAACACAACGAAAAGCCACCTCAAAGTTATGGAATATGGTATCAAGGAAGGCTTGTTATCTTTTATACTTATGAGACAAACATTTCAGATGGATGGGCAAATCCGGAAGTTCATAATGACCCACCTACCAAAAGAGAAGAAGCATTTAAAGTTGGGATAAATATAGTGCTATACGCACTTACGCAAAATGACCAAAATTGAAAAAATAATAAAACAAGTTGTAGAACGAATACCTTCTAAAACCGTAAACAATTTACGAATCGCATTATTACAAAAATGGAATGAGAAAGAGGAAACAGTAATAATCTTTCCAAAACCAAAATTCGAAAAATATCCTGCTATTTATTTCTTTGGATTTCTGGCTAAGGATTGGCATGGATTAGCCGCTACTACTATGGGAGTTGTTACAGAAAAGTGGAATATGGCAACACACTGGGGAATATCCATCCCTTACAAAGATGATAAAATTGGAATGGTAATTTTCGGAATTGAAGTGGAAAACAAAGATAAGCTTGCCGAGATTTCAAAAGAACAAAACGAAGTAAGGCATAAATTATATAAAGCTTGTTTCAAAGGATGGCGAAAACATATTTTAATTAAGCATGGGGCAAAAAAAATAGAAATATTTGAAGAAGTAATGGAATCAATTAAAAAAAATGGAAAGCTTGAATATGAACTCGCAGAAGAGATTACAAAGTTCTTTGACTCAAGAGGAGAAGAATATTTAGAAGAACGTGGCACAAAAGAATTAGTTGAAATTATTCTTACAAACTATGAATTCATACAAAAAACAAGAAAAACAAATAGAAAATTACAAGTAAAAGTAAAACATCTACATACAAAGAGAGAAAAGCTTACAGGAATAACCATCACATGTCGAGATAGTGATTTTTCATTATTGCTTGCCCTTGACGCTATAAGAGAAGTGTCTCCCTTAACGATAAGATACAACAAAGAATTCATAACTCCGGATAATATATCAGTTTATAGAATAGAAATTGATGGATACCAAAATAAGAAAAGAATCACAAAATCTATAATGCGAAAAATAATTACTCGTAAATTTGAACAAGCAACCATAAAACAAATACCCTGTGGGTTTGAGCAATATTCAAGAGCAATCATCCCAAAACTAATTAAAGACTATAATTCAAGCCTTATTCCACAAGTATATATTTCTCCAGACTTTATGGCTCCTGAATTTATTCATTTCAAAATAATCGTAGTAAAGAATATCTCTTCCTCATGGACAAGTAAAGCTATTAGAATATTAGACAAAATAAAGGGATTTGCGGTTCTTGGGAGTGAACCACCCAAAGCATATCAAAATGCAGAACTTAATATTTTTGATTTAAAAGTAAACACCAGTGTTTTCTCGGATACTGATTATATATATTCTACAATCAGAGAAAATATTAGAAAAATACTTGGAGAGTTTAGAGATTTTGATGAAGGAATGAGAAAGATGGATATTGACAAATTTGCTGAAGTCAAAAGAAAAGTAAAAGGAGCAACCCAAGACCTATTAAAAGAAATTTATTATGGAATTGAGGATTTTTGCAGAGTCAATGCTTGTGATAATGAACTTATCGAAATCGTAAAATTAGGAGTGAAATTATCAAAAAGTAAGGTCATCCCAAATATCAAATATCTCAACATAGCTGAAAAATGTACTATCATAGGCATATCCAGTAGGAAAAAGATACTATCTAAAGTTTTGAAAGTTCTAACTAAGTATGAAACTGGAGTTAGCAAAATACAAAACGATGGCATCAATCTTTTATTACTTAGAATAGAGAAAAAAGGGAAATCACTACCACAAGATGAAATAGAATCCACAATCCAAAGAATAACCAATTTACTTCACAAAAAATTGCGATAAGTCCTAATTTTGAGAGTTATCTCCTCCTAATCAATTATTATGTATCGCAGAATATTATTACTCACATTTACTATAGTAGGAGCAACATCCGTCATTGCTCAAACTCTTTTTATACGAGAACTTACGCAAATATTTTACGGAAATGAACTCTGCCTTGGAGTAATATTTTCCGGCTGGCTTTTTTTCACAGGAATTGGAAGCATAGTAGCAAGAAAAATTAAAAAGAATATATTCCTTGAACTACAAACTATTCTTCCTTTAATTCTAATTGGAGAATTTTTTCTCGTTCACTCTATAAAACCTCTTCTCAATATAGGAGCAGGAGAACTAATATCTCCCGTTCCTATGATTTGTATCTCTTTCACTATATTTGCTCCTCTTGCTTTAATACTTGGGTTACTCTTTATACAAGGATGTAAATGGTGGGCAGATGTATCAAAAAATGACATAGAAGGAGTATCAAAAGTTTATATATTAGATGCTATAGGAGATATGACAGGAGGATTCTTGTTTGCATATCTCTTTATCAGATTGTTTTCACTTACTACTTTACTTATAGTAGGAATCTTGAATTTGATTTTTGTTTTCATTCTATTATCAGGTAGGAAACAAACATGCCTTTCCCCTACTGCAAAGGCGAACACACAGGTTCGTCCCTACAAATTACGATTTATTATATTTATGTTGATTGGATTTAATATTCTTGGGATAAGTTTCTCAAAAAAAATTGAAAAATTTAGTATGAAATGCGATTATCCAAAACAAGAAATAATAAACTACAAAAGGTCATTATATGGAAACCTTGTTTTAGTACGTACGAATGAACTTTATTCACTTTATGAAAGCGGCATCTTAAGTTCTACATATCCTACTCCCTTAAGAGCTGAAGAAACAGTTCATTTTCCCGCATTACAAGTTAAGAAAATGAAGCAAGTTTTACTCCTCGGAGGCGATATAGAACTCTTAAACGAAGTTCTTAAATATGAAGTTGAATCAGTTCAATGGGTAAAACTTAATGAAAAAATAATTGAGGTATGTAAACCATATATTAATTTTGAGATACTCAAAGATCCAAGAGTACAGGTGAATTGGGAAGACGAACGAAGATTTATAAAAAATTATGGTAAGAACACGTCATGGTATGTCCCTACTACCAAAGATGAACGTGAGTCACCTGACCCACATAAATTTGACCTCGTGCTTATAAGTGTCGGAGAACCTTCCACTTCACTTATTAACAGGTTTTATACTTATGAATTCTTTGATGAATTAAAACGAATTGTAAATCCGGATGGAGTTGTAGCTCTTAGCGTAAGTTCAAATTCAAATTACCTGTCTGACGAGCTAAAAGAGTATAATGGAACTATTTATAAAACTTTGAAAAAGATTTTCCCTGAAATCGTTTTATTGCCGGGAGACGAGCTAAAGCTCTTTGCGTCAAAAAAATCGGAATGGCTTTCAGAAGATCCGGAAATCCTATCTTCGCGGTTAAAAGTGCCAACGAAGTACGTAACTAAATACTCTATACCTTATGAGTTTTACGAGGAGCGAATAAATTGGCTCCACAACATTTTAGACAATTTTACCCCAAGGATGTTAAACAGAGATTGGCATCCTATTTCGTATTACTATGACACTATGGTTAAGACATCTTATTTCTCACAGCCATTCAATAAAATGCTTAAAGGATTTTCAAGAATTCCCAAATGGTTAATGCTTCTCATTTTAATCTTAATATTCATAGGGATTGGAAGTATTGTAAGAGCTCCTGTTTTATCAATAGGGATTCTTGGAGGAAGCGGAATAAGTTCACAGATTTTATTAATTCTCTCCTTTGAAGTGTTGCAAGGATATATGTATCATAAAATAGGAATAATCACAGGTGGATTTATGCTCGGAGTTGCCGGAGGAGCAAAACTGGCAAAAAACAAGAACAGCAAATTATCAATTATAGTTTTAAGTGTGATTTTGTATTTGGGGATTTTATCTCTCATAATCTGGGGCTCACGTTTCACCATTCATGATTCACGATTTATAACTTTAAGTAGTGAAAGTATTTTTTATATACTTCCAATACTCGGCGGACTTTTAACCGGATGTGCATGGACTTTCGCAAACCGTGAGTTAATTCAAAAAGGAGAAAGTGTCAGACAAGCAAGTGGATTGCTTAATGGAGTTGACCTCTTCGGAAGCTGCGTAGGAAGTTTTTTCATATCAATATTTTTTATACCAATTTATGGATTTTACTTCTCTTTGCTTGTACTTGTCTGCTTGAATTTCGTAGCACTCAGCTTTCTATTGAAGAGACATCATTAGAAACCAAAATAATTCACAAAATACTACGGAAATAGGCTGGGATGTGGAATTACACACAAGAATCTTAGAGATTTAGTGCCTATATTTTTGAATTGGTGCATTTTATTGGACGGAATAAATACACAATAGTCTTTTTCAAGCTTATACTCTTTGCCTTCATATACAAGAGTTCCTTCACCTTCCAAGATATATACTTCATGCTCCTGTGGATGTTGGTGTAAAGGAGTATGCCCTTTTGGCTCAAGTTCAAACATTCTCATTGCAAAATTAGGAGCTCCATCAGTTTGAGAAATAAGTCGTCTTACAGTTGCTCCTTTTACTCCTTCCATTTCTACTTTTTCTACTTTTATATCAAGATAATTATTTACTTTCATATTTCCTCCTTAAAATATTAACCGCAGATAGACACAAAATTTCTGTTTATCTACCGGTAGCACAGAGTCTTTATTTGAACGGACTAAATATCACTCACTGCCACTTATTAAAATTATTACTCCACACAGTTTGGGGAATGAGAGTATAGCCCCCTTAATTAAACGCCCCTACACCTACCCATTGATTCTCCATTTAAATTTCACGAAAAAACATATTTCTTTTAATCATAACAATTTAGAAAATTCTGTGTTTTCAATATTTTGTGCTTTCGTAATTAAAGAAGACTTTAATTACCATGAACGTCGAACTGTATAAGTGAGTTTCACTTTTTTGTTCTCCGAAACCTTAATATTAAACTCTATTTTATTTGCATCTTTTTTCTCATATTTGTGTGAAGACTTTCTAATCTCCCAGTAACCATGTACTCTTTCTACTACTTTCACTGTAATCTCTTCTTTTTTGTGATTTCTGAGTTCTATTTCTATATCCTCTTCGTTTACTCTATCTGTAATTTTCCGTCTGTTAACTACCTTTCTCTCACCTATAACATCAAATGCGTCGCCAATATAAAGTCTCACTTTCTCATTGCGCGGAATATGTTTGATTTCATCTTCTCCAACAAATACAAGAGATTTGTCAATATCTTCTTTATATACTCTTACTTTTCCCATTGGAAGAGGAATTCCAAGCCCTGCCTCTTTTGAGTTCCTAAATTCAAGCTTAACTTTTGCATTCTTACCACCTTCATAGATATAAATTTTCTTTGTCTTTACTTGCGTAGGATCCACAAATCTAATTTGTTTTTCCTGATTATCCTTTACAGTGGTAGTACCTCGCAAATCGTAGATATGATACTCAAAAAAAGTTCTCTCCTCAAATCTTGGTGCAGCATTAGTACGTCGTGCATATTTTGCTCCTACTACGGGAGTTGCTTCCGACACTATTCTTTCTTTTACCCGATGGACTTCACCTGCTACCACTTTAAGTTTTGCATTTTTATATATAGCACCTGACTTATTATCTATAGTTACCCATCCTGAAAAGTCCATACTTCCGTTAGTAATTATCCCAACATATTCTGCGTGCCAGCTTATTCCATCTGTCAGATAACTGAGCTCACATTTTTTCTTGCCTGACTGTTTTGCATCAACAAGCCATACAAGTGTAGGAGTAGTCATAAGTCCTTCGGGAAGCTTGGAGAGCTGGGTTCTTGTTATTTCTTTTTGTTGTAAGATAGTAACACCTGTCGGCGTAGATATGGTAATAGTTTGGGGATCAAAAGCTAGCAATTTCCCCTTTTTGATGCTTCCATCCTTTGGGAAAACTTCTATACTTTTATTCAAGTATTTTGTGAGCAATTTAGATGAGCTTATAAGGTCATACTCATAATTCTGTTCAAGGATATTCACTCCTTTTGCTTTAAATCCCAACGATGTAGGGTCTATTTGACTCGCTACATCTGTAACATATACTGTATTTACTCCCTTTTTGAGTTGGAAAGCTCTAACATCTTTCACAAGTCCCAGATTGTTGTTATAGACAGTAAGATTTATCTGCCCAATTAATAGGATAAAAAATATGTTCATAATATACCTCCTTGTTTTAAATTATTATAAAAATAAATATTTAAAAAGTCAAGAGACAATTACTAAAAAATGGCAGATAACATAAAGAATTACATAATACGAACTTATCGTATGAATACTACTATTTCTAAAAATAGTTGACAAAATTAAACTCGTATTATACTTATAGTAAAGCTTTGACAAAAACAAAGTATAGGAGGCAATATGAGAATTAACAAATTGAGGAAAGAAATTAAGGAAGTAGATGGATTTATTATTACTAATCTGCCTGATATATACTATCTTGTCGGATTTACCGGTTCAAGCGGAATACTTATTATTACACAAAAGGATGCCGTTTTATTCACTGACTTCAGATACAAAGAACAATGCAAAAGAGAAATCAAAGGTGCAGATGTAGTTATAATCAGAAAATCTCTATTAGAAGAGGTTTTCAATCATTCGGTTATTAAACCTTTGAAAAAAATTGGATTTGAATGGAGTATAAAATACTCAAGCTACTTTGTATTCAAAAAAGGACTTACAGGAAAGAAACTCTTGCCTCTCAAAAACAAAGTCGCAAAGATTAGAAAGATAAAAGAATTAAGTGAAATAAAAATCATTAAAAAAGCAGCAAAAATTTCTCTCTCTTCCTTTAAAGAAATTGAAGCTATTATAAAACCGGGAATTCAAGAACGAGAGATAATGATTGAACTTGAATACCGTATGAAGAAGAATGGAGCACAAGGCACTTCGTTTGAAACAATTGTTGCAAGCGGTCCGAATGCCGCACTTCCACACGCAAAAGCAGGAACGAGAAAATTAAAAGATGGCGATACTGTTGTTGTGGATTTCGGTATAATGTATAATTATTACGCATCGGATACAACTCGCACCATAATACTTGGCAAAAATCCCAAAGCACTTAAAATATATAAAATCGTTGAAGAAGCTCAGCTTGCTGCTATCCAAGCAATAAAAATAGGGATTCCGTTAAAGAAACTTGACCGTATCGCACGTAATATAATATCTGATGCTGGCTACGGTGAGTATTTTGGCCACAGTCTCGGACACGGGGTAGGACTTGAAATTCATGAAGCTCCCGGAGTTTCAGGAAAAAGCGAAGAAATTGTAACATCCGGAATGGTTTTTACTGTGGAGCCAGGAATATATCTGCCACGCTTTGGAGGAGTAAGAATAGAAGATATGATAGTAGTGAAAGATAAAGGTATTGAAATAATTACAAAAATATAACTGCTTGAAATCGTTAATCAGAAATGAGGATATTTATAGCTATAAAAGTTCCCGATTCAATAAAAGAAAAAATTTTCAAACTTCAAAAAAATTTGGATATCCGGAATATTCGATGGGTAGCATCTCAAAATATTCATCTCACTTTAAAATTTCTTGGCGAAGTGCCTGAAAAGCAAATAGAAGCAGTAATTGAAGCAATAAAATCTTCTACTCAAAAGTCAAAGCCATTTGATATTTCTTTTGAAGAGATAGGCGGATTTCCAAATTCAAAGCAACCAAGAGTTTTATGGGTAGGGATAAAAGAAGGAAAAGACAAACTCATTGAACTTATGCAAAATTTGAACAAAGAATTTTCTTCTATAGGATTTGAGACAGAATCCCGTAAACCTGCACCTCATCTTACAATTGGTAGGATTAAGAAAGTTGAAAGCTTAAAGTTAAAAGTTGAAAAAATCAAAACAACATCTTTTCTGACAGAGCAAGTTTATTTAATAAAAAGCGAGCTTACTTCCCAAGGACCAATATATACAGATATTAAGGAATTTAAATTATGAACAAAAAATTAAGAGATTATTATCCTTTATGGATAGAGGTTCTACTTATTTTTCTTATAGCATGGAGTGTTTACTTAGCGATTACAGCTTATCCTGACTTACCTGATAAAATTCCAACTCACTTCAATGCTCGTGGTGAACCAGATGCTTGGAGCCCAAAAACCTGGATAAACTTGCTCATCTTGCCTATAGGACAAATAGGACTTTATATCTTAATAACAGTCGGAGCTTGGATTATTACAAGAAGCAAAAATCCTCTTAGATTTGTTAACCTTCCAATTAAAACTGAGCGAATTCAAAATCTAAAAGAACTTGAAACCGAAGAAATAAGAAAAATAACAATAAGGGGACTTCTTGCCGTAAAGATTGTTATTTTAGGAATGTTCACATACATAGGATATATCACTATTAAAGTCGCATTAGGTGTGGAGAAAGGATTAGGTTATTGGATTTGGCTTGAAGTCATTTTTCTTTTTATCGTTGCAGGCTGGATGACTTTAAGCATTTACCGCATTATCTGGAAAGCAGAATCAAATAATCAAACTCTTATTTCAAAATAATTAATTTCTTTGTATCCTCATAGTCATCGGCTTTGAATTTTGCAAAATATATTCCTGCTGAAATTTCTTTTGCATCCCAAGTTATTTCATGATTCGGAGATTGTGAATCGGAAATCGGAAATTTTTGAATAAGTCTGCCGGCAATATCGTGAATTGTAAGTTGTGAATTGTGAATCGTCTGACTTTTATTTAAAGAATAACGAATAATAGTTTTTCGAATAAATGGATTTGGATAAATCTCTAATTTTATATTTTGTGTTTTACATTGTGCATTCTCTTTCGCTCCCGAAATAGGAAAATAATTTATTCCTATGTATTTAAATATTGGTGTTGAATATTGCGAGGGACTTGAAAATTTAACTTGATATTGAATATACCCCTTGCCATCAAATGCATCTGGAATTGTATCTCCTGAATGACTTAGCTCAAAAGAATCCATTCCAAACATATCCGGTTCTGTATTAGTGCGAACCCAAACTTCAATGGCTCCTCCATTAAGTTCTACATCCCAGAATACAGAATCATAATTTAATTCATTAGTTACACTTGCTTCAAAGCTTGACGACTTTAAGTACCCCGTTGGAAAGTAACCGGCTCTCCAAACCGATGTACCACTTCCTATTCCTTTGTTTGTCCCAGCATATAAAAATCCATTAGATGCCTGAAACAAAGAATATATTGTACTTATAGTAGCGTCTATATCCTCAAAAGACCAACTTTGTCCATTTGTAGATTTATATAGATATCCGGCTAAACTACCAGTTCCAGCATAAATTGCACCATCTCCTTGCAAAAGAGAATATATACTATTTGCATATTCCAGTGACTGAGTTGTATCCCATATATTTCCTCCGTCTTGGGTTTTAAATACTTTTCCCGAGTCAGGACCAGTACCAGCATAGATTGTAGAGTCATTTGCCAATAGAAGAGAATAAACTACTCTATCTATATGAGGAAATGTTATAGTATCAAAAATCATTCCATCTCCTGATTTGAAAATTCCAGAAAAGTCATTACTTTTGATATCTCTCGTTCCTGAGGCATATAAAGTATCACTTATTTCAATCATATCCCATATTCGGACTCCATTATTTACAGTTAATTTATTCCAACTATTACCATCTGAAGACTTCCATATCTCACCATTCCAAGTGCCTGCATAAAATATACTATCTTTAGTTTCAATCAAAACATTGATTTGCTCAGATAAAGTAGAGACCCAATTAGTTCCTGTATATTTAAGTACTCCTACGGAGGTACCTGCATATAAAGTGTCTGCATGCGACTCTAATAGACTATGAACCCAGCTACAACTTAAGATATTAGTGTTCACCCAGGTATTGCCATAGTCTTCCGATTTAAATACAAATCCCTTTGAAGCAGTACTATCCCCACCTACATAAATTACTGAATCGTGTGTCTCAACCAGTGCCCAAATATGATTTGTAGGAAGCTCGCCTGTATTCACCCATCCATTCGGAGCATTCAGTAAAATGCTTCCTGACATTTTTGAATGATTTATATGACTTCTGTTAAAATATTTTGTTGAATCTATCCAGCTTGGCTGACCTCCACCTCCTGACCAATCAGTTTGCAACCAAGATACTAATAACAAAAAACAGAAAATAGTCATTTTTCCTCCTTTTTCTATTTAAACACAGATTATTTACTACTATAAAAATTTTGGATTATTAGACATAATAAATCTTGTCCCTACATTTTTTCATAATACATAGACATTTATATAAAACAGTGTTTTGAAATATTTTTCTCTTGTATTAGGAATCATATATTTCTAAGATTGACAAATGTAGAATCCCAACATCTATAGCATTTATCATCGTAAGGAGTGCCATCAGGATAATTGCCAGACTCCTTGTGATTTGAGAAACCACGAGGAGTTCCATCCGACTTTAAAGTCTTACCAATAATTATAATTTTAATAGACTTAATGTTTTCCAAATCACCTGCAACAACTGGTGTTACAAGTAGATTTCCATCAGTATCAAAATATCTGAACTCAAGATAATCTATGTTTTCTGCAACAAGTTGATCCGTAGCCAATACTGTTATATGTCTTATCAAATCATTGCCTGCAATCCAATATTCTTTCCAATCATTTGCATCGCAAATTCCATTACTATCTTCATCCATTACCATACTAATCCAAGTACTTGTTGCTCCGTTAATTGCCGGGTCAAACGTTGGAGCCACAGCTTGAGTCGGATTGTAACCGGCAAGTCTTAAATCTGAAACTATAATATCAAGAGCTCCTCTAACACTACTACGAATTTCAACAAGAGCTTCATCTTTTACAAATAATCGCTGATTTGCAAGGTGAAAAGCTATAGCTGCTCCCATAATTAGAGAAGAAATAACAAGCGTTACTAAAAGCTCAATTATGGTAAGTCCTTTATTATTCATGATTAGAAACTTGAGTTACAACACTTATATTTGAATTCCCCAGACCTCCGGGATTAGGCCAATAGCAATTAACTTCAACCTGAATTAAATTACCATTATCTGTGAGAATCCATTCTCTTGTAAAACACCATCCTCCTGATACACCACCAGTTGTATGACTTCCACTATCATTACCAACTGAAATAAAAGCTTTTAATGTATCAAATGGAGTACTCCTGAAATATTCTATCAAATTTTCGGCAAGTATTGAAGCTTCAGCAATTCTATTAGCACGTGCACTCATTGCCGAGCTTATAGGAAAAAAATTAATTAATGCAACCGTTATAACTCCAAGTATAACACAAGAAAGAATAGCCTCTATAATGCTAAACCCTTTATTTTTCATAAGGTTACCACCTTTATGTTAGATGTAGCAAACGTGAGATAAAACTTCACATTATTTTTCCCATTTGTTACTACAACATTAGAATCAGATAATATTCCGGTTCTATCTGGTCTAAACTCAAAATAAGTATCTATACTAACAATAGATACGCCTTGCGGAAGCACTCTTGCTTCATCATAACTAAATGTTCCATCTCCATCAGGGTCAATACCTACTGCATATCCTGTAGTATCGAAAATCACTCTATAAACAACCCGCTCCGACATTGCACGAGCTTTTGCGACCCTAAGAGTAGAAAGAATATCATCTCTTGCACTTCTTAATCGCATTCTTACGATATAATTTCTAAAAGAAGGTATAGCTATACCTCCCAATATTCCCATTATAACTATTACTACCATAATTTCTGTGATTGTGAATCCTTTTTTGTTATTCCTCATCTTCTCTCCTCATAAATATATGTCTCCAAAAACTCAATTTGTCAAGAGAGAATTTCACGATATAGCTTGTCTTTTATGAAGTTATACAATAAGTAATTTATTTTAATGCGAAGTTAATTTTGAATCCGTTTGGTTCTATCTGAAGACCGAATCCACTTTCAGGTAGATGAGTTGCTATGATTGCTGATGCTATACGATTTAATATAGCGGCACCTACACAATAACTTGTATTCTTTATAATACTACGATTTTTATTTCTTAACTCACGATATTTATCCCACTCTTCATCATTAGCCCATTTCCACGCAAGAGTATCTGCTAAACTATGTTCCTCTTCATATTTTTTTCGGGCTTCTATTGAATCAGGATATATTGCTCTGGATTCTTCTCTTACGAATACATTATAAGATTTTAAATCCGGATACCACTCAATAGCACCGTAGTAATTTTCCTCTTTTCCTGTACGAGCTCCTGAATTCGAATGAGCGTATAAAATATAATCATTCTTGAGAACATTAGCATACCATTTTCCTCCAAAAAATGCACTCCAGATTGTAGCTTCTATTACACAAGCTCTTATGGCTTTTCTTTTATGCCCCATATATTGCTCACCAAGACCGGGAAGTAATAAAGAGAGAGCAAGTACTTTTTTCTTGGATTTATGCTTAACCGCAGCTTCATAAGACACAATCTTATGTAAGCAAAGTTCTGAATTTCCATAAATTGAGGTAGTTAAAGTCAGTATAATTACTGTGAAAAATAGTTTTTTCATTTCATCTCCTTATTACTTGATTCTGATACCTGTTTCCATAATTTCTCTCACGAACAGGTCATCATCCGGGTTAAAGTCTTCGATCCTAAATGGATGAACCTCTATAAAAGAGCTATAATTCCTAATTAGAGGTATCAATTTTTTAAAATCATAAAAACTTACACCACAAAAATCATCTGAAATGACAGCAATATCAACATCACTCCATTTGCGTTGGGTGCCTTTTGCATATGAACCAAAGAGATAAGCAGCATTAACAATGATATGAGCCTTTTTCAGTGATTTAAGCAAACTTCTTATCTCTTGTATTACTTTATCTTTTTCGTATTTCATTCTTAAAATTCATTTCACTACTGCGAATTTTTTGAAACGAGTATTACCATCTACTTCTACTCTCAATAAATAAATGCCACTTGGTATATCAGGAAGCAAAACATCTTGATAATTCTTTTCGCCTATATCTCCTTTAAGCTCGCTAACTACCTCACCGGCAACATTTATTATCTTTATATCCACATCTTTTGCATCTCCACTAAAGTAATGCACCCATCCTCTATCCCTTACTGGATTAGGATATATATAAAAATCACTTGTCTTGAATACACTTGCCGGAGAAGATGAAATCGTAGATAATGAATCGTATATTCCATTATTAGCCGAGTTGCGATGCAAACTAGGCCAGGGTAATTCTCCCTTTTTGCCAACACTCCACCCATAAAGTTTACCGTCATCACATCCGATAAAAACTTCGACTATCCCATCTTTGTCTAAGTCTTTAAGCACTGGAGTAGAATAAATTTCATCACCTACAGAAAATGGGAAACCCGGAAGTAACGCTCCCTTATTATCATAAGCAAGGAGTTTTCCATCAGGAGACCCGATAATAATATCAAGTTGTCCATCATTATTTATATCTCCTATTACAGGAGATGACTGAATAGTCCAACTTGCTTCTGTATTCACAGGAAACCCAGTAATATTTGCACCATTATTATTAAGTACATAAATTTTATTACCTGCAGCAATTACTACATCTAAAAATGAATCATTGTCCATATCAGCCAGAGCAGGAGACGAATAAGAAGAAGTATCATCTAAAATCCTCTCCCATTCTATTTTCCCACTTTCTGATACACAATAAATTTTTCCATCACCTGTATTTACAATAATCTCAGGAGAACCATCTCTATCCAAATCACCAACTACAGGAGATGATGTTGTGTGCGAAAGTCGGGGCTTAATTGCAATCCATTTTGTTGTACCATCTGGTGCAATTGCCCAAAGTTTACCATCCATAGCAACTGCATAAATTGTTTGAGAGATTGAGTCCCAAACAGGAGTAACTCGTATCCATTGATGTAAGTCTTTTGTCCATAAAGTGTCTCCATTTCCATTAAATACATGTAATTTACTATCATCTGAACCAAAAATTATCTCATCTTTGCCATCATTGTTAATATCAGCAAGAAGTGGAGCATTTATAATTGCGGCATTAGTTACAGTATCCTTTGCAAGAATCTGATTCCCATAGACATCCCAGGCATACAATTGCCCTCTTACTTCCGTAAAAGTATCAGACTTTGTTTTTTCACATTTAAATAAAGTAAAACCTTTTCCCCAAGTCGTATTCTTAGCAGTATGTAGTGTAGCTACTACATCCAAGACACCATTTCCATCTATATCTCCAATAGCAACAGAACTATAAAAACCAAGATACAAATCTGTAGGTATAGTATATTTCCACAAAATATTCCCATCAGGTTTTAGAGCGCAAATTACATTTCCTACCAGTGTATCCATAACCCCTGTAAATATTACAGGTTCTCCGTCAACTTCCACAATATTAGGTGAATTTATATCAAAAAAACTACCACACTGGATAGGAAATCCGTCATATCTCATATCAAATTTAACAGAGAAGGTTATTAAAGTTGTTATTGTATCTGGTTTGCTTATCTTATTTATAGAAATATGTGAGATTGAACTTGAGTTATCATTTGTGTTTGGAGCTGTATATGGTGTAAATTGAGCATTATGTCCATCATAAAATATATCCCATTTGGAGCCATAAAAGAAAGCTTCTCCATCAGTTGCAAGCCAAGGTGGGATTTCAAAATCCTGAATTCCATCTGCTTCTTCCATATCCACTCCTTTGGGACTACCAACATTTATCTCATTATATAATGAATCTTGTGCAATTTTTTCCTCATCTATATGCCATATAGCAAGTCCTCCCATTCCGGAATCAGGCGGTAATCCCCAATCATAATACCCACTAAATGAAGTAAGGATTCCATCTTTCCATACACGTGTTCCTGTAGAATCAATATGTAGAATGGAATCTGCGGAGACTTCAAATTTATAGATGGTAGTATCTTTTGAAACATCTACGAATCTCTCTTCTATAAGGAAATACTCTTTTGTGTTTATAGGTACCTTATACACTTTTGGCGTAGTTATATTTGTATCCAGTCCACATCTCTGATAAATAGATACTGTAGTATCCCTATTAAGTTCAACAGGTTTTGTAAATCCAAGATACTCACTCGACCAAGCACACATAGCAGGAGGCAAAAGTCCATTTAAGTTCCAGTTTCCTGTTCCCATTAAAGCCCAACCCCCAACTCCTATAGTCCTACCCGACACATCATACAAGTCAAACAAGCCAAGTTGATGTCCGAATTCATGACAAAGCCCACCTTGCAAAAACCCATACATTCCATCCTGACAGGCAGTTTCAGAATACAACATACCATCTACAATTGGTACAGCACCATTATCTACCCAAATAGGTTGTCCAAAATATCCGTCAATTCCTGAAATAAAACAATCTGGAATATCATAATTCGAATCCCAAAAATAATCCGTCTGCCAACTTGCACCTGCATGAAAAACAATTACTCCACCTGAATTTCTGGCATATTTTGCAAAGTCTATCTCCGGACTTTCTTTATCGCAAAGTGCCACTGCATCTTTAAAAAGCGTAAGTATTCCAAGCATATAATTTTCCGGGTCTCCGTAATAAGTTAGTTTATAAGGCAATTGATAAGAAAGAGATTCCGCCTCAGGAACAACCTTATATTCTACCCATAATGTATGTTCGGAAATATCCCAATAATAATTTTGCATAAATTCTAATAAATGTTCAAAATATCTTTTCGTATGAGGTGGGTCATAAAAAAGGTTATGATACCCTTTGTTATCTACAATAGAATCAAATGGTGAAAAATAATTATCTTTTCCTACCCACGAAGGAGGATTAGCTCGTCTATCAGTTTTATAACCCAATGAATCATAAGGATATTCGTTTCCATGAATATCTATTAACCCGTTACCTGTAGTCCCTGAATCACTATCTACTTGAAATTCGGTTCTTATTCCAAGTACGTAAATTGTATCAACTTCTCCTTTTCTGCCTCTTTTTTCAAGCAAGTTTCTCGTTGATGGTTGTGAGAGATATTTCTTAAGTTCAGGGTGTTCCTTAAACAATTTATTCCATTTCTCTTGAACAAATTTCGCTCTCTTTACTCCAAGTTTTTTTGCTTGCTTAAATTGGTCAATCTCACTTGCACATACTCTGCAAGAGCACAAGAGCATAAAAGCACAAAAATATAGAGTTTTTCTTAACATTTTTCCTCCAATGTTCTAATCCATATTCTATTTTAAATTATTTAAATATTTATTTTTCATTCAACTACACTCAGAGTAAACGGAGGGAGAGGGATTCGAACCCCCGTTCCTAAAATTAGGAAACACGATTTCGAGTCGTGCGCCTTCGTCCACTCGGCCACCCCTCCATCACCTTACTGATAAGGGTTTACAGCATTTCGTTCTTTGTTTTAAAAAATCTTTTGCGTCGAATCCATGCCAACTCACTATCATTTATCAATAAATATAATAAAAGATAGAAGTGTCAAGTTTTTTCAAATTCCAAAGAACTATACTTAATGTAAATTGATATTAGAAGATGTCAATTATTTTTATAAGAGCTTCTAACTTTAGAATAGAAATTAAGAGGAAAATATTTAAGTTCTAAAAAAATCAGGGGAATGCAAGAACTGAGCTCAATACATTCCCCCGTAAATATTATATTGTTAAATCAAGCTATAACCCAAGAAACTTTCACTCTTCTACTCTTTCACTTACTATAAAGTCCCCATCCTCTGAGTTCAATTCTAGTAGCAGGAGTTCCTCCTCCACATTTAGCTTGAATCTCTAATGTCTGCCAACCTGCAACAGAAGCATTTATTATTATCTCATCTGACCAAACATCGTCTGATTGTCCACT
>JAUVIV010000119.1 GCA_030592575.1 bacterium | reverse complement strand
TGAAAAAGAAATCATAGAGATTGAAGATTGGCTTAATAATAGACCAAGGAAGTGCTTGAATTACCAAACACCATTGGAAGTCTTGGAAAAAGAAAGGAGCGTTGCACTTGCTGGTTGAATTCAGTTCTGTTAAAAATCGCAGAAGCACATTTATTTAAAAGTTCGAAAAAAGTTTGACATACCATATAGTTAAGATATATTGAGGTTTGGGAGATGAAAGTTGAGTAAAATAGGTCAAATTCAGGCATCCGTTCGTAACGGGTTGTATATTATTTAACAGAACAGGCTGACAATGAAGCACTTGCCGATAACTTTGATATCTACGATGTGGAATATGAAATTTTGAATGGCAAAATTCGTAAGACTTGTCCCCTATGAATATGAAGTAGTTGGTTCGAGATAAGAAATTGCGTAAAATGGCCAGAAATGATAGAAAGTCATGAATAATGAACTGCGGTTAGAATTGCTTCAGATGGCAAAGGAAGATCAAGCAGTTAGGCAGGAACTTACTCCAACTAACTTCGCTAACTCAGTACTCATTGCAAAAATTCATGAGATTGATTCTAATAATACTGCTCGAATGAAAGAGATAGTACAAAAATATGGATGGACTATTAAGAGCCTTGTAGGAGAAGATGGAACTTCTGCAGCGTGGCTTCTAGTTCAGCATGCAGACTTGGATCATGAGTTTCAAAAGCATGCTTTAAAGCTTATGAAAGAATCAGCAAAAAATGGAGAGATATCCATGAAACACGTTGCTTATTTGACTGATAGAGTACTTATTGCTGAGAAGAAAAAGCAAATATATGGAACACAATTTGAGATTAGAAATAGTAAATTTGTGCTTTTTCCCATCGAAGATGAAGTCAATGTTGATAAGCGACGTGGATTGTCTTCTCTTGAAGAATACAAGAAGATAGCAATGAGACATTGGCAGATGAGTCAATCACAAGAATCCAATGAAAAGTAAGATTAGATAACTTCATATAACATAGGCTTTGCGGCTCCGCAAAGCCTGGAAACGTTAGGAAAAATTGGGGGCAAAATTCTATGAGGTATATCTACGTCACAGCACAATCTGCATTAGATAAAAATAGTTCTATGCAAAACTTGAACAAAATGAAAAAATTTTTAATCCTCATAACTCTTCTCTTCTTATCACATTCATCTCAACTGTTTGGAGCTACTACACTCACTACAAATACAATATTTCAAGAAAAGCTAAATCAAATATTACGAGATCCTGTTCTTAATCCAGCAACTGTAGGAATTGAGATTATTGAAACTAATGAAGAAGGCAAGTTACCGACTCATCCCTACTACTCTCGGAATTCGGAAAAACTTTTCGTCCCTGCATCAAGTGCCAAGATTATTATCTCTTTAACCGCATTATCCTTACTCAAACCGGAATACAGATTTAAAACAGAAGTCTTTTGGGATTCCAAAAATTTATACATTAAGGGCTACGGAGATCCGAGTTTAAGCACCCAAGACCTTGAACTTATCGCAGACAAAATTATAACACAACGAGGAATAAAAAGTATTGATAATCTCATTTATGACGATTCGTACTTTGATTCTCAGGAAGTAGGAAGCGGATGGATTGAAGAACCTGAAGCTTTTGGATTTAACGCAAGGATTTCAGCCCTTTCACTTAACAATAATTGCATACGAGTATTCATAAAACCAGCCAAAAAACAGGGGAAAGAAGCAAAGTTCATGCTATATCCCGAGACAGATTTTGTCCGTGTAATTAATAATACAAGCACAGAAGATAAAGACAGTCTTTGTGTAGAGAGAAAACTTCTGTCAGAAAAGAACTATCTCGTATTAAAAGGTAAAATTAGTAAAGACTCTTTTGGAAAAACTTTTGTCAGACATATTGAGAATCCATCTTTTTATACAGCCACAGTCTTCAAAGAAACCCTTAAGGATATGAGAATAAAAGTAAAAGGCAAAATCATAAAAGAGAAAATTCCAGATTCATTAAAACCAATCTATACTCATCACTCTAAGCCTCTTGTATATTTAATATACCAGATGAATAAAGGAAGTGTGAATTTTTATGCAGAGCAGATTCTAAAAGCTATCGGAGCTGAGATATCAGAACCGCCCGGCTCATTCAAAAAAGGAAGCCTTGAGATACAAGAGTTTTTAAAAAGCATCAACCTTAGTGAAAATGAATTCCGAATTTACGATGGCTCCGGACTTTCAAGATATGACCTTATCTCACCACACGGAATCGTAAAAGTACTTTTATCCGGTTTATCAGACCCTGAAATAAGACCTGAGTTCTTATCTTCGCTTCCAACATCCGGAATTGACGGCACACTTAAGCGTAGATTAAGAGGTTCTTCCTCAGCAAGAAAAGTCAGAGCAAAGACAGGCACAATGCTTGGTGTAAGTTCTCTTTCAGGATATGTACAGACAGAAAAAGGCAATTTGATTGTTTTCTCAATTATGATGAACAATTACACTGCATCCGCCTCTTTAATAAGAAAAATCCAGGACAATATTGTTAAATTAATTATAGCCGAACTATGATTCCACAAGTTTTAAATTCGTTGTAAGATATCCGTTAAAAAATCACAACAACTGTCACTCTGAACAAAGTGAAGAGTCTTTTGAACAAGATTCTTCGCTCCGCTCAGAATGACAATAAAGGATTAAGAATGACAAAAAGAATAGATTGGAAAGAATAAAGATTGTAGGGGCCGCCCCTAACTGTGCAAATCTATTTATTTCTTTAATATAGGGATTTGATTTATCAAATCCGAATCGGATACGACGAATCGTGTCCCTACATATCCATTCATAAATAATTTTTTTTCGTAAAAGCAGATTCTATCTGCAATAATATAAATCACAATTGAAAGTTGCTCTTACTTTTACTTTGGAGTGCAGAAGCTTGCTTCTGCGTATGGCTTTTGTGGATTATGGGTAAGAGGGTTATTAGGTAGGGGCAATTGCCCCTACTCTACCCTGTTGAAAATTTCTACTGTGCAAATCTATTTTATCTGTGAATATTTGTGTTATCTGCAATCACGAAAAAATCAATACGAACACCACACAAACGAAAAGTAAAAAATTACACTTGAATTTCTAAAAAACAGGAGGTAACTGCTCAAAAGTTTTCAGCCCTTCCATCGTAGATAAAAGAGCGTTTACATATTCTTTATATTCCTTAAGATTGTCTCCTTTTAATGGAGTTGAACGCGGTGGATTTAATTTAATGGGATTTAACCACTTTCCATGCTTACTAAGTCTGAAATCAAGATGAGGACCTGTTGAAAGTCCGGTTGAGCCAACATATCCTATTAATTGACCTTGTTTCACATATTTCCCTTTTCTAATTCCTTTTGCATATCTTGATAAATGTGCATAATATGATTTGAATCCGTTCCCGTGTTTAATTATCACTTGCTTCCCAAATCCTCTTCTCCAACCGGCAAAAGTTACTCTCCCATCACCTATAGTCCTCACCGATGTGCCTATGGGTGCAGCATAATCTATGCCTTGATGTGGTCTCCATCTCCGTAAGATTGGATGAAACCTGCGAAGAGTATAACCAGACGATATTCTCACATAACTAACGGGAGATCTCAAAAACATTCTTTGCAAAGATTTTCCAAAAAGATTATAATATCCATATCCTCCTTTTGAGTAATACACTCCTGTAAATTTTTTATTTTTTGAGATATATCGGGCAAAAACTATCGGACCATAACCTATAAATTTATCTTCTATGTATTTAGCATTTACAAGAATCTCAAATTTATCTCCATTACGAGTTTCTACATTGAAATCAATATCCCAGGGAAACACTTCGTCAGCAAACTCATAAAGAAGATGCGGCGTTCCACCAGCTCCAATTAAAGCTCCCCATAAAGAACCTTTATCAATCGTACCTTCTAAAAACATAAGTCTCTTTGTTTCTGGCAATTTCAAAACCCGCATTAAACTGTCAATTGTCCATATAGCTTGTTTTCCTTCATATTTGAGTTGGACAAATCTACCTTCTTCATTGGTAATGCATAGTTTATCTCCTGCTCGGCATCTTCTTAAATTCATTCTACTTCTAAGAGCTCTTACTATTTCGGTTTTACGCTCTTTTTGAATTCCAGCTCTTTCAAGAACCTTATCCACGCTCTCGCCTGACTTTAAAGTATAAATTTGGGTTGTATTTAAAAAAAGGAAAGTAAAAAACCAATGCATTATTCTTAAAGTTAGTATCCTTCGTTGTCTCTACTTTGTTGGATTAATTGTTGTTGTTCAATGGAATCTTTTGTCTTTTCCGTTGGAAGCTGAACAGTAGTAGAAAGCTTATCCTCAAGTTGTACTAATTTCCGCTCAGACTCATCAAATTTGTTTTTTGCATTGGTCAAATGTTTACCTGCAACATCAAAATCTTCTTTGAATTTTGTAAAATCACCTTGCAATCTTGAGATTGATTGACGAATTTCCTGTGCCCATTTTTCAATATGAAATCCTCGCAATCCTTCAATAACCACCTGTAAATATGCATAAAATGAATTAGGAGATACAGGAATCACCTTTTTTTCAAGTGCATACGAGAAAATACTGTTTTCATCATTTTCCAATGATTTAATAATAACTTCGTAATATACATTCTCTGCCGGAATATACATTAAAGCAAAATCGTAAGTCTTTTCATCAGGTAGAATATATTTTTCTGCAATATCAGATATATGTTTTTTAATCGCTTTTACAAATTCTCTGCGAGAAGCTTTAAGTTCTCGTTCTTCTTTGCTTTTTATTATTCTTTCGAAACTTTCTAAAGGAAATTTTGAGTCAACTGAAACTATTCTATCCCGCAAGTGAATCACTGCATCAACTCTTGCACCACTCTTGAATTGATATTGGCAAGTATAATAACTTTTTGGCAAAATCTGGGCTAAAAGATTTTCTAAAAAGAACTCTCCAAGTTCACCTCTAAATTTTGGCGGCTTAAGCAATTCTTGAAGTTCAACAATATTTTTTTGTGCCTCAATAATTCGCTTAGTACTTTCAGAAAGCACACCTAATTTTTCTGACACTCCGTAAATTGTAATGGCTGCTTTATCTAATCTACTACCGATATTACCGGAAGTATTTTGAAATTGTTTTGTCATACCTTGAAGCTGCTGATTCACCTGAGTAGTAAGTTGTCCAATTTGTTGTTGCATTAAGTTAAGCGATTGGTTATCTTTCAACCTCTCAATAGCATTCTGAGTACGATTCATAAAAACCAATAATATCACAACAACTATTGCTAATGTCCCGATAATTATAAATTCTATCATTTATTTTCTACTTGACTTTAATCAAGGGCTTAAATTCTCGCTATACTGAATAAATAAACAAGATATTCTCATTTCGCAGATAAAACAATTCTAAAAGCTCACAATTTAGCTATAAACTATTTCTTATCAATTTCTATAATTAGTAAAGTTTGCTTTTCCGGATTAAAAACTTTCAACGATTCTAATTTTGCAAATTTTATAAGCTTGGTATCGCTACAAATAAATATACATTCATTGTCAATGTTTTCTTGCACCCACAATGCAGAAGCAAGGTGAATTGCATCCAAGGCTTTCATAGAATGTTTAAGTATTCTGGTTTTTAAAAAGCTTAATATTTCTTTGTGAAATTCCACATGATTTATTAAATTTTGGAAGTGATTTTCAAAAAAGTTAATTTGCTTTGAGAAATCAGCATTATTTATTTCTTTGTTTTCCAACTTTCTTCTTAATGTAAGTAATAATTCAGGATAAATAACTACAGAGGAATAAAATGACTTATCAGAGTTTAGAAATTGCTCCATTACCTCAGAACCTTTTTCATAAGCATAAACCTTTGTAAGTGCACTTGCGTCTAAATAATATATCATTCTCTTATTTCTTCTAAATATTTGCTTAAAGGTTTCCCAGGAAATTTTGGAGGAAGTTCTACTTTTACTTTTTTGCCTTTTGCAAGATATATAAATCCTTTTGTCTCCAATTCTTGGAGTTTTGACTCTACTACATTTGATAGGGAAAATTGCTTTTTCCTTGATTCATAAAATCTATTCCGATAAAACTCCTTTAGTGTATTAGGTATCTTTATCCTTTTCGGTATACCAAAAGGCAGAACTTTTACTTTTCCATAATTGTTGGGCTCTGGAACAAGATGCATTTTATCCTCCTTATTCTTTTATCGTAAACCCTGTAAGAGTTAAAAAAAGATGCAATACTATATCTGTCAATTCTCTGGTACAAGCAGGACGAGATAATAGTCCATGAGCTATATTATTTCGCAAATTCAATCCTGTAGGTTCGGTCATTACTACTTTAATATATGTTACTAAATTCTCACCAAAAACTT
>JAUVIV010000112.1 GCA_030592575.1 bacterium | reverse complement strand
TGAAGATTGGCTTAATAATAGACCAAGGAAGTGCTTGAATTATCAAACACCATTGGAAGTCTTGGAAAAAGAAAGGAGCGTTGCACTTGCTGGTTGAATTCAGTACTGAGAAATACCGGCAAGTTACTATTATTTAGTAACTCAAGTATCTATACTTGCTTTTCTTTTCAATCTTTCTAAAACATCATACTCCACCCAAAACTCTCCTATTTTAATACATTCGCCTCTATCGCCATGGCAATCAGAGCCACCTGTTGGCACAAGATTATATTTATCTGTTAAGTCTAAATATTCCTGAATCTTGGCTTTAGAATATTTTGGATAGTATGCTTCAAGCCCTTTAATACCTTCCTTCACAAACTCCGGAATAAATTCTTCAACATTACCGGATGACGGATGAGCAAGAACAGCAATCCCACCTGCATTATTAATAAGTTCTATTACTGATTTAGTTGGTACATTAGCTTTTGAAACATAACACGATTTTCCATCCCCCAAATATCTATAAAACGCATCTTTGAAATTTCTCACTACTCCTTTAGCTATAAGCACTTCTGCTATATGAGGACGACCAATTCCACCGTTTCCGGAATAGACTAAAACATCTTCCATTTTTATATCTATATTATGCTCTCTCAACTTGATGACCATTTTTTCAGCTTTTTTCATTCTTTCATCTCGCATATATTGAAAGAAATCATTTAGTTTTTGGTTATGCAAATCTATAAAATAGCCAAGTATATGGACACTTCTATTTTCTCTTTTTGCTGATATTTCAACACCCGGAACCACTTCAATTCCCAGTTCTTTCCCAATTTTTTCTGCAATTGCAACTCCTCTTATTCCATCATGGTCGGTTATTGAAATAGCAGAGAGCCCGTTTTCTTTTGCAAGTTTTACTACTTCTTCAGGCGTTAAAGTACCATCGGAAAAAGTAGTATGAATATGAAGGTCAATTTTTTTCATCAATAGTTTAATTACTAAATTTGTTTCTTATTTTCTATGAAATTTTTCTTTCAATGCCTCACTTACAATTCTCGGAGTAAATAAGGAAACATCTCCCCCATACGCTGCAATTTCTTTTATCATAGAACTTGATAAAAAGAAATATTCCTCGCCAGGCATAATAAAAAGCGTCTCTACTTTTGGATAGAGCTTACGATTCAATTGAACCATTTGAAACTCATAATCAAAATCCGATACTGCACGAAGTCCTCTAACCATCATTTTTACTTCTTTTCCCTTCATATAATTCATTAACAAGCCATCAAATGAAGCGATTTCTATTTCTTTATATTTTTTAGTCGCATCCTTAATAAATTTCATACGTTCTTCAAGGGAAAATAGAGGCGATTTCTCAGGATGAGGCACAACAAGAATAACAAGCTTTTCAAACAATTTAACAGTACGATTAACAATATCAAGATGCCCATTTGTAACTGGGTCAAACGTCCCCGCATATACTACAATCTCATTCATTTTTATCCCTCCGATAAGTATTTAAGTAAAATAGATTTACTTTGCTTATCAATATGTTCATTCTATTCCAAATTTCTCACGAGCCGCCCTATTGATATATGCTGTATCTGTTTCAAGTAATCTTATTTCTCGTTTTATAGTTACTTCCTTTGCCTCTAAAATTATTATCTCGTTTTTAGTCTTGCGAACCTGCCACTTAAGTTGAATTATTTTTATAAACCCATGTTTAGAAAAAACAAGAAAATAAATAACTCCGAGCCAAAATAAGATAGTTCCTATTTTCTTTAGATTCACATTTTTTTGCATTCACACTTTAAAAATCAAAATTAAAATATAAAGTTATAAATATGAACAACCACAAACTTGAGCAAACGGCACACGAACAAATTTTCATAATTTAAAAGCATCTACTCCAAGATACTGTGCTTCTTCTCCAAGTTCTTCTTCTATCCGAATAAGTTCATTGTATTTCACTACTCGCTCTCCTCTGGATGGTGCTCCTGATTTTATTAATCCTGTTCCGCTCCCAACAGCAAGATGCGATATAAATGTAGATTCAGTCTCTCCACTACGATGTGAAATTATACATTTAAATCCAGCTCGCTTGGCACTCTCTATGCATTTAAGTGTTTCTGTTAAAGTACCTATCTGGTTTGGTTTAATCAATATTGCATTTGATGCCTTAAGCTCAATTCCTTTTTCAAGTCTCTCTACATTGGTTACATAAAGGTCGTCTCCAACCAAAAGAATTTTACCTCCAAGTCTCTTGGTAAGTTCACTCCATCCATCCCAATCATCTTCTTCAAGGCCATCTTCAATTGAAATAATTGGAAAATTATTAACCCAGTCTTCATAAAGATTTATAAGTTCATAACTTGATAAACTTTTTTGCTCTATTATATATTTTCCATCCTGATAAAAGCTTGAAGCCGCACAATCAAGAGCAATAAATGCATCTTTACCGGGTTTATAGCCTGCTCCTTCTATCGCACGTACAATAAGCTCGCAGGCATTTCGATTTGTTTGAAGATTTGGAGCAAATCCTCCCTCGTCTCCAACTCCGGTGGAAAGTCCTTCGGCTTTAAGAATCTTCTTTAAAGTATGAAAAATTTCTGCTCCCATTCTTATAGATTCTTTGAAATTCTTACCTCCTGCCGGAACCAACATAAATTCTTGAATATCAAGATTGTTATCAGCATGCATTCCTCCATTTATAATATTTAGCATAGGAACAGGTAAAATACAAGCATCAACGCCCCCAAGCCATTTGTAAAGTGGAATCTCCAACTCAATTGCCTGAGCGTCTGCACAGGCAAGAGATACTCCTACACATGCATTTGCTCCAAGTTTTGATTTGTTCGGAGTCCCATCAAGTTCAATTAATGCATTGTCAATCTCAGCCTGATTTATAGCATCCATACCAACCACTTTTTCTGCTATCTGTCCAACCACATTCTGAATTGCTTTATTCACTCCTTTACCACCATATCTTTTTTCCTCGTCTCTGATTTCAATTGCTTCATGTATTCCTTTTGACGCTCCACTCGGAACAGCCATAATACCTACAACCCCTGACTCAAGTTCGCAATCTACTTCAATTGTTGGATTGCCTCTTGAATCCAAAATCTCTATCGCTCTTAATGATATAATCTCACTCATTTTTTACCTCCTCTTGAAATTACTAATTTTTCCACTTTTTAATACCTGTTTTTTATTTAGAAGCTATTACTCGAGAATAATATAAGTTTCCCTCATCATCATGTCCATAAAAGTAGTACCCTTTTTCTGAAAATCCTTTTTTATGAGATGGAAATTTAAACATTTTTTCATAAAAATCAAATTCACGAACTCTTACTTTATCGATGTCAGGAATTTTATCAATAGGTAAGAAATTTACAGTCTCAACTTTTTCTGGCAAAACAATTTCTCCTTGGGGTAAAAATTTAACTTGATATAGAACTGTAGTTAAATCTTTATCGGTTTCATCAATGCTGTAGACTAATCTTCCATCCATTCCATTAATACTGAGAATTAATTCTCCATTTGGCAAAAAGCAAAGGTCGAGATGTGAGGAGATATGTGCTCCTGGAATTTTTCTAAATGAGTTCTTTCTAAATGAAATAGTTTCAGGCTCCTTAATTAAATTACCTTCTTTATCTATTATCCAATATACGAAGTTCTCTTGCGAACTATCTATCCTACAATATTTACCATCATAAAAGAGCTTTTCATCTATGTATGGTCTAAACTTTTGTCTACCACATATAAATATGCTACTGTCACCCAAAAATGAAACATGTGGAGAAAATTCTGAAATTTCCAGACCTCTTACGTCAATCTCCTTTGGTCCTATTTTTAATTTGCAATCAGAATCAATTGCAATTAAATATAGTTTCTTGATTCCTATTTGTATACGAGAACCCCTACCTCTATTGGTACATTCTTCTCCAATTACATATAGATTATCTTTATCAAATAATACATGCGAAGATATTATACATTTTTTGAACTCCGTTTTCCCTATCACATTGTATTGCGAATCAAACCTAATAATTAAATTAGACGAGATTCCCCAAAACCTTCCCTTCAAATCCTTGTAAATTCGAGTCCTTCCATAAAGCGAATTCTTAATAAATTGCACTTGTTTTAATGACTCACCACTATCACTGGATACTATTTTATATAAAATACTTTTTTTCTGCATATACCATGTTTTATCTGGTCTCATAGTAATAGAAAATCCATCCTTGAGTTTATCCTTAATAAAGCTAATTATTTTAGGAGAAAGTGCAAAACTTTGAGAAAATAACCCAAGCCCATTTATTATGAAAATGAACTGCAAGATTAATTTATTATACTTCATTTCTATCTTTTTTGATATTTGATTTTTATATCCTCCATCCGCCGCCTTTCCTTAGTTTCAGCCACCTAACTCCAAAAAACCCTATAAAAAAACCTCCAATATGAGCCAAAAATGCAATGTTTGATGCTGCTCCTATGGTTAATTGCGAAAACACTTGCCACAATATCCAGAATCCAAGAAACAAAAAAGCAGGTAATCTTGCAAGTCTTATAAAAAAGAAAAATGGAATCAAGCAAAGAATCTTTGACCCAGGATAAAGAATAAGGTATGCTCCTAAAACTCCGGCAATTGCTCCTGAGGCACCTACCGTAGGAATCCTTGACATAGGATTAAATAATACCTGTATAAGTGAAGCAGCTATTCCACATCCTATGTAAAAGAATAAAAACCTGAAACTTCCAAGCCAGTCTTCTACATTTCTTCCAAAAATGTACAAGAACCATATATTCCCAAGAAGGTGAAGCCAGGAGCCATGCAAAAAGATTGATGTAATCAAAGTCAAATGAACAGGAAAATTTATATAAGGATATAAGTCAACAAAATGTGTAATTTCATAAGGCGTACATCCAAATTTTTGCACAAAGATTGCAAATCCGTTTCCAAGAAAAACCTCATGGAGAAACAAGAAGAAATTCAAAGCTATTAGCAAACTTGTAAAAATCGGAAATCTACGCAATGGATTATCAGTCTTCAATGGAAGCATAAAACAAATATATTATAAATCATCTGAGATTGCAAGAAAAAAAATAGGTAAGCCTATATTTCATTTTTTCTTGACACTATATAAATTTTATTATATTGTTGCACCAATATAAGCCGGGGTGGCGGAATTGGTAGACGCACTAGCTTGAGGGGCTAGCGCCCGGAAGGGTGTAGGGGTTCGAGTCCCCTCCCCGGCAGGAAAATCCTCAATAATTCCTTACAATACTTTGTTGTTTTTGGACACAGACTGCCACATAATTAAACAGCAGAGTCAAATGTTTCTCTATCCCTGTGCTTCAAAACTCATCTTAATTAATTATAGAAATATTTTAGAGTGTATTTATCATATGAGATTATCCACCAAGTTTTTTTGGAGCCTGTCCTTGACAAAACTTATTTTGGAATTATCTTATGATTAAGGTGAAAAATCTTGTATTGACAAAGAAACGTTTGTTTCTAAAAAGGAGAAAGTTAAAAGAATGAGGGATAAATTGTTAAAGGGTTTTGCTCTCTTGGGTTTTGGGAGTGTCTTTATAAGTATATCTTTTGCCAATATAAATGCGGATGAGTGGATGAAGACTTATGGTAAGGGAACAGGATATTGTGTTCAACAGACAGAAGATGGAGGATATGTTATCACTGGATATGATGTGGGGATATGTTTAATAAAGACTGATTCTTTTGGAAACACTCTTTGGACGAAAAATTTTTTTGAAGATAGTATAGGAGGTATTGGTTACTATGTTGAGCAAACATCAGATGGAGGTTATGTTATAGCTTGTAGTGCAGACACTGGTGGGTATCTTCTAAAGGTAGATTCTCTCGGTACTTTACAATGGAGAAAAATTTATAGCTTTGCAAAGGGATTAAGTTGTGTGAAACAGACTTTTGATGGTGGATATATCACTACTGGAATTTTGAAGTCTTCTTTCCATAGGATAGGAGTTATAAAATTAGATTCTCTTGGTGATACTTTATGGACAAGAATGCCACCGGGACCGGATGGAAAGGGACTCTGGATTACTCAATTGCCTGACAGCAATTACATTATAGTAGGATCTTATTACGGAGGAGGAGAGACTTGGGTTGTATCTCTTATAAAAATGGATTATAATGGTAATACTCTTTGGATAGTAGATTATGAAGCACTAACTTACGGTAGTAATGACTATTGGCCTGGTTGTGCTGACCAGACATTGGATAGTGGATATATTATTATGGGAGACAGAGGAATTGTAAAAGTAGATTCAGTAGGAAATGTTATATGGGAGAAAGAAGTAAGCTATCCGTATGATTGTGTTCGACAAACATTTGATAGTGGATATATCTGTATACCAGGGCGAAATCTCTTGAAACTGGATTCACTTGGTGATTCTCTCTGGACAAAAGAACTATCACTTCCAGTAGAAAGTCACGGCTATTATGTCCAGCAAACTACTGATAGTGGATATATTGTTACTGGAAATAAATGGGAGGGTATGGGAGTGTGGAAGGTAGTGCTTATAAAGACATATGCATCTGTAGGAATGGAAGAAACGAAAACAGTAGAGCACTTGACTGCCAAGATAACAAAGATTACCCCAAATCCTGTAATTTTATCTGCTTCTATAGATTATTATATTGGTTCTCCATCTGGCATAGAGTTAGGAATTTATGATGTTGGTGGCAAACTTATTAAAGTATTAGAAAAAGGAGAAAAGACTTCCGGAATTTACAAAGTAAGATGGAATATAAATAATGTTTCCAGTGGAATATATTTTTGTGTTCTAAAGCAAGGTAATTTAGTTAGTTCAAAAAAAATTATAGTATTTAAATAGAAAGGAGGAAGTTAAAAGAATGAGGGATAAATTGTCAAAAAGTTTTACTCTCTTGGGTTTTGGGAGTGTATTTATAAGTATATCTTTTGCCAATATAAATGCAAATGAATGGATTAAGATGTCCTGGCTCTAAGATGTGGTTACAAATTGACATGCCAGAGCCTTCTCTTTTTCCATAAAATCATTGCCTAAAATCGTTTTTTCTCTTACCTCCATTCCATTCCCATTTTTCGAAACTGTTCT
>JAUVIV010000015.1 GCA_030592575.1 bacterium | reverse complement strand
TTTTAGGACAGCAAGTATATCTTGCTCCTCTTTTGTTAAATGTTTGTATTTCCTGTGCATTTTGCTCTGACCTCCTTTCTTCTCTTGTCATTATATCAGAGCGTTGCACTTTGTCATTGAACTTGTGAGTACAATTCACAAAATTTGTGGATATAGAAACAGATTTTTAGAGAGTTATAGAGCAGCAAGAATTTTTTGAGCACAGATTTTGCCAGAAAGGAGCATTCCGCCAAATATAGGTCCCATTCTCGGACTTCCAAAAGCAGCATTTGCTGCCATTCCAGCTACCCATATTCCCGGAAATATTTCGCAGGTATTCTCAATAATTAACTTCTCGCCTTTTTCAGCCCACATTGGACGCTCGCCTTCTACAGCTCCTGAAGGTGTCCTGAGTTTTACCCCTGCTTTTTTTGCTAAAATCCTAATGACTTCTGTCGGATGTCCGGTTGCTTCAACTACAAATTTTGCTCTTATTGTTAATGGATCTATATGAAGTTTTGCGAGCTCTACTGCACTCCAGTTCAAAACAAGTCCACTAACTCTTTCATCTTTCAGCATAACATCTTCAACGCTTATTAAATTAAATATTGTAGCTCCTGCTTGTATGGCACTTTTTGTAATACTTGTTACGCACTCAATTGAATCTGCCGTGTAATATCCGGGTTGGAACTCTTTAGTGCGGACATCAAATTCTTCAAGAAGTTCCTTGCCTTCCTCTTGAATAACGATTTCGTTGAACATCATTCCGCCACCCCACATTCCACCTCCAACAGATAGATGACGCTCAAACAGTCCTACTTTTTTGTTGTTCTTGGCAAGGAAATAAGCAGCGGTAAGTCCTGATGGACCTGCTCCTACAATAGCTACATCTAAATCAAGACAATCAAGTAATTTTTTTGTATATGATTTTATTATTGCTTCTGAAATTATTATATCATCAAGTTTCATAGACCAGAAAATATATCCTATATATTAAGAAGTCAAGATATAAATTTAGTAATTTTGCAGATTTTTATTTTGAGGTAAAGATAGGCTTTTGTATTCTATTCAATTAATTAAAGCTTTTGATTTCAATGCTACAAGAAGACGAGTAATATCAGCTGAACGGACTCCGGAGATACGATTTGCCTGTCCAATTGTAATAGGACGAATTTTTGAAAGTTTCTCATAAGCCTCAGAAGAAAGTCCGCTTACTTTTAAGTAATCAAACTCTTGAGGAATTTTATAATTTTCAAATGATTTAACTTTTTTAACCAATTCGTGTTCTCTTTTTATATACCCATCGTATTTTGCATGCAGTTCAATTTTGCTACTAACCTCTGTTTCAAGAGGCTCAATTATTGATTCAATCATTTTCCATTTCATTTCCGGACGCTTTAAAATCTGGAAAATCGTAATGGATTGAGTAACAGGAGCTGATTTATGTTTTCTTAAAATTGGATTTATAATCTCCGGAGCTACTCGCTGACTCTTGAATTTTTTTAGCTTTAATTTGACTTTATCTTTAATTTCTTCCATTTTTTCACAATATGTTTTATCTACTAATCCGAACTTCACACCATATTTCATAAGTCGCTCACTTGCGTTATCCTGTCGCAATATCAAACGACGCTCTACACGAGAAGTAAACATACGATAAGGTTCAAGAATATCTTGAGTTACAAGGTCGTCAATTAAAACTCCAATGTAAGATTCATCTCGTTTTAGAATAAATGGAGCGTGTTTTTTAACTTTCAATCCTGCATTTATTCCGGCAATCATACCTTGTGCCGATGCTTCCTCATACCCGGAAGTCCCGAGTATCTGCCCTGCGAAAAAGAGATTTTCAACTCGTTTCGTCTCAAGAGTAGGATAAACTTGATAAGGAAAAACAAAATCATATTCAATGCCGTAACCGAGTCTTATGATTTCAACTTCTTTAAGTCCGGGAATAGTATGTAATATTTTAATTTGAATATCTGCCGGTAGAGAGGTAGCAAGCCCATTCAAATAATATTCGTCCGTGTCAAGTCCATCGGGTTCTATAAATACTTGATGGCTCTCTTTTTCCTTGAATTTTACGCACTTATCTTCAATTGAAGGGCAATATCGTGGACCTATTCCGCTTATTATGCCTTGATAAAGAGGAGACCTGTCCAGATTACTTAAAATTAATTCCTGTGTTTTCTGATTTGTATGCGTAATATAACAAGCAATTTTCGGAGGATTAAAGTTTTTGCTCAGATGTGAAAAATTAGCAGGATTTGAATCTGGTAATTGTGTAGTAGTTTGTGAAAAATCAATTGTCTTACCATCCACTCTCGGAGAAGTTCCTGTCTTAAGTCTTCCAAGCTCAAAGCCAATATTCTGTAAAGAATTTGAAAGCTTTTCAGAAGGAAGTTCGCCCATTCTACCTGCCGAATGATGATGTAACCCAATATGAATGAGCCCATTAAGAAAAGTGCCGGTTGTAACTATTATTGTTTTAGCAAAATAGTCCATACGAGTGCGAGTCCTAACTCCAATTGCCTTCTTTTTATTCACACCTGCTCTCTTTTGTGTTTTCGTAAAGGAACTTCCGTTCTCATCTTCCAGAATAATTTCTGTAACTTCTTCTTGTTTCACGCTCAGGTTTTTTTGGTTCATAACGGTTTTTCGTATATTTTCTCTGTATCTCTTTCTATCTATTTGAGTCCGAAGTGACCATACTGCAGGTCCTTTTTTTGTATTAAGCATTTTAAATCCTATACCTGTTTGGTCTGTTGCATATCCAATTTCTCCTCCAAGTCTGTCAACTTCAAAAATTAGTTGCGATTTACCAAGTCCACCCATTGATGGATTGCAAGATAGTTGAGCAATTGTATCAAGGTTTAAAGTTAAGAAGAGGGTATTGAGCCCCATTCTTGAGCTTGCGAGTGCTGCCTCATATCCGGCATGTCCTCCTCCTATTACTATACAATCAAAGTTCATTTTTTATCTTATGCCTTAAAAGAGGATAGTCGTCAACAAAAATTTTAAAATGGGAAATTAAATAAAGTCCCACCTATATCAAATAGATGGGATTTTAAGATAGACATAATAAATTATGTCTCTACAATTCAATAAATATTAAGAGTTTAGTATTTTCTCTGCTTCCTCTTTATCAGCATCCATTATATAACTAATACCACTTATTTCGGCTGATTCTTTGGTTAAAGCAGAAATATCATCACGAGTAATGTGCTCCAATCCGAATTTTCTGTTTCCAGCCATAAGCTGTTTTAACCCTTGTGAAATTCTCTGATAATAAGTATAAAGCCCTAATGCTCCAGGAGGAACGTTATTGAAACGAGTTCCAATTTCCTTTTTGAGGTCAGCGGCTGTAACAAATATTTCTTCCTTTGTTGTTCCAAATCGTTCAATATATACAGGAACTTCACCGACGTCTATTTTTTTACCAATAGTTTTTCCAACCATAGCTGCTGCGAGTGGTGCTCTTGCCATACCTACGAGTTTGACATAAGGTGCTCCAAGCGAAAGTCCTTTGAATATCTGGTCTTCAAGAGTAAATCCTCCGGCTACTGCAATATCCGGAACATATTCTCCTTTTTTTGCAAGTTTATCAACATATTGATACAATAAAGAATGAAGCTCAACAGGTGGAACGCCCCATTCGTTCATCATTCTCCAAGGACTCATTCCGGTTCCGCCTCCTGCTCCATCTACTGTGAGTAAGTCAATTTTTGCTTTGCTTGCATATTTTACTGCTCTTGCCAGATCTGCCGGTCTATATGCTCCTGTTTTCAAGAAAACATACTTAGCACCTGCTTTGCGTAATTCTTCTGCTCTTTTCAAGAAACCTTCTTCCTCTACCATTCCAACTCTTGAATGTCGCTCAAATTCTTTAAAAGCTCCTCTATTAAATGCTTCTATGACATCTTTATCAAGTGGATTTGGTAAAACAACATATCCTCGTTTTTTGAGTAATTGTGCTCTCTCTAAGTTTTCAATTTTAACTTCTCCACCAATATCTTTAGCTCCCTGTCCCCATTTGAGTTCAACAACATTAATGCCAAGCTTTTCTATTCCATATTCCTGTACACCGAGTCTTGTATCTTCTATATTTGCTTGAAGTATTATCTCTCCGTGTCCATCTTGTTGCCATTCTTTATATAATCTTATTCTTCTCTCAAGGTCAGGTGCACGAACTATTCTCCCATTTTTAATTTCTGAGTCCGAATCCATTCCACAGACATTCTCTCCAATAGTAAGTGGAACACCTGCAAGAGCGGCGCCTATTGCCAAACCATCCCAGTTAATTTTTGCTACTTTTGTACTTCCAAGACCGGGAATTATAAGAGGCAGTTTTAATTTAATTCCTTTATCCTGCCCTATTTTAACACCAAGATTAACATTCGGGAATATAGCTTTATCGGAGTCCTGTTCAATTCCTTTTGCACCAACACAAGTTCCCATTATTGAAAAATGAGAATAATCTACAGGATAAGCTTTCTCACCTGCACTCGTGATTATTCCAAACGGTTGTGGGTATATTGCTTCTACACCTCTATAAGCGGACTTTCCTATTTCGCACATTCCTATGCACCCATCGACACAGGTAGCACACATTCCGGATGTTGGAATTATCGAATCTTCTGTTCTATTTTTTGTTAATGTAGCTGCACTAGAATTTATTTTCGTAAGAGACATCTTTTCCTCCTTATTTCTTAAACATTAATTAAGTAACACGAGAGGTTATCTCTCGCTATTTGCCGAGGATAAACCTCGGCGCTACTTACTTGCTACTGACTACTTTCTTTTTTTCTTCTGATTCTTTTAATAAACAAGCTCCACAAGGGTCCATATAACACATTACCTGATTATGCACATCCACACAGGGATAAGAAATGTTCAAACAACTATTACAAAGAACTCCTGATGGTTCAGGTCCCTGGCATCTCATCTGACAGGTAGGGCAAATATACATACATGCACCACAAGTTCTACAAACATCTGATTTTACATCAAATGCCGTAGTGATTTCCCTATTGATTCCACGACCAACAAACCCAATTGCTTTTGCATCCATTTGTTCGGCACACATCCTTACACACAACCCGCACAGAACACAATCCTTATTTTTCGGTTTGAATCTTACGTGAGTTACTGCATACTCGGATGCCAAGTCCTGAATTGTTTTTGAGCTTGGGCATAATGCTACAAGCAACTCAATAAGCATTTTTCTTATTTCAATTATCCGCTTTGTATGGGTGCGAACTACTAATCCTTCTCTAACAGGATAAGTGCAGGAAGAAGCGACTTTGAAGTTTTCAGGTGTACCTACTTCAACAATACAAAGTCTGCAAGCACCACCGGGACTAAGTCCCTCATGATAGCAAAGCGTAGGAATTGGAATACTATAAAACTTACATGTCTCAAGAATAGTTGAACCTTCTTCTACTTTTACATCAACTTTATTTAAATTTATAGTAATCATTTTTATTCTACTTTTATTGCATCAAATTTGCAAATATCCTTACATGCTCCACATTTAATGCATTCGTTTTGGTTGATTTTATGTGGTTTCTTTTTTTCGCCTATAATTGCTTCTTGAGGACAAGCTTTCACGCATGCCGTACATCCAGTACACTTTTCTGGATCTATAGAATACTCAATTAAAGCTTTACATACACCAGCCGGACATTTCTTGCTTTTTATATGTGCTTCATATTCATCTCTAAAATATCGTAATGTGCTTAAGACAGGATTACTTGCAGTTTGCCCAAGTCCACACATAGATGCTTCTTTCACAACAGGAGCTAATTCCTCAAGTAAATTAAGTTGCTCCATAGTGCCGTGACCTTCTGTAATATCATTCAGAATTTCATACATCCTATCAAGTCCTTCACGACAAGAGAGACATTTACCACAAGATTCGTCACGCAAGAAGTTCAAAAAATATTTTGCAATATCTACCATACAAGTATTTTCATCCATTACTATCATTCCACCGGAGCCCATAATAGAACCTACTTCTGTGAGCTTGTCGTAATCTACAGGTAAATCAAGTAACTCTGCCGGAATACATCCGCCGGAAGGTCCACCTGTTTGAACTGCTTTGAATTTTTTGCCCTTGGGGATTCCTCCTCCTATATCATACACAATTTCTCGGAGAGGTATGCCCATTGGTACTTCAACTAATCCTGTATTATTTATTTTTCCAACCAGAGAGAATATTTTTGTCCCTTTGCTTCGGCCAATTCCAATTTTAGAATACAAATCTGCTCCTTTATTTATTATAACAGGTACATTAGCCCAAGTTTCTACATTATTTATATTTGTCGGCTTGCCCCATAATCCCTTTTGTGCCGGAAATGGAGGTCTCTGTTGTGGTTCTCCTCTTTTTCCTTCAATTGAGGCAATAAGAGCTGTTTCTTCTCCACAAACAAATGCTCCTGCTCCTTTTACTATCTTTATGTCAAAGCTAAAGTCAGTTCCAAATATATTTTTTCCCAAAAATCCATATTCTCTTGCTTTCTCAATTGCAATACCAACATTTTTTACTGCCAGAGGATATTCGTTTCTTGCATAAACAATTCCCTCTTTTGCACCTATGGCGTAAGCTCCTATTATTATTCCTTCTATAATTGAATGTGGATTTCCTTCAAGTAAGCTTCTATCCATATAAGCACCAGGGTCTCCTTCGTCAGCATTACAAATTACATATTTTGTTTCGCCTTTTGATGCTCTGCAT
Source organism: bacterium (assembly GCA_030592575.1). Classification (GTDB taxonomy): domain Bacteria; phylum Hydrothermota; class UBA3073; order JACQXS01; family JACQXS01; genus JAGMCN01. Next base: position 31,039 of record JAUVIV010000015.1, on the reverse strand, counting down.
ATTTCCCACTTTAGTCCTGTTGGGAAGCCAGCCCCTCCTCTACCACGAAGACCTGATTTTTTGCCTTCCGAAATTACATCTTCAGGACTCATATCAGTTAAAACTTTTGCAAGTCCTTTGTAGCCATCTATAGCAATATAATCATCAATTTTTGTGGGGTCAATAAGAGAATTATTACCGGAAATTAGTTGATTTTGATACTTATAAAAAGGTATATCTTTTTTGTAAGCAATTTTTTTACCTGTTACCGGGTCAACATAAAGCAATCTATCAATTATTTTTTTATTAATAATAGTTTCTTTTATAATAATTTCTGCATCTTCCGGTTTTAGTTTTACATAAAATATTCCTTCCGGTTCAATAATTATGTTTGGCTCAACTTCACAGAATCCATGACATCCGGTTATTCGTAATTGTATAGGTAATTCCTGAATTGTTTCTAATTTCTTGATTGCATCCCTGAATGCTTCTACAATCTTTAACGCACCTCTTGCTTGTCCACAAGTTCCACAAGATATTATTATACAAGGGGTCTCTGGAGAAAGGTTTTTAATAATCTCAGTTTTTATCTTTCCCAGTTCATCAATATTTTTTATCTTATTCATTTAAGTTTTAATCCTTTTATTTACTGGTTACTATCTACTTTCGTATGCTTTGCTAATAAAGAATCAATTTTTCTTGAAGTCATTCCACCGTAATATTCACCATCTATAACTACCACCGGTCCTATTGCACAACACCCAAGACAGTTCACGGTTTCTAATGTGAATTGCATATCCTCGGTTGTTTCACCTGCTTTTATATTAAGTCGTCTTGAAAATTCATCTAAAATCCTTGGACCACCTCTTACATGACAAGCAGTTCCAAGACAGACTGTAATAATATGTTTTCCTCTTGGCTTGAGACTGAATTGACTAAAAAATGTAGCTACTCCATAAACATCAATTAGAGGAATATTTAACTTTTTACTAACTTCAATAATTGCTTCTCGAGGTAGCCAATTGTATTCTGATTGTATATCTTGGAGTATAGAAATTAACGCATCCCTTTTAGCCGGATGCTTATCAATTACAGAATCAACTTTGTTTAAATTAAATTCCATTATCGTATAATGATACGAGAATATACATTTTAGTATTCTTGTCAAGAAAAAATTTCAAAAATCTCTAAATAAATTTACTAAAATGAGTGTAGAATGGTTATATTGATGGGTAGAAAAAGGTTTTGATTTATATTTTTTTGTGAAGTCTTACGATTAATTTGTTTGTGAGGGGGTCGTAGCTGGCGAATAATGTGGTAGGTTTCTTTATAGTTATCTCTTGGTTCATAATAGAGCTTTCTTCTCTATCAAAAATGGATTCTTTGTTTTTTCCTATTACGATCTTACTTTTGTTGCCGAGATGAATTAGGACTTTGTTCGTAGGTAAGTTGATAGATTCTTCTCTTTTTTTTCTCCAGTCTATTTTGTTAATCATAAGTATATTTCTTATTGTTTCTATTGCAATTTTCGGCTCTACTATTTTCTTTTGAACAAGATATTCCTTTAATTTATCTAATGTCCATTTGGTAAACGGTAAGCCAATGCTATTTGGTTTTAATCTTGCTATTTTTGCTATTCTTTTTTTTGTTTCTTTTCCATATTTGAGTTTGTTTTTTTTGCCTTTATTGCCGTGATAAAGACCATTCACTCCGATTTCTGAAAATCGATATATCCATTTCCTCACATTTTGATAATGGATACTTACATTTTTGCTTATTTCGGAGATTGTATATCCTTGACTGGACAAGAGTATTATCTTTGCTCTTTTGCCTAATTCTTTATCAGGGGCATTGACAAGATAAGTTAATTTTTTTGAATTTTCTTTACTTAAGTTTTCAACAAATATGGATTTCGGCATATAAAGTTTATAAGAAGTTAGATCCAACCTCTTAATTTCATTGCTTTTGCAACACTCTTTATTGCAACCATATAGGCGGCATTTCTCGTATAAACCTTTCTTTCTTTAGCCATTTTGAATACACGATGGAATGCGTTTACCATCTTTTGATCTAATTTCTGATTAACTTCTTCTTCACTCCAATAGAAGTTCATATTATTTTGTACTCCTTCAAAATATGAGCAAATTACTCCACCGGCATTACATAAAAAATCAGGAATAACAAAAACATTGGGATTGTCCTTAAGGATTATATCAGCTTCTGGTGTTGTTGGTCCATTTGCAGCTTCAGCAATAATTCGTACCTTTGGACTAATATTTTTTACTGTATCTCTGTTGATTACTCCTTCTATTGCCGAAGGAATAAGAACATCTACTTCTTTTGATAACCAGGCATTACCATCTTCAATGCTATAGCCATTTGCTTCTGCTTTTTTGTTATCTATTGCACCGTACTGGTCGGTAATTGATTGTAAGAAATAAGGGTCAATTCCACAAGCTTTGCTTATGGTGTAAGATTTTTTATCATTTCTATTCCAATAAGATACGGCAATAACCTTACCACCAAGTTTTACAAAGTTGGTAGCTGCGTACTGGGAAACATTTCCAAATCCCATAATTGAGGCACAACATTTTTTAACATCAAGGTCAAGATATTCAAGTGCTTCGCGTACAGTAACAATAACTCCAAATCCAGTTGCTGCTGTTCTGCCCAATGAGCCACCACTATCAACAGGTTTACCGGTAACTGCACCCGGATAGAATTCCCCTTTCAATTTTGTATATTCATCCATCATCCAGCCCATCATTTGAGGAGTTGTCCCAATATCTGGAGCAGGAACATCTACGAGTGGTCCAATATTTTTGTATGTTTGTTGAATCCATCCTCGACAAAGTTTTTCCTTCTCATTGTCAGATAGGGTTGCAGGGTCAACTACTACACCGCCTTTGCCTCCTCCTAAAGGAATATCGGCAACAGCACATTTCCAGGTCATCCACATAGCAAGGGCTTTAACGGTATCAATTGTTTCATTAAGTGCGAAACGAATACCTCCTTTGGTTGGTCCTCTTGCATCATTATGTTGAACTCTAAATCCCTGAAAAACCTTGATAGATTTATCATCCATTCTTACCGGAATATTGAAATGAAGTTCTCTTAATGGTTCTCTGATAATACCGCAAATATCTTTTGACAAATTAAGTTGGGTTGCAACCTCATCGAATTGCTTCTGAGCTATTTTGAAAGGATTTAATTCTTCCGGTGACATTATTCCTCCTCTTTTATTTCAGATACAATAGAATAGGTAAAACAATAAGGACAAAAATAGTATCTTTCTTTATTTTTACCAATTTCATGTGAATTTTTTTCTCCCTTCATCATTTCGTTATCACAACTTGAGCATTTAATTTTACCTTTATTTTTTGTTTCTTTTTTCAAATATATAGCCATTTTTCCTCCTATTTTTCTTCCATTCTTTATAAATTAGACATTCATGATATTTTTCACAATCACAAAATTTTTCTTTTTCTGTTCTTGAAGGAATCATTATTCTTTTTGCCATTGCCTTACAATATCTAAAACTCATCTCTTCAAAGAACGGACATTTCGAAGGTGCTTTTTGCTTTTTCATTTTCATATATTTTATAAGCAAACATTGTGACAAAGAACAAAAAAAGTCTTAATAATGGGAACCCACAAGGAAAAAATGGAATAAGTACACTTGTTTTCCTGATTAGTAAATCGTATAAAAATTAAACAATAATTATGGAATGCTTTAACTACAAAGGATTTAACGAAGATGTATAAAAATTAAACAATAAGATAACTATTATAATGTTAATGGGCAGGGGCACAATGCATCGTGCCCCTACAATAATGTAATCTGTAATTCGCAAATCTCTGTTTTTCCCCTGTGTTTTGTGTGGCTTATTTGTCTTCTAATTTTTTAATCTTTTAATCCTGTATTTTTTGATTTTATTATAGAGTGTTGTACGAGTTATTTTGAGTATCTTTGCTGTTTGGGAAAAATTCCAGTTTGTTTCTTGTAAAATACTGGTTATATGTTCCTTCTCTATTTCTTCAAGTGATTTACCAAGAGAGTACCGGGTAGATGGGAGCACGTGCTCCTGTTTACTCGAAGTCTTTTTTATCCTTTCGGGCAAATCATTTGGTATTATGAATTCCTCTTTACCAAGTACTATAGCTCGTTCTACCATATTTTCCAATTCTCGAACATTACCGGGCCAGTCATATCTTATTAGTAAGACAAGTGCTTCTTTTGATACACCTTTTATTTCTCTTTTGGTTTTTTTACTATATTTTTTCAGAAAATGAGTTATCAAAAATGGTATATCTTCTTTTCTTTCTTTAAGTGGTGGTAAGTAAATGGAGATAACATCTAATCTGTAATATAAATCCTCTCTAAAATTATTGTTTGCTACTTCTTTCTCTATATTTTTATTGCTTGCGGCTATAATCCGAACATCAAGCGGAATTAATTTTGAACCGCCTACTCTTCTAAATTCTCTTTCCTGTAATACCCGAAGTAAATCAATTTGTGCTGCAGGGCTCATATCAGTTATTTCATCCAAGAATAGTGTACCTTTATTTGCAAGTTCAAATCTTCCTTTTTTATCTTGTAAAGCACCGGTAAAAGCTCCCTTATTGTAACCAAACAATTCGCTTTCAAGAAGATTGTCAGGTATTGCTGCACAATTTACTGTTACAAATGGATTATTTACTCTCAGGCTTCTCTGATGAATAGCTCGAGCTATAACTTCTTTTCCAGTTCCACTTCCTCCCTGAATTAATACTGTGGAATCGCTATCAGCAATGCTTTCAATCAGTTCAAATATTTTTCGCATTTTTGGACTTTTGCCTACAATATTTTTAAAACTATATCGTTCTTGCAGTTGTTTCCTTAAGAGAACATTTTCTGCGATTAATCTTTGATGTTCTGCTATTCTTTTTACAACCAAACTAATTTCTTCTAGGTTAAAGGGTTTTGTTAAGTAATCAGATGCTCCTTCTTTCATTGCACTAACAGCGGTTTCAATTGTTGCGTAAGCGGTTATCATTATTACAGATATATTAGGAGACATCTCTTTTAGTTTGTGGATAATCTCTATTCCGTCCATTCCCGGAAGTCTAAGATCAACTATTGCCATATCAAATTTATTCTTTATTTCTTTTTTGATTCCTTCTTCTCCTGTAGTTGCTGTTTCTATAATATATCCTTCTCTCTCTAACCAATCAGAAAGAGTTTCTCTTATTATAGCTTCGTCATCAATAATTAAAATACGCATTATATTTCTCCTGTTTTATTAGGCAATCTTATTGTAAATTTTGTTCCCTTATTAGTTTCGCTTTCTACTTCAATATTTCCATTATGTTTATCTACTGTATTGTAAACGATTGACAGCCCGAGTCCTGTTCCTTCTCGCATTGTTGTAAAAAATGGCTCAAAAATCTTATTACGATACTCTTCTTTGATACCGGTTCCTGTATCAGAAAATATTATTTCGACATACTCATTTTTCTCTAATGTTTGAATGTGTAATTTACCTCCACCCGACATAGCACTCAAGGAATTTAATATTATATTGGTAAATGCTTGCTTAAGTTGAATTCCATCAGCTAATATCTCCGGAATAATATCTAATTTTGTATCTATGATTACATTCTGTGCAGATGCCTGAGGTGTAATGAGTAGAAGTGTATCTTCTATAATCTGGTTAATAGCAACCTTGCCAATTTTTAATTCAGATTCCCGAGTGAAATTTAAGAAATTTCTAATGGTTTTGTTGCACCTCATTGCTTCTCTCGAAATTGAGTTCAGATACTTATCAACTTTTTCGCCTTCTTTATTTTGGTCTGTTTGAATTAGTTTAACGCAATTTATTATCCCTGCTAACGGATTGCCAATTTCGTGTGCAATACCGGCAGCCAGTTTGCCGGCAGCTGATAATTTTTCTACCTTTAAAAGTTCTTTCATCTGAATATCCAATTTAGCATCTTTTCTCTTTAAAATATTTACAATTCTGGTGGAAATTAGAAGAGAAACACATACGGCAAGTAATACAACAGTTAAGCATATTGCTATAGTAGTATTTCTCAATCTTGATATTTGAAGAAAAGCTTCTTCTACATCTTGTTCGACTATTAAGCACCATTCTCTTTCCGGTATCCAGAGATAACTTCCTAAAACAGGTTTGCTCCTATAATCAATATACTCTCCTACTCCTTGATGGTTCTTGATACAGTTTTCATAACCTTTAGTAGAGACTTTTTCTTTTAATATGCATTTAGGAGCAAATTTTGATTCAGTGAGAAAATATCCTTCCTTATTTAACAAATAACTCTCACCTGTTTTGCCTACTTTAATTTCTTCCATTATCTTGCTTATCAAATCTAATTTGATTCTCTCAATTAGAACCCCGATTATTTTACCATTCTTATCTTCAATAGGATAAGATACAAACATAGTGGGCTTGCCAGTAGATTCGGACATTCTTATATCAGTAACTATTGGATTTCCGATTACAGCACTTATAAAATAATCTTTATTTGCTTTATTTTCTTCCTTTTTGTCTGAGCCAATAACAAAATTCCCGTTGACATCAAGTATAAATATCTCATCATAACAACCGTAACTCTCTTTTGCTAATTTTAAATAACTAACTAATTCTGAGCTTTTATATGTGGTTTGTGGATGTTTTAATATCTCTATTATCCATGGAGACTTAGAAATTACCTTTGCATTGGAGACTCTTTCAAATATCCAATTATTAATAGCAGAAGCTTTATCTCTTGTAATTTGAGTTAAGTTTTCTGTAATGCTTTTGTATAAAGAATTCCGAGATCTTTCATAGGAGAGATAAGTTACTAAAAAAAGAGGTACTACAGATAAAATGAAAAAAAGTATAATTAGGAGTTTCTGTAAATTTTTATATTCTCTCATATTCTGTTTAAAAATTATACACCTTATCAAAAGATGTCAAGATAATCTTCTTAATACTCTTGAATAAAGTGAATAGTTTATATTTAAATTTTTCTGACTCTGTGGTCAAATGAAAGGGTTTAGGAATAATTTTATAGACTTGTTTATTTTTTTGTTGTCTCTAATGGGAATCCCTGTAGGCATGTTATTCTCTTCATCTGTCATTCTGAGCAATTTATCATTTCACTTTCCCCCTCTGTCATTCAGCCCTTCCTCTGTCATTCTGAGCGAAGCGAAGAATCTTAAATATACTGTTCAGGGTAAACTCTGTGAAGAATCTCAAAGAGTTCAGGATAAACTCCACAAAGAATATTATAAATCAGTCTAAATTATCAAACATCAAGATAACTATTATAATGTTTAATGGGTAGGGCGTGATGTATCGCCCCTATAGTAATGTAATCTGTATTGCGAATAACTAAGAGCGTTCAATTGAATGTCTCTACAGAGCACCAACAATTTCTATCTTGTGAAATATGATATTTCCTGTTGATTTTTTTTAAAAGAGTAGAAATTCTGATTATTGAGATGACAATATAATTAAATGGTTTTTGAGATTAGATCAGGATTTTCCTTGCGATGCTTTCATCTATCTTGAGTTGTGTTTTTAGAGCTTCCTGATTTTCAAAAGGACGGTTAGGTCGTAAATATTTTACAAACTCAACCTTAATTAATTGCTCAAGTAAATTTTTATTAAAATCAAATATATGAACTTCTATTCCAAATTTAGATTCAGGGAATGTAGGTTTATTCCCGATACTCATCATTCCGGATAAATTCTGGTAATTGTTGTTTATCGCAAACTGACTTGCAGGTGAAAAAATAGTTGCTCGTACTGCATATACTCCATTTTTAGGAATTAGTTTTTGTTTTGGAACTTCCAAGTTCGCAGTAGGATAACCAAGAGTTGTTCCACGTTTTTCCCCTGAAATAACATAAGATAAGATTGAGTATTGTCTGCCAAGTAATTTTGATGTAAGGGTTGCATCTCCTTTAGCAAGGGCATTTCTTGTCCACGTACTGGATACAGGAAAGCCATTAAGGAACATAGGAAGTACTCTCGTAACAGAAAATCCAAATTGGACCCCCATATGAACAAGCAATTCAAAACCGCCTGATGCTCCCTGACCAAAATGATGATTGTATCCAATCACAACTTCATTAGGTTTTATGTGTTCTACCAGTAACCATTTAACAAACTCAGATGCAGACATTTGAAGAAGCTTTTGGTCGAATTTCAAGATTAGTAAATTATCTATACCAAGTTCTTCAAATAGTATAATTTTTTCTTCTTTAGTTGTAAGTCTGTGAGCAGAACTAAATGTTTTTTCTGTGCTGTTTTTAGAAGGAATTATTTCTCTTGGATGAGGTTCAAAAGTTATAACAAGATTTGGTGTCGAGTTTTTGAGCTTTTTGATAATAGCCTGATGTCCAAGATGTAATCCATCAAAGTTGCCGATAGATACGGAACTCACCTTCAAGCTTTTCAATTCTTCTATATTCTCAAATACTTTCATTATTTTCTATATTGCGTATTCAATCGTTGTATCTGATATAAGTAAGTTCTCTATATCTTGAGAGGAAGATATTGATTTGGGATCAATTGCTTGAGAAAGTTTAAATTCTCCTATTCTGGTACGTGTAAGTGCTTCCATACATCCTCCACATCCAAGTTTTTCTCCTAAATCTCTTGCAATAGCACGTATATAAGTTCCTTTGCCACATACAACTCTAATTTTTAATAATGGAGGAGTATAATCCTGAAGCTCTATTTCAAATATTTGTACTTTTCTTGGTTTCCTATCTATTACTTTTCCTTTTCTTGCTAATTTATACAAAGGAACTCCTTTTAATTTTAGAGCAGAATACATTGGAGGAATTTGTAGTATCTCTCCCATAAAATCTTGAAGTGCTTCTTTTATCGTTGTTTCTGATAATTCAGGAATTGTTCTCTTTGAAATAATTGTACCTGTTGTATCATCTGTATCTCTTGCCTCGCCAAAGCGAATAGTAGCAAGATACTCTTTTTCTTTGCTCATCATAGAAGAAGAAAGTTTGGTGTATTTACCGATACATATAATTAGAAGTCCTCTGGCAATAGGATCAAGAGTGCCTGTGTGACCGACTTTACTTATTTTGCAGGACTTTGAGAGGGGATTTTGCGAATTGCTTTTTAAAACTTTTTTTATGTGCTTTACTACATCAAATGAGGTCCAAGAATAAGGTTTGTTAACAAGAAGAAACCCATGCATTCAAATATACTCAAAAAGAGTAACTCAAAGAAAAACGATAGTTTTCTGTCTCGAAATCATAAAGTGGAGCATCAATTCCTATATCAAATCGGAGTCCTTTTAAGTTTATTCCTCCACCGAATGTTGGACCTACACGAGAACCAACTACATCCCAAAAATATCCTCCTCTAACAGAAAACATTTTTGCCATAACATATTCTACTCCGAGTCCTTTCCAAGTATCATGGTAAATATAATTAAATTCTTTTTCTTTTAAATCATCTTTAATTCCAACTACGATTTTTGTCAGTTCTCCTGAAATGGTAAGCTTATTTGTTTCGCTGGAAAATACATGCCAAGTAACTCCAAATCTCAATGTCCATGGAAGCGGATCTGATATTCCTGATTCCAAATAACTTATATCTGGTCCTATATTTTGAAGAGATAGACCAAGTTGAATCAGTTCATTAGGTATATAAAGACTTGATACATCAAAAGCCCACGAATTACCTTTACCTCCAAATCTATAGCTGTCTCCTAATATTTTTCGAATTATATCATACGGAGCAAGGAAGCTGTAAATCCATTTCGCTCCTACTCCAAGAGCCAGAGATTTACTTATTTTAGTTCCGTAAGAAATCTTTACCGAAGCATCCCATGTTGTCCATTCTCCTATTTTCGTGCCTTTTTCATCTACTCCAACTGTTTCTCCTGTAGTTAAATAGATAATATGTCCTCCAACTACTCCACTACTGATTGGGTGAGCATACGAAAGAAACTCATAATACATATCTTCGTACAAACCTGGTAACCAATTCGCATGCATAAGAGATATACTAGTATTTTCTTGGAATCCTAACCCTGCATCGTTGTAATAAGTAGCTAATGCATCGTCAGCAACAGAAGTAAATGTAGCTCCCATTCCATTTGGTCTTGCTCCAGGATAGATTATAAGGAAAATTGCTCCTGCCTCACTTGCTTCAACTTTAACTCGTGGAAATAAAAATAAAACAATTAATATAAGTAAATATTTTTTCATTTTAGTTGTCCCTCAATATCAAATTATAGCACATATAATAAAAAACCTATTGTTCTTTATAATGTACATTTCTACAAAACTTATAAAATTAAAACTACTACATACATTTAAAGAATCTATAGGCTTTTTCCTTATTTTAATGTCAAAACTATACTATGAAGTCTTTGCTTGTCAAGTTTAAAAAATTTTCGAATATATTTCTCATATTACTTTTCTTGTGGCAATAAAGAACTTTTCTCCACCTACACTTCTTGCTATATCCATTACTCTTACAAGACGGTCAACTTCTACTTCTTTTTCAGCTCGGATAATTATTAATTTATCAATAGATTCTGATAAATCCGCTTCTAATCCACCCGCAAGTTCAAGAAGTCCAATTCTCTCTCCTCCTAAAAATAGTTCTCCATCTTTTGTAATTGTTACTACAATTTCTTTTTTTGATACAACCTCATCTGAAGTAGATGATGGAAGTTTTACTCTTATGCCCGGCTCCATAACATAAGTTGAAGTCAGTAAAAAGAAAATAAGAAGTAGTAAAACTACATCTGCTATAGATATAGGAGATATCGAACTTAATGGTTTATGAGTTGCTTTTATTTCCATTTACAAACCTCAGATGATTTGTTCTCAATAGCTTGTACAACTCCTTTTATACGTCCCACTATATAATTATAAAATATGTACGCAATTATTCCAACTGCAAGCCCGGCTGAAGTTGTAACCAATGCTTCCCATATTCCTCCTGCAAGAACGGATGCATTTACGTTTCCTCCGAGTTGTTGAACTCGCATAAATGCTTGCATCATTCCTGTAACTGTACCAAGAAATCCAAGTAATGGTGCAATTCCAACTATAGTCGCAAGTGCATTAATATGAGCTTCAAGCTTTATAACTTCAACATTTGCTTTTATCTCCATTGCCTTTTCATCATTCATAAGTCCTTCTTTTATAACTCTTGCAATAGGTGAATCATAAAGTCCACAGAAATCAATTGCACCTTGACGGTCACCTTTGTTTAAATAGGCTTTACATTTTTCTGTAAAATCGGAAGGTAACTTAGCATGAGACAAAACAAGCAATCTTTCAATAACAATTATAATAGCAAATACCGAACAAATAAGAATCGGAAGCATTAACCAACCACCTTTTAATAAAATTTCCAGAAAAGTCATAATTTCCTCCTTACAGTTTTAAATCTAATCCAAGTAAAATTTTGCGTCTTGATTCATAATATATATCAAACATTTGGTCATCTTCATCAAATAAATTTCTAATGTCTACAAATAAAGTTAGATTTTTATGAAACATCCAACTAATTTCACAATCCAGACAAGTGTAATCACTATGACCTCCATAGTCAAGTTTTAAATTATAATCCATCCAGTTAAAGTCTAACCCCAAAAGGAATGGAGGAATATATTCCGGACTTCCACTTACATTGTATTTTAATCGAATAGCTCCAAACTTTTGCCCAATTATTCCGTTAATTGCAAAAAGTGTAGTATCACTTTGGTGGTATAATTCATCAGATTTTACAAAGTAAGAATAATTCTGAATCCAGTCAAAATTTAATTTAATATTTTTAAACTTTCCTCCTATTCTTGCTCGTTTACTTTTATTTATGTATGCCTTGTCTCCTGTAAAACGATTATAATTCAATGCTTTATCTCTTGTTGTTAACGAGAAGTAAGGAGAATATTCCAGCCACATTACTTTATGTTTTTCTATTCTTAAAACCGGTAGAATCCAAGGTGATTGAGAGAAAAATTTAATTCCGGGTTCTACAAACCAATCCTCAAAATTACCGGCAATCTTTCCTTCTATGGAGAGAACCAAAGAATCTAATAGATTATTATGAGCTATACATAAATCTATTTCTGTATTAAATTGTTTTAATTGGGTAAAATAATTACTGTAAACAGATAATCCTGTTTCTCTTTTTTCTTCTAAATCGCTAAAAATTCCATTAGCATTTAAAGAAAAAGATTTAAATATATATCCTGCGGTTGTTTCGAATACTTTGTACTCTTTTCTATTATGATAATCCTTAATTCCATAACCCATTTCCAGAGATATATTTTTAAAGTTTCCTCCAACATTCGTCCCAAACCCATTTTTTATTCCTTTCACATCATTAGAATATGAAAGACTCGTAAAAAAGTGTTCTCTACCGTAGAATCCTTTAATCGTGCCAGAGCCTCCGGCACATCCTTTTAAGTTAAATAGAGAGTTGCGAGGTTTATAACTATAGAGATGAGAAGATTTGTCAAATTTAAGTTTGGGAGGGTTAAGTTTTGGAAGTTCATTTGTGGGAATAGTATCGGAGGTAAGTTCTCTTTTAAGAACTTCTATTTCAATTTTTCTTTCTCCGTAGATTACTACTTTTGGAATATTAAGTTCAGGAGATTGTGTTCCAATAAGAACACTTACCCATAAAGGGCATATAGAACATATTTTTATTATTTTTTTCAATTTATATTTTTTGGTATCCATTCTTAATGAACTATAATTCCAATTCTCTTCCATCTTACTTTTTTCCAGATTTTATGCAACATTTTATATAATGGAGGTTTCGGATTCCAAGAGAAATGCACTATAAGAACTTTTGCCCTTATCCATTTTTTTTCAAGAGGTCCCCAGAACCTGGAATCAAATGAATAATCTCGATTATCTCCCATCATAAATAAATGATTTGGTGGTACTTTTATCGGACCAAAATTATCTCTTGCCATTCCGCCTACATTTCTAAATTCCCCGCGTTCCCATGCTTTCTGATAAGAATTTCCAGGAATTATTAACTTTTCATAAATACCGGGATCTCCATTACATACATACGGTTCGTATAACAATCTATTGTTTACATAAGTTTGTTTATTTCTTATTTCAACAATATCCCCTTCTATAGCTATACATCGTTTTACAAAATCTTTTCGCTCGTAGGGAAATCTAAATACTATTATATCTCCACGTTTTGGTTTACGTATTTCGAAGATTTTCTTATTAGTGAACGGAATATGAAGTCCATACAAAAATGTGCAGGCAAATAAGTGATCCCCAACAAGTAAAGTTTGCTCCATTGAACCGGTTGGGATACGATAAGCCTTAATTACAAAAGCTCGGATTAAAAAGACAGCTACCAAAACAAAAACAATATCTTTAACCCAGCCCTTTAATCCAACTTTTTGGAAATTCTCAAGCTGATCTCTCCATCTATTTTCAATCCAATCGTTCACTTTATTTTTTTCTCTTTCCATTATTTTTTGTATTACTTATTCTTCACCGAGATTTATTTTTCTTCAAATTCTGAAACTTTCTCAAGACCAAAAATAACTTGCTTATCATCTGGTTTTGTATGTTCCCACCTCACAAATTTATCATTTCTGTCGTTGTTTTGATGGAACTACGTCTATACTTAAAAAAACTTGAACCTTTTTGTCAGTTCCATTTTTCTTAAAGGATACTTTTGCTGAATAACCATTAACTCCCAAAGGATCTATGTATCCCCATTGCCATCTTCCGTTAGAAAAAGTTGCTTTATAGGATTCGGGTAAAAATGGTTGTTCTCCATAAATCTTTTCGCATTCCTGATTTGCCAAATCCGCAGATATCTGATTGATAGTTTTTTTATTTAAATTTTTTGGCGTACTACATCCCATAATAATGGTAATAATTATCAATGTAGTTAACTTTTTTAGCATTTTCGTATTATATCGTTATAATTTTCTTCTTAAGGTTCTAAAAAAACTATCAATTAGTTCCTTACATTCACTCTTAAGAATTCCCGATATAACTTCAAGCTTTTTGTCTCTAATTTGATAAACACTTCCTAAAGCTCCAAGTCTCGTATCTTGCGTTCCAAAAACACATTGATTGATTCTTGAAAGCAATATCGCACCTGCACACATAGGACAGGGCTCCAAAGTTACATAAATACTCGCACCATCTAATCTCCAGTTACTTACACTTTGTGATGCGCTTGTTATAGCAATTATTTCCGCATGAGCAGTCGGATCCATAAGTGCTTCAACTCGATTATATCCACGTCCTATTATTCTATTATCAAGAACAACAACAGCTCCAACAGGAATTTCCTTTTCTTCTTTCGCTACTTCTGCCTCTTTAAGAGCTTCCCTCATCCAATATTCGTGCTCCATTTATTGCTACTTTACTTACGAGATAAATTTAATCTCAAATACTATACCTGAGCTTTGCTTTTTGTACTATCTTATTGTTACTGTTCAGATAAATACTTCTTGCCTTTCTTCTATGTAATTTATGGCTCTAAATTACTTTGTATTTCTTACCCACTTTTTCAAAGGCATTAAGTGCACTATCAAGATGACTTTGATCGTGAGCTGCTGACATTTGAACTCGTATCCTTGCCTGTCCCATTGGAACCACTGGATATGAAAAACCAACTACATAAATCCCTTCCGTAAGCATATCTCTTGCCATATCATGAGCGAGTTTTTCTTCACCAAGCATAATAGGAATTATGGGGTGAGTTCCATCTTTAATTTTAAATCCACGATTGTTCAACCCTTTACGGAAATATTTTGTATTCCACTCAAGTTTATCTCTGAGTTGGGTTGTTTTTTCAAGCATATCTAATACTTTTAGTGCTGTGTATGTAATTGGTGGAGCAAGGGTATTTGAGAAAAGATATGGTCTTGATCTCTGACGTAGTATATCAATTATTTCTTTTCTTCCGGTTGTAAATCCACCTGATGCACCGCCAAGTGCTTTTCCAAATGTACTTGTTATTATATCAATTTTGCCTTCTACTCCTCTATATTCAGGGGTTCCTCTACCTGTTTTGCCGAAGAATCCGGTAGAATGAGCATCGTCAATCATCACAAGTGCATCATATTTTTCTGCGAGTGCACATATTTCGTCAAGCTTTGCAATATCACCATCCATTGAGAAGATACCATCTGTTGCTATCAATCTTAAAGCATATTTCTGTGTATCTTTTAATATTTTTTCTAAATTTTCCATATCCGCATGCTTGAATACAAATCTGTTTGCTTTGCATAATCTGATTCCATCAATAATACTTGCGTGATTTAAAGCATCGGATATTATAGCGTCATCACCATCAAGTAATACATGGAATAATCCACCATTTGCATCAAAACAACTGGAATAAAGAATTGAATCATCTGTGTGTAAAAAATCTGCAACTTTGTGTTCAAGTTCACGATGTATATCTTGAGTTCCGCAAATAAATCTCACACTGGACATCCCATATCCATATTTTTCAGTTCCTTCTTTTGCAAACTGAGCAATCTTTGGGTCTCCTGCAAGTCCGAGATAATTATTGGCACAGAAATTTATAACTTCTCCGTTTTTTACTTTTATATCTGCACCCTGATGAGAGATAATCTCCCATTCTTCTTTGTAAAGCCCATCATTTTTTATCTTTTGCAACTCCTTTTGCAGAGTCTCTTTTAACTTACCGTACATCTTTACACCTCCTTAATTTTAACTAAACAAAGTTATATAAGAAAATTTCATAGAAAATATATACTTTACTCTTCCTCTGTCAAGAAAAATATATTACTGTAATAAATAAGATAAGTATAGGCATATTAACGAAGTAAGGTTATTTTGTTTTAGTTGTTGCGTAAAAAGCATTTCCTAATACGCCGGCATAATCTCCAAGTTCGGTTGGTACAATAGGTAAATTTTTTCTTAAGTAAAGTCTGTGGTTTACTTCTTCTTTTATTTTTTCAAACAATACCTCACCTGTTTTGGATACTCCTCCTCCAAGCACAACGATTTCCGGATCTAATACTGCACAAAGCCCTGAAATCCCTATACCCAAATAATATCCGATTGTTTCAATTATTGAGTGAGCAAATGCATCTCCTTTTTGAGCTTCTTCCGAAATAATTTTTGGTGTTATTTTTTCATATTTAGCAAGCGAGGTTTTTATTCCAATTTTGATTCCTTGAGTTGCTCGTTGCTCTATTGCTTTGTTTCCTACAAAACTTTCAAGGCATCCGTACCCTCCACATCCACAGGGAGTACCATTTGGGTCTATAATAATATGACCAACTTCTCCTGCAAATCCTGCTCCCGTATATAATTTATCATTAAGAATTAGTCCTCCGCCAATTCCTGTTCCCAGAGTAAGCAATAATAAATTATGTGTTCCTTTTCCCGCTCCGTATTTCCATTCACCGAGTGCTATCATTCCTGCATCGTTAGCCACAGTAACAGGAATTTTGAGTTTAGATTTGAGTATTTCCTCCAATTTTATATTATTTGTTTCAGGAAGATTCGGCGAAGAATACAAAACTCCATTTGTTACAAGTCCGGGAACTCCTATTCCAAGCACCTCGGGCTTAAATTCCTCAACAATCTCAATAATTTGTTTAACGAGATTTTCAGGTTGAGTAGCTATTGATTTAAAATTCTCAACTTTCGGAGGATTTACTACCATTCCTGCCTTTATATAAGTTCCGCCAATATCTATTCCCAAAATTTTCATAATTTCTCCTTTTAGTCTAAAATTTATTGATGTTTAATAAAATTGCAAGAAGAAAATTCTGATTTTATAGAATAGATAGCTTAATAATAAAGGTTTGCATCAATATTATATAAAATAATTTATAATTATAAAACTATGAAGGTATGCCTCTACTTCGTGAATTTAAAAGCATCTACGCAATGTTATGTAGTTGTAATTAGTTTCCTATATGAATTTTTTTTAATAAAATCTCTAAAAAAACTTGACAAAATGTATAATAGGCATCATTTTTTGTATAAGGGGGTGATGTAAAATGAATAAATCGGACTTAATTAATTCTATAGCAAAAGAAGCAAACGTTACTAAGAAAACCGCCCAGTTATGCTTAAACGCTACATTGAGTGGAGTTGCAAATGCTCTTGCTAAGAAGAAAAAAGTAACATTGGTGGGTTTTGGTACTTTCTACACACTCACAAGAAAAGCAAGAAAAGCAAGAAATCCAAGAACAGGTGACACGATAAACATACCAAAGAAGAACTATCCGAAATGGCGCCCTGGAAGTGATTTAAAGAATAAAGTAAAATAAACAAATTTCCCCGGAGAAGCAGTTTTATGAATTATTTCTCCGGGGTTTTTGCTTTTTTGTATTGCTATGGAAAATTGTTAGAAGGAAAAAATTACTTGAAAAAATCTAACAGATTACCTTTTTCTACTCCGGTTTGATAAACTTTATAAGAAATACTATTATGTTCTAAGTTTAATTCAGTCCAGTTTTTACCGTCATAATAAAATTTCAAATCAGCTCTAAAGTCAATCTTGAAGGATTTAACATAAAAACTTTTTTCCAAAATGATAGTTCCTTCCGGTCCCTTGGTAGATTTCCCGTCAAACTGAGTTATTACCTTATCGTATAACTCATCAAGAGTATTTACTTTCTTGCCACTCTTTTTTGAAATAGCTATCTCTCTTAAATTCAACACGGTAAATCCTACATTATCAACAGAAAACCGAGAGTAAATATCATTTTGATTGCGTTTTGCTTCAAAACTAAGCGTATATTTTTTGTTATCTGCAAACACAGGAATATTATCTTTATAATCAGGTGACCCTGCTAATCGCATATCATAAGTTTTATGAAGGATTTTATTTGATTTTCCAGCTCCACCGGTTTTTGCAATTGAATAACTTACCTTACAACTCTCATCAAACCATTCACTGAACCGCTCAATATCTACATTTGAAATAGGAGGAATACAAATTTTTCTTCTATAAACAGTACCTCCTTTTACGCATTCTAATAAACATTCACCGGAATTGATTTCTACAGCGTAAAAGCAAAGCACATCTGTCATAGTAGGAGATAGGTTATGGATTAGTTTGTTTAAATTATAATAAGTTTTGCTACCTGGTTTTTCTATTAAATAAGTTTCTGCTACCTTAGAAGATACTTTTGTTTTTTTAATAGTAGGATTTACTTTAACTTTAAGATAATTTGAGGCATTCCTTTTCACAGAGAAAGATTTAGGTGTGAATTCAACTTGTGCGGTAGCAGTTTCTTGTCTAAGTACCGGAGCTTTAACTAAAAGCAGTTTAATGGTATAATCACCTTCTTCTTTGAGCTTACCTTCTATTTTCCCATTTTTAACTTTAAGTTTATAACTTTCTCCTGACTGATATTTTTCTTGTTTATTTACCCATAATTCTTGAGCTGTTTCGATGATTGAGGTATTACCTTGAATTTCACCTTTAATAAGAATATAACCTATTTCAAGGGTTATGATAACGGGCTTTGCGTAAAAAGATTTACCATCTTTGATATACATATTCCGTTCAACATTAATGATTTTTTTGTCAACTTTTATGGCAACTTCTTCACCTTCTGCGCAAGATTCAAGCACATAATTCCCTGATGTGAGAGGTAATGAATATTCTTTGTTATTCGGCTGGAATACAATTATTGATGTATCTACTAACTCAATAATCTTTTGATGAGTTCCTTCACGTTCCCATTTACGCATTATTCTAATTGAAATAGGTTTGCTTATTTCATTACTTAACTGGAAAGTAATCTCTGCTTTATTTTCATTAGTTATAGAAAGTTCAATCGCTCCTGGTTTCAATTCATCAGAAAATCCGATTGAACTGCAAAGCAATAATATTGTAATTTTTTGCAGTAATCTTAATTTTGGTAAATTGTACCTCATAAGTATTTGTCTATTAGATAATTTCTTTAATACTTCTATAATAATATAGTAGAATCTTTGTGGGTTTGTCAACTTTTTTTAAAATTTAACATATAACTTATAGATAGCAATTTGCAAAATATGTATTTAGCCGTCTTGACGTCGAGCATAAAACGCAAACAAGATACGTGTTTATTGTTTGTTGTGGTTCATACTTTTTTTGTTATCTGTCATGATTCCTTTAGGTACTGTTTTGGTTATACAATGCAATCCGCTGTTTGATAGAATTATATTAGTGCAATCAATCGGTATTGCATTAAATCCATTCTTTTCAAGTATCTCGCCAACTATTTCATCCTCCGGTCGACAGTAAGAAGGATATAATGCGTAATTATTGATTAAAATGCCGTTGGCATAATTCGGCATAGTGTTAATATCATCGTACCTGATTTTATCTAATCCGGGTATCCTGATTACCTCATGACCATGTTTTATGATTTTGCATATTGCAGGTTGTACGGATTGCTCTTGAATAGAGTTTTCAGGGTATTTGGATACCAGCCATTTTCCAGGTTTGATTGGCCATAAATACATATCAAGGTCTTTAGTTGTATCTCCTTCAAGTGTAGGTACAGGTATGAAAGTCTGATTAGGAAAATTCTTTCTGAGAAAATTCAGTCTTTGCAATCCTGAATCACCACTTGCCATATCATCTGCAATCAAACAGAGATCCTCATTGACGGAAATAGCTGCAGTTCCGAAGCTATTATTCATAATGAGAGCAGAAAGTCCAATAGAATTGAGAACTCGAGCTGAAAAACAACGAAGACTATCTGGATTATCCAGTTTTTCATTGCGGAAGAGAAGACCAAGTCCAATGCCTTGTTCCTTTTCAGCAAAGATTGGGAAGTATTCTTGGATTATGCCCCTTTTCGGAGAATCATAGTTTATAGAAATTGCATCTTGCCCAATATTGCTCTGTTCTATTAGCTCTATAAAGTATTCAGCATCATCTTTGCTTACAAATACTTCAACGGAAACCTTATTAGCTATTACTTCTGCGATTCTACAGATTGTATTGCCGTATTTGAACCTTGTATGGAAAAACTTTCGAACAAAACTGAGATATAGCTTTCCTACTGGTTCGTATTCAGGAATTATTCTCATATAGTTTTTTTAGCATCTAACATTAGTTTAGATGTACTAATAGAACAATCAAATAGGATTATTTTAACAACCTAAACTATTTTTTCCGTGCATAACCAATGTATGCTATTTTTATATTTTCTCCAATTCTGGCTTTAAAACTACCATTTTTTATCCCAGCAAATTGAATTCCTTTTACTTCTATATTTTTAAAATCATATTTATTCATCAATTGATAAAGTTCTACCGGTTTGATGAATTTATTCCAGTCATGGACAGCATAACTTTTTTCCGAAACATCTAAATGTTTATTTTGCCATCTTAAAATTCTATTTGCTATCCAGCATACAGTAATTTTTGATGACAAAGTTCTATTAATTGTATCATAACAAAACATCCCATCATTCTTAATTACTCTGGAAATTTCACCGATTACTTTTTCAAGATTATCAACATGTTCAAGACAATCAGCACATATAACAACATCAAATGTATTGTCATTTGCAGGAATATTCTCGGCAGTTCCACTTTTATAATCAATAGTTAAATTATTTTCTAAAGCATGGGTTTTAGCAATTGCTATAGAATTTTCTGAAATATCTACTCCTATAACTTCAGTGCCTCTTTTGGCAAACTCTTCAGATAGAAGACCACCACCACATCCAAGGTCTAAAATTTTCAAACCTTTAAGATTGCCAATTTGTTTAGTGAAATAATCAAATCTGACAGGAACCATTTGCTTAAGCGAATGCTTTGGGTTCCACCAATCTACTTGATTGTATATTTCTAAATTCTGTTTCATTTATAACCTCTCTTGTAAAACATAACCTTAGTTTATGTTCCATATATCAGCAACATAAACTAATTTATTTGATTAACATTTATTTAGTTCTTTAAAATATAACGATTTAATTACAGAAGTCAATTTTTAATGAATATCAGTAAGTGTGTGCTGTGTTTTAATACAGTATACATTGTGTTATGAACAGATTTTACCTTAATCTATTTTGCCCTGAAAAGGCATAAGAAGTAGCACAGGACAACGCCCTGTGAATCTTAGTATAACAAAAATTTAAGCCCTGAAAGGGCGTAAGCCTAATCCCAAACATATCGTTCATCGTATTCAACGTTATATTTCTTTAGAAAAGCTTTGAACTCCTCCTGGAAACTTTTATGCTTATGATGTTCATGTTGTGATTGTATATAATCTATGACCTTATCAATTTCTGTAGGATTAATTGAAAAAATTCCATAACCTCTCTGCCAATAAAAATTGGAATAGACCTGTCCTTTTGTTTTAATCCATTTTGAGGATTGTTTTTTTAATTCCTCCAACAATTTCATCTGAGTAACTTTACGCGATAGTAAACACAATACATGAACGTGATTCTTATGTCCTCCTACCTTGATGGGGTTACATTCTAATCCTTTACAAATACCACCCAAATATTCATATAATGAGATTTCAATATTAGCATCAATGAGGTTTTGTCGGTTTTTGGTGCTAAATATTATATGTACATAGACTTTTGACAATGATTGTGGCATAGTTTTTTGCTTTCGCCCCTTCAGGGCTAATGTATGTTATTCGTTCTTATTCATAGGGCGTTGCCCTATGTTGTTGCTATTGCCCCTTTGGGGCATTGAAATAGTTATAACAGCTCTTTTAATGTGAAGTTTTATTTTATCAACATCATTGATTTTGTTACTGAGTATTTATCGGATGTCAATTTATAATAGTAAATTCCACTTGGAAGATTTTGGCCGTTAAACTGTATTTTATAACTTCCAACATTTTTTTTGCCTTCATCAAATGTTTTGATTTTCTTACCTACAACATTATAAATAGTAAGCGAAACCCAACTTGGCTTCAAAACAAAGTATTCAATAGTTGTTACCGGATTAAACGGATTCGGATAATTCTGATAAAGTCTATAACTTACCGGTAAATCGATCAAGAAAGGTTCTTCAACATCCATAAGGATGCTCACTGCTTCGTTGATTAGTCGTGTGTGGCTGTAAATAGAGCTGTCATTGTCAGGCAGATTGACAGGAATCTCATTGGGCCCAATTCCCGTAGTGTAGTATGGGAATACCCAGCTTTGGAAAATGCTGTGGTTGGGCTTCAGATTTGCATCGTGGACAGAGTTGACCCAATTCATAGTTCCGGCGTAATATGTACTATCGTTATACTCATCGGGCTCCCAATACTGACTATCATAATAAGTATCAAAGAAAATTATACCAAAATCAATATTATGTGCGTTAAGAAATGTTTTTAATTCTGCCATATCAGCTGCTACATCTATGTTTATTCCGAGTGAGATGTATTCATCAACTCGGGGTCCATGAACATCTATGTGTAAGAACGAAAGTGAAACACCTCTTGCCTCAAGGGCAATAATCCATTCTTTGAACTGAGCAACTCCTACTTCCGGGTATAGTTCGATATGTCCAATGGAAACCGAAGGATACCATTCTTTCATTTGTAAAATATAAGCGGCTACATGATCAGCCAAACTGCCCAACGAATCAACGAGACAGGGTCTCGGGTCTGTTTGCTCGGTATAGATATAATAATATAGAGGGTACCAGCGCCTAATTGGTTCATCCATCGCTAAGTAGCGAACCGTCCCACCATTTGCCCCAATGTTTTGTATAACATTTATTGACCCATCTAGCGTAAGGTTAAATACATATTCGGCTGTAGAACATTCCAGCGGGTCATAAGACTTGACGGGCCCGGCAAAAAAGGACTCGATGGCGATATCAATCCCCCATTGTCCCAACTTGGAGAATGCCTGAACATCTACAAAGTTTTCAAGGTGATTATCGCCGATGTTGTAGGCTGGATGGTCGACTCCGCTCCAACCTCCGGTACCTGCTTGTACGAGATAGAACTTGAACACATCTATTTTCGATCTGGCAGAGTCCCATTGTTCCGGTTGGCTAAATAGGTTTAACATATCTACGCTGGCAAGGTTAGGAGCGAACCAAATCTGAGCCTGTGATTTCACTTCATTTTTCAAAAGAATTACCAGTAGAAAAACAGTTATCCATCTAAATGTGGAATTCAAGGACATTTTCATTTTATTATTTTCCTCTTTCATATTTGATTAAGATTTGTTCAATTTTTAAAATATACCGATTTTATTTCAGAAGTCAAATTCTTTTTGGTTTGTCGGGTAATTCTTTTGACGAAGACTACAATACCTTGATTGATACTGATTTTTGAGATTCTTCACAGAGTTTACCCTGAGTTCTTTGAGATTCTTCGCTCCGCTCAGAATGACAGAGAAAGGTTTCAGGGTGGTATTTGTCGAAGGGGTCAGAATGACAGAGGAAGGGTTCATGGTGATATTTGTCGAAGAGCTCAGACTTGTCCTGAGCGGAAGCGAAGGAATGACAGGAAGGTACGAAATGATTATTTATGTCATGTCGAAATTAAAATTGTATTATATTATAATTTTAGTGGAATTTAATATTTTCGTGCTTTCGTGGCAAATTAATCTTTGCGAACTCTGCGTCTCTGCGGTTAAAAATATTGCACACAGATGTACACAAATAAAACAGGTTAACACAGAAAAAACAATAAGCACAAACTTATCACGAACACCTTTTGAACATTATACGAACAAAGACCTTTTTTTCAAAAAATCTGCAAGAAAGTTCGTGTTTGGTTCGTGTTTGGTTCGTGTTGAAACTTTTTATTCCTACCTCTCCACTTTTTGATTTTTCTTTTCTCTGCGTCTTTGCGGTAAATATAAGGTCTTAATGATTAAAAACAATTGGAAAATATGGTTTCTACATCTTTGGCAGTAAGTGGTTTTAAACTGCCTAAAGGAGACATACGCATAGCCATCTCTGTGAAGATAGGGATTTCCTTTTTTTCTATGCCGAAGTTTTTAAACGAGGATTCTAATCCTATGGAGTTGAACCACTCTTTTAAGTTTCGTATTCCTGCATCGGGACTATCCATTTCCCATATTTTTTGAGAGAATCTTATTACCTTTTTTTCTATGTAAGGCATCATATATTTAAGCCATGCAGGGAAAATTATAGCAAGTCCTGCTCCATGTGCGATCTCCGGATGAATACCGCTTAGAGAATGTTCCAACATATGTGCTGACCAATCACCAGATTCTCTACCTATCCCATTTATTCCATTGAGTGCAAATAATGCGGACAACATAATTTGAGCTCGTGCGTGGTAATCATCTGGTTTTTCAAGTAACATAGGAGTAAAGGAAATCACCGTTCTTAAAATTCCTTCCGAAAACTCATCTTGTAATTCCGTTTCATCCTCACCACAAAAATATAATTCAAAGATATGAGCAATGATATCAGAGGCAGCAGCTGAAGTTTGATAATTAGGAAGAGTAAATTGCAGCACAGGGTCAAGTATAGAGACTTTTGGATAAACCGCAGTAGATGTAAAATAAAATTTTTCTCTCGTGGTTTCGTTTGTTATAACTGTTGACGGATTCATCTCAGATCCGGTTGCAGATAAGGTTAGCACAACAAATATAGGTAATGCTTTCTTCACTCGTGCCTTGCGTTGAAATACTTGCCAGAAATCGCCATCAAAAAACACGCCTCCGGCAATTGCTTTTACGCTATCTACTACACTGCCACCACCAACTGCAAGGATAGCTTCAATATTTTCTCTTTTGCATATTTCAATTCCCTCAAGTACTTTTGAAAAAACAGGGTTTGGTTTTATTCCGCTTAACTCTACATATTGAATATTCTCTTTTTGCAAAGAAGTTATTACTTTATCGTATGTGTCGATCTTTTTTATGCTACCCTGCCCATAGACAAGAAGCACTTTTTTATATCCTGCAAATTTAATTTCCTTGCCAATTTCAAGTACCTTGTCTTTGCCAAAGACAATCTTTGTAGGATTATGGAATACAAAATTTTTCATATAAGAATCTCTTTTCTACACGACTTTAGTCGATGGTTAATCTTGAAAAGTGCATCAGGATACCAGATTATCAGATGAAGAATTCAGACATCAGAAAGTCAGATAAAAAAAGTCTCTAATATTCTGATTCTCTGAGTATCTCATTCTGGTATTCTGATTTTCTGACTATATTCATTTAAACCCTGCACTAAAGTGCGGTAGAATTAAAAGACAACCCAAAAGTCCTCTTTTCCCGTAGCTTAAATGATAGGGCAAGAAAGTCAAGTATAAAATATGGATTGACAAACAGGATTTTAGAATTATATTTATATTTGAAAATTATTTTCAAATAAGGAGGAAAAAATGGTAAAAAAATTATTATACTTGATAATTTGTAGTATCTTCTCGGGGGAAATATTTTTGGAAGCTGGACAGTCAGGGATTGCGGTAAAATATCCATACGACAAAAGAATAAAAAATGATAAAGCTGTAGTATTTACCGAAGATTTCGAAGAAGCTACACTGAATGATGTTGCGATACGCTGGAACGAGGTTGTAAATCTTGAAGGAATGTCACTGGAATCAGATGTGCCGTCAGTTAGTGCTGGTACTCAATCTCTCCAGATGACTTCAATTATTGGGCAGAATACGGGCGGGCATCTCTATAAACGGTTGAATGGTTATGATACACTATATGCACGTTTCTATGTAAAATTTGTACCTACCTGTCATACTGTGCATCATTTTGTGTGGTTGGGTGGGCATAATCCTCCGACAAACTGGCCATGGCCACGTGCTGGGACAAGACCTGTTGGTAACGAACGTTTCTCCACAGGGATAGAACCTTTTACTCGTGATGGTTGGCATTGGGATTTTTATACTTATTGGATGCATATGAGAACTAATCCGGGTACAAAATACTGGGGAAATTATTTCAACCCTGAGCCACCTGCTTCAATAACACGAGGTGAATGGATTTGTGTTGAATTTATGATAAAGTGTAATGATCCGGTAACTTCTTACAATGGTGAACAAGCTTTCTGGGTAAATGGAGAATTGAAACAACATCTGGGTGAAGGATTTCCAAATGGCTATTGGGTATGGGACCATTTTCATCCTGATCCTGACAGCGCTCCTTTTGAGGGATTCCAGTGGCGGACTGTCGAAGAACTTGTTGTGAATTATTTTTGGCTTGAATTTTATATGACCGATGGTCCCAATGGACAGATTGATAGTGTTTTATTTGATGATATTGTTATTGCCACAGAATATATTGGCCCGATAGAACCAAAAATTGAGGAAGATAAGGACTTACACGTTACAGGTTGCAAGTTACAAGTTTATCCGAATATATGTAGGTGCACGATGCATCGTGCCATTACCATTAGTTATCAGTTGCCAGACTTGAGTAAGAGTGTTGAATTTAACGTCCCTACAGTCTCGCTCAAAATTTATGATTTGACAGGGCAGTTGGTCAAGACTCTTTTTGACTCTGAACTTTCAACTCTGAACTCTCAACTTTCTGTGGCATGGGATGGCAGAGATAGTAAGGGAAAAGAAGTAACATCGGGAATTTACTTTTGTCAGCTTAAAGCCGAAGAATTTATAAAGACCAAAAGATGTATAATTTTGAAATAAGAAACCTGCTATTTTTTGTTATCTGAGTTCTCGGAATCTAAGCTTGCAACATCTTTTGCAGATAGGCAACGAGTTGTTCAAAAGAAGCATCTTGGACCGCAATAGCGAGCACATTCCCTGTAGTTTGTTAGAGCACCCGCATTTTGTGGGATAAACTCCAATCCCGCCTACGGGGTTCTTCAATTCTCCAGAGTCCTATATTTAAGAGCTTGAAGTAGAGTTCAAGAATTATTTTATGTAGGCATTCTCTTAGCTCAATGTCTATCCCATATTATTGAGATTATCTTCAGTGTTTTTTGGTATTGTGAATATACTACGTAGTGTAACCGTAATCTTTAAACTCTTGATGTACCCATAGAATTATAAATTTTTACATATTTTTCACCAATCTTTTTGGGGTCAAATTCAGATAGAATAAATTTTCTACCTTCTATGTTTGGCATTTTTTTAGCTAAAAGTTTCTTAAGTTCTTGGGGAATATCCTCTATTTCCCGAATATAAGAGCAATGTGGCAAATGTTGATTCCAGATAACTCGCTTCCCTCTTGCAAGTGCTTCTAAAACCATAAAAGAAAGTGCATCGTGTTTTGGAAATCTGACGAGTATAGATATATTTTTCCATACTTCGTCCATATTGTTAACCCATCCGTGATAATAAACATTGGGCAAAGAGGGAAGTCCTTTTCCTTCATTGTCTATTATATGAAAGTTTATATCTGGAAACATTTTTGCAAGTTCAAGAAGTTCAGAGCCACGATGGAAATCAACTCTGTCCCATGGGATATATATAAGAACTCCTTGCTTATAAGTGACTGACAATTGGTGGTTAATCTGAGGAACAGTTGGCAGATAATCTGCTTTAATCCTTGCTGTTTTGAGTTCCGCAACTAATTTGGGGAGTTTTGCAAATTGAATATCAATTAACTTATCGGTAATGCGAGCAAGTAAACAAGAATTAGTATTTTCTAAAAGTTTTAATACATCTGTTCCAATCCAATGATTAATGGTTTTTTTACCAAGTAAACGGAGCCAGACAAGTAACTTTATTCTTTGATTTCCGGAAATTAAGTGAATAATATCAAATTTTTTGATTAGCTCGGTAATTTTTTTTATCCTTTTTGGAGCTATTCCGATTCTTGAGGCAATCAAAAGTTCTGCTTTTATTCCTGCCTTATCAAGCATATCTACTACATATTTTCCAGAGAGTTCATATTTAGAGATTATTATTACTCGTGGTGGCATATATCTCTCCTTTTTAACAAAAGCAAATCTTTTACTTTTAAGTGAGTAAATTTAATATATACACTTATAAAAAATATCAACTGAACTATATATGCTATGGTTGATGCAAGAGCTGCACCATTCATTCCAAGTTTTGGAATTAGCCAAAAATTTAGTCCAATATTTACAATAACTACAAGTAGCATTCCTGCTATTGAAATTTCTGGCTTTCCCCAACCTCCCACGGTCTCGGCAGTTAACAATTTAGGAACTGTTAAGCCAATTACCCCAGGCAAGAGAATGAGATATGGTATCATAGCAGGCAGGAATTTAGTTGAATAAAATAATATTATTATGGGTTTTATAAAAGCAATTGATATAATGCCAAATCCAAGAACTATCCATAAAGATATTCTTGTTATTTGTGCTACATCTTTACTATCTCTTAGCTTATGAGTTACTATTTTTGAGTAAAGGACAAGTGATATAGAGCCTGGAATAAGCCAGAATTTCTCTACAAGTCCAACAGCTGTGGAATAATATCCAACTTGAGTTGCATCCGATAGCCATCTTAACATTAATATATCAAATCTATAATTTAAAAATGCAAGTGCATTCGCAATAAATACCTTGTACCCAAAATTTAAACCTTTTTTGAAATAAGAGAAATTTATTACTACTTTACCTTTTAATTTTATCCATCTTGAGAGGACAGGAAAACTAATCAAAAACGAAATTAAACCGAGAGAAGCAATAGCTACAATCACCCCATTCAGTTTATCTGCGAAGATTATAAAAAATATAGCAATTAAGAGAAACTTCCCTATATATTGGCTGAGATTCCATCTGTTGTACTGAGTTATGAGTCCTTTGCCAATAAAAAAACCTGGTACATAACAAAGCCATAAGTCCCATATTATAAGGGATAAAAGAATGATTTTCAGTAACAAAGAGATACTTGGAAAAAATTTTGTAAAAATCCACCACCCAATTCCTATTCCTATAACTCCAAGTAGTAAAGCGGCAAAGAGATTTGTTTTTACTATTTCTTCATCGGAATATTCTTGTTTGGCTATAAAATAAGAGCCCGCTGTTCCAAGTCCTAAATTTATAAAAGAGACAACGAGTTGTGGGATTAAGAGAATTGTTACAAGTTCTCCTTTTAAAGTAGGTCCAAGAGTCCTATTTAAAATGATACTTATCCCAACTCCAAAAATAAGGCAGAGCATCTGGGTTGAGATGGTATGAAGAACTTCTCTTTTAAATCTCATATTTAAAACCTAAAGTGTAAAGTGGTATATGTAAAGATAAAATTGTAATTAAAAACACACCTGATATATTTATTAAGTGGCAAAAAACTCCTAAAAAACTATAGTTTCTCTTGACTTTTAGAAAAAGACAGCATAAATTTAAATATTGTTCTTAAGTATAATAAATAAACTATTATGATTTTATTGTTATTTTTTATAGGTAGCTCTAATAATTTTGGGATTGGGATTGGGAATTACCCAAGTGGGCTACTTTCTATGAAATTTCATTACACTCCTGAGACTGTTCTACAATTTACACTTGGTACAGGAAGTAATACATTGGCAATTGGAGGAAGAGCTCTTTTTGGAATAGGAAAAGGAAGTGGCAAAGTTGTTCAATATACTCATCTTGTAGGAGTTGGAGCAGGTATTCATAGTCATACTTATAAAGATACAGAAAAATCAAATATTAAAATTGTGGGAGAAGGGTTTTACGAATTTGAGTTTTTCCCTAATCTTGAGGAAGTACCACTTTCTCTTGAAATAGGAATCGGATTAGTAATAGATACAGGTGGAATGGATTTGTTCGTGCCATTTGGTATTCATTTTTATCTAAAGTGAAAGTCGGGTTTTTACAATTTGCCCCAGAGTTTAAATCTCCGGAAATTAATCTTACCAAAATAGAGAAATTAATAAGTTCAATAGAAGCTGATGGGTTAGTTCTTCCTGAACTTGCAACCACTGGCTATGCGTTTGAGTCAAAAGAAGAATTACTTCCATTTGCGGAATCAATTCCCGGACCAACCACTGAAAGACTTACGAAACTTGCACAAAGCAAAGGGATTTGGCTTGTTGTGGGAATTGCCGAAAGAGATGGAACTGCTATTTATAACTCCTCTATTTTTATATCAAAGGATGGTAAGCTTAGCAAATATAGGAAAATCCATTTGTTTGACTATGAAAAATTAATTTTTGCTCCCGGTAATCTTTTCTTTCAAGCCGTAGAAGTGGGGGATACCCAATCAACAAAACTCGGTCTCCTTATATGTTTTGATTGGATATTTCCTGAGTCGGCAAGAACTTTAGCTTTAAAAGGAGCACAAATTATTTGTCATTCTGCCAATCTTGTACTTCCGTATTGTCAACTTGCGATGCAAACAAGAGCTATTGAGAATCGTGTATTTATAATAACTGCAAATCGCACGGGTAAGGAGCGAACTCTCAAATTTACAGGAAATTCTCAAGTCGTGAGTCCAAAAGGGGAAGTGCTTTTAAAAGCCAATACTTTTGAAGAATGTGTTAAAGTAGTAGATATAGATCCTGCTCAAGCACTTGATAAAAATATTACTGCCCGCAATAACATTATAATTGATCGTCGTCCTGAGTTTTATTTTTAAAAAAATATCCATTTCTCTATTAATAAAAAAATTTGACATTATGAGTTTATGTAATAGCCTTTATAAATAGATGGAAATATTGCTTCAGTTTGTAGCCACTAAGGCAGTAGCCGCATTAATTGGTGTTGTAGCACTGTTAGGAGCGAAACAATCGGATGTGACTTTTACTAAACCGGAGATCACTATCTCCGATAGTATCTCTATAAATACTACTTTAAAAAATAGTTTTCCAAAAGAACTTGAGAAGATAATACTAAGCGGAACGCCTGTAACTATAAGGTTGAAAACTATTTGTTCAACCAAGGATACTGCTTTAAATCAAGAAATAATACATCGGGTAAAATACGACCTTGCAGATAAAACTTTTTTGTTTGTTTCGTATTGTCAGGACAGAAAAGATTCTCCTGTAAAAGTGAAGGATATTAAAGAAATTAAGAAATTTATGAATGAATTCAATATAGTAATAACTCGCCAATTTGCTTCTACCGGTAAAGATATTACAGTAATAATGAGAGCTACTATAGACCCTATAAAAATTGAGGCAATGGAAAATAAGAATTTTGAACTTATGGCTTTTTGGGACTACCATACTCCAACTTTAAAATTTGTAGTAAATC
>JAUVIV010000137.1 GCA_030592575.1 bacterium | reverse complement strand
TGAAAAAGAAATCATAGAGATTGAAGATTGGCTTAATAATAGACCAAGGAAGTGCTTGAATTACCAAACACCATTGGAAGTCTTGGAAAAAGAAAGGAGCGTTGCACTTGCTGGTTGAATTCAGTTGCTATATTGCAATTGTTGGCAAATGTTTAGAAATATTATAAAAATACATAACAATGCTAGTAACTTTGATGTGTTGTTTTAAGTTTCTTTATTGGGTGTATTGAATTGATGTAGGTTATCCCAATTGTAATTATAAATTTTAATTACAAATTTTTCTTGACAGAGTTGAAATTGTATATTAAATCCTTGATAGATATGCGATATATAAAAGCTATTTGTTTTTTCTTCATTGCTTTGCCACTTTTCGCACAAGAATCTTCTTTGGTAGAAGAAATTGATTCATTATCACAACAAAAATTTGCTCCTCCTTCAGGTGTATATGCTTTTGATGCTCCAAACGATGCTGGTAGATCTATTTTTGTTAAGTGGAAACTTTCTCCGGATGACTCAAAGTTTTCAGGGTATGAAATACATAGGTCCGAATCACCGGATACCGGATATCAATATGTAGGTTATATGGGAAGAGGGATTTATACTTTTAGAGATAATAGAAAAATAATAAATAATGTCCTTTATTATTATAAAGTAAAGGGAAGAACATCAAATTATGAATATTCCGAGTTTTCTCCTATTTCTTCCGGTGCTTCTTCTTCTCCTCAGTGGTATCATAAAGGTAAAACAAATGTACTGATAGGTTTAGCATTGTTTATTTTTATAATATTTTTTGCTGTATTTCAAGCAAAAAGTGGAAAGCCTCTCTTTATTCGTAAGATTGCCGGACTTGATTCTCTTGAGGAAGCAGTTGGTAGAGCCACAGAAATGGGTAAGCCGGTGTTGTATATTCCTGGTCTCAGTGGAATATCAGATGTCGCTACTATTGCATCAATAAATATTTTATCACAAGTAGCAAAGAAGACTGCAGAATACAACACTCCTATTATTGTGCCTAACAGAGATTATATAGTAATGACAGTAGCTCAGGAAGTTGTAAAGGAATCAGCTATTGAAAAAGGCAGACCTGACTATTACAATCCAGACCGTGTGTTCTATCTGACCAGTAGTCAATTTGCTTATGCTGCAGGAGTATGTGGTATTATGATGCGGGAAAAGCCAGCCACCAACTTATTTATAGGAACGTTCTGGGCAGAATCGCTTCTTTTGGCGGAAACAGGAAATATGACAGGAGCAATCCAAATTGCAGGAACTGATGCTGTAACTCAGCTTCCATTCTTTGTTACTGCTTGTGACTATACTATTATGGGTGAAGAATTATATGCTGCAAGTGCGTATCTTTCAAAAAATCCATCATTAGTTGGAGGAATTAAAGGACAAGATTATAATAAACTTATAATATTTACATTTATTGCACTTGGCACTATTTTGGGATTACTTGGTAATAATTTTATAATAAACTTATTAAAATGAGAAGAACAGGACCACTTAAACTTTGTCTTATAGGCGGTATTGTAATGATAATACAATTTTTTATACCGCATAAATTCTCAAAGAACTTTTTTGATGGAATAGTAAGTTGGTTGATAGTAAGTGCTATACCTGCTTTAGTTATAGGATATTATTCTATCTCGCATCTTCATTTAAATAAAATAAAACGTAAAAAAGAAGGATTTGGCTATAGTATAGTAACACTTTCTTCTATAGTAATTATGGCTTTTATTGGTTTTATGTGGGGAATTGAAGAGAATTCTCTATTTATGAAAATATATCAGCATATACAAATGACTATGCAGGCTACTATGTTTTCATTACTTGGTTTTTATATGGCATCAGCAGCATTCAGATCTTTTAAAGCAAGAACGCCGGAAGCTACTTTGCTTCTTGTTGTAGCTCTTGTTGTAATGTTTGGAAGGGTACCAATAGGAGAGAGTGTATTTGTTAAGCTTAGACTTCCTAATCTTATAGAATGGATTTTGATGTATCCTAATATGGCAGCACAAAGAGGAATAGGGCTTGGCGTAGGACTTGGGATGATGGCTACATCTCTTAAAATAATGCTTGGAATTGAACGTGGATGGCTTGGAGGAACAGGGAAATGAACTTACTGAATAAATTCATGAACATGGATAGGAGATGGATTTATATTATTACTACTATATGTGTTATCGTTCCATTTATTAAGCCCATAGGTCTTCCTACATATACTACACCTCCAGTAAAGAATCTTTATGATAAAGTAGATAATACGCCTGATGGACAGGCTGTGCTTATTTCACTTGATTTTGATGCATCAACGCTTCCTGAGCTTTATCCTATGGCGGTTACGATTTTAAAGCATTGCTTTGAAAAAAACATAAAAGTAATTATTACGAGTTTATATATACAGGGTGTTGGTATAGCCCAAATAGCTCTTGAAGATGTAAAGCGTGAATTTCCTGATAAAAAGGAAGGAATTGATTATACTTTTTTGCCATTTGTTATCCCTCAGCTTTCATTGGTTATTCTCGGGATGGGAGAAGATATACATAAAACTTTTCCGAAAGATTATTATGGTACTTCTATAGATTCTCTTCCAATGATGAAGGAAATTCGTAATTTTGACCAAATTTCAGTTGCAATAAGTCTTGCTGCTGGGGCTGTGTCGAGAAGTTGGATTACTTATGCAAATCAAAGATATGGTGCAAGTGTAGCAGCTGGAGTTACAGCAGTAATGGCAGCAGAAAACTATCCGTTTTTGCAGACTAAACAACTTATTGGTATGCTTGGTGGATTAAAGGGTGCTGCCGAATATGAAACTTTAGTTGAGAAAAAACTAAACATTAAAACAAGAAAAGCGGCTTGTATTGGAATGGATGCGCAATCTGCAGTGCATATTATGATGATAGTATTTATAATACTTGGTAACATAGCGTATTTTGTAGCAAGGAGGAAGAAATAATGTCACACGATCCCTGGATATGGATTGCTGTATTCTTTACATTTTGTATATTTTCTTTTCTTTATAAAGATAATCCTTTTTATAGATTTGCTGAACACTTATTAATTGGTGTAGCACTTGGATATCAATTGCCTATTTTCTGGAAGAATGTAGTCGGTCCAAAAGTTATACTTCCACTTCAAAATCACGAATATTGGTTAATTATTCCATTGTGTCTTGGTTTCTTATGGCTTGCAAGACTTATTCCAAAATATGCCTGGCTCTCAAGATGGCCTATGGCATTCTCACTTGGAACTGGGGCAGGTATAGCTATACCACTTTCACTTCAGGCTTCTGTATTCAGGCAAATGCAAGGAACAATGCTTACAAAAGCGATGCTTTCACCGTCTATAACCCCTGTTATTCATATTATTGGTAATATTGTTATGTTTGTGGGTGTTATAACGACTCTTATATATTTCTATTTCTCTGTTAAACATGTAGGAGCGGTTGGTAAAGTTGCAAGAGTAGGTATTTGGTATATAATGCTTGCCTTTGGAGCTACATTTGGCTATACGGTTATGGCTCGTGTATCTCTTCTTATTGGTAGATTCCAGTTCCTTCTCCACGACTGGCTCGGTGTTATAGATTAAATTCCTGAAAGTTCAAAATTCTTAAATCCATTATTTGTTAAACGAAAATCGTTAACCAGAACGCATAGAATACTGTCCGAAAACTACTTTTTTATCACGCTTTATCCCGATTCCAAATCCCGTTGGTCTTCGGAATGGGACGGGATCCCTGTCAGCAAAAGCATGACCCTGAGCTTGATTAATGGTTAAAAACACGAAAAACCAAAGAGAACAGAACTACAGAGAACACAGAGAAAAACTTCTTAACCGCAGATTACGCGGATGACACAGATAAAATATTTTTGAACTACAAAGGACACTAAAAAAGAATTTTTACTGCAGAGATGCAAAGAACGCAGAGAAAAGAAATCATAAAATGAAAAGACTTTTTAACCACAGGTTTTGAGATTAGGAAATTAAAAAGAATCCGTGTACATCAGTGTTGTATTCGTGGTTTTGTCTTTGGGTTTATCCCACAAAATGCTGGGGTGTCTTCGTGATGATTTTTAAAATTTTTAGACATACTTCTTTATATGAACAACAATTATACGATTCACAAGTTCAATGACAAAGTGCAACGCTCTGATATAATGACAAGAGAAGAAAGGAGGTCAGAGCAAAATGCACAGGAAATACAAACATTTAACAAAAGAGGAGCGAGATATACTTGCTGTCCTA
>JAUVIV010000067.1 GCA_030592575.1 bacterium | reverse complement strand
GTATAATAACCAACTTTAATCTTTTTATTAACAAGTGTTTTCATAAGTCTACCTGACACATCATAGAGGGTTAGTTCTACTTTGCAATCTTTTGGAATTGAATATGCTATTGCAGTCTTGTTTATAAATGGGTTTGGACTCTGATGTAATGCAAAAACGAGAGGATTATTGCTATTGCCTGCTTTACCTTGAGTAACATCTATTCTGAAATGAGATGTTTCTGTGCTTGCGTATGTGTATTTTGTTGTCTTTCTCATATCTATCTCTTTCCCGGTTTCAAGGTTGACAATAACAAATGAAAGTTCTTGAGGCAGTTCATCTATTTTTGGCCAGTTCAAGGTAATATTACCAGCAGAAGAAGAGTTTACTTCAAATGTCCAGGATTTGATAGTTTTAGTTTCAAGTGGTGAGCGAATATCCTGATTGAATTTGTCCCCAAGTTCAAAATCCCAGTCATCTTTTTCGAAATAAACTGTAATCCAGTTATTACAGGGAGGCGTAGGCGATTCAATCCAGTCGTATTTATTATCAAATTCATCTGTTGCATCTTCTTTTACTCCAAGCGTAGTAATGTTATCCATTGCATCATTGAATTTTGCATGAATAGTAAGCTCCCAATTGGTCACAGTAAAACCATCTTCATTTTTTGTTATATCTCCTTTACCTCCTGACGTATTCTTTGTCATAATCAATACACAACTATCTTCAATTGCAGCAAACCAGTAACCCTGCCACGGAGAGACAAGATTCTGATAGACATAACCGGAATCAGGCAGGTAGGTAGAAAGCGTAGGCTGTACCCATCCACTGTCAACCGCATCTGCCATAGAAAGTGTTATACCATCTTTCCTTACTTTCATATCATTAAGTAACACAAAAGTGTAAAATGGAGCACCCACCAAGTTCCAATCTTTTAGTAACGATACAAAGCAAGTGTCCTCATCTTCAAGGGGCTCTCCTTCTGTATAAATATATGTGGTATCAGTTATTCCAATCCAATAGCCATAACCGTTCATTACAGAATCAGGTGGTACATATCCACCTTGCTGGGTAAAAGTGTAAAGATAATATGGATTGACATAATCCTGAAAGATTGTGTTAGGATTTGGGTCATACGGTATATGTGGAACTGATGTAAATCGCCAGTCAAAGTGGTAGTTATTTATTTTACCAACTTGAAGCTGGAACCTATGCACACCACCACTGTTAGAATTATAGACATACACAGGGTTATCTACCATATCCTGTATTATATGATTATCCAAATCTATTAAAAGTATACCATACTCAGGGGCAGATTTTTTTGAAAGAACAGGTGTAACAATAATTGAAACAATGCTATCAAGCTGGTCAGTTTTTACTTCAAAGTCCCAGATGATGATTGAGTTAGCAAGGTCAATGAATTTTCTAATATCTGTTCGAAATTTATCACCTAAGATATGGTTCCATTCAGAGTGTGGTAGATAGAGCTGCAGATAAGGAGATGGAGGGGTAGGGGGCTCTGGAAAATCATAAGCAAGGTCAAAGCTATCCGTAGCATCCACAGCAATTCCTACATAATTGGCGGTATCTCCTGCAAAACTACTAACTGCCTTAAGTTGAATACGCAAGGGACCCACGGCAGGATTAGTAAAGATTACAGGTCCTGAAAGAGAATCTTCGTTATCATCGTAAAGAGTGGCGTCAATAGAATCAGGGTCTAACATTCCCCATAAACAGTTCTGCGCCATTATTGTATTGGGTGTACTGTTGGAGATATTCCACTGCCCATATTCTCCATTATGATATATAATATTACTTCCATCATCTGTTGTATCTGCATTGGTAAGGTCGCCAAAATTTATGGAACCAAAACATCCTGTCTCAAACTCAATCCCCACTGTTCTATTATATATAAATGCGTTGTATGTAGCTTTTAAAGACAGCAAGGTATCATCTATGCCAGCCCAGCGAAGACCAAACTCGTTATTCATAATAATATTTTCGGACAAATTTATAGAAATCGGTGCTGTTCTTTCATAATGATTAGCAAGGCAGATTCCCGTAATTCCATCCGAGAGAGTATTTTTATATATATTTCCTATTACCAGACTATTAACATCTGATTGTGGATGTAGAAGAATATTGCTCTGATTATTACTGATTATATTATATTCACATACAACAGGTACACATGACTCATAGAAAATCCCTGAGGACCGATTATACCTCACTGCATTATATTTGACAATAAGCAGTGACCTTATTGCATGAATGCCAAATTTTCCATATTCAACTATACAATATTTAAAGCTTGAAGTATCTGCATTCTCAAGAGTTATTCCATACCAATCATCTGGTTGAGGAACTCCACTGGCAGAAGTGAAATATACTGAATCAGTTTCTGTACCTTGAGCAATAAGTTTTCCTTTTACAATTAATTCTATTTTACTGGAATCAATACCTGCATATTGCTCATCCCATAATCCAAAATAAAGAGTTGTTTTAGGCTCTAAAGTTAAAACAAGACTGCTATCTACTATTATATCTCCACCAACAATCACATCTAAATTATGCCACAACACATCTTGAGGTAAATGTCCCGATACACCAAATAATACAGGACCGCTGGACGGGTTTTCGTTGTTGTCATAAATACAGGGGTCAATAGAATCAGGGTCCCATATTCCACCCCAGTAATTTCCCTGGGCAAGGATTGTATCCGATGTAGTATTATATATATCCCAAATTCCATTATTATATATCTTATTTCTGCCATCATCCGTAGTATTAGGATTAGTCAGATCCCCTAAATTGAGTATGTTTGTTACAGGATACTCTTGCTTATAGCTAATACCAATACTGTCGTTATCTGTAATTTCATTATCAATAAGTATTGTATTTAACAGTAATCCCGAAGGAGAACCAGCATAAGGTGAATGAACTATAACTCCTATTTTGTTATTCTCCACTTCATTTCTATCTATATTTACTTCTGTAGTACATACTGTGTTAGTATATGGAGCAACTGCAATTCCCCAATAACTTCCTGATATTGAATTTCCTGATACTTTTATTTTAGAATTTCCAGTTATCAATAAATTAATACCAGCCCAATCCGAAACAGTAGCGTTATCAATTAATGTATTATTACTCACTTCTATTGTGCCACTCCCATAATAGCGAATACCGTCTAAATAATGATTAGAAATTGCATTACTATCAAATATTCCTGAGTTTATACCATAACAATGGATGCCTGTATTCCCATTATCAGAAATTATATTGTTCTTAACCCATAATGAACAATCATAGAAGAACCTGATACCAGCATCAAGTGTATCCTCTTCCACCGATTTTTTTGAGCCCCTCTTGTAATTTCCTGAAATCACATTGTTTTCAATTATTGGAGAGCATCCTTCCTGACAATCTATCCCTGCAATACCATCATTATCTTTTATAGTATTATACTTAATAAGAGGAGAAGCGTTTTCGTAACAATAGATTCCTCTACCATGAGGATGCTCATAATTATTACCATTCTCTCTGATATTATTATGTTGGATGATAGGAGAAGACGAATGACAATGAATGCCGATATAACCATATTCAACAATGGAATATTCTATGATACAATCGTCATCGTTGCTTGAATTTGTAAATCTTATTCCGTACCAATCTCCGGGGGTAACTGAATCTGCGTTTGAAGTAAACTTTATAGAATCTGTTTGAGTACCTTGAGCAATTAAAATTCCCTCTATTATCAATTCACATCTTGATGTATCTATACCTGAATTTTGGTCATCTTGATTTGGTTCAAATTTCACTTCTACACCAGTATTGATGGTAAGTATGATAGAACTATCTACGGTTACATCACCTGTTACAATATAAGGGCTCCCTGTTTGAGTCCAGGTTGTATCTTGAGTAATATGCCCACTCACGTAAGTCGTATCTGCCCATAGAAACGGAATAATAAGAAATGCAGATGTCAATAGAATAAACAAATTTATCTTAACTTTTTTCATTGTAACCTCCAATTTTTTATCAAGCTTACGCTTACTTTAATAATATTACTTTTTTCGTCTCACAAAAATCTTTCGTGCTAAATTTTATAAAATATATTCCATTTGAAGAAGAATTTCCATCTTTGTCCCTACCATTCCAAACTATAGTGTGAGTACCAGGATTTATTTTTCCGTCAACAAGAGTCTTCACTAACCTCCCACTTACAGTATATACTTTCAAAGTAATATGTGACTTTGTTGGAAGTGCATATTTGATTTGAGTCAAAGAATAAAAAGGATTTGGAGAGATGTTATAAGTGTAATACTTATACCCGGAAGAACTCTGTTCTTCAATACCATGTTCAAAATAGCTTCTGGGAGTACACTCTTCCACATAGCTAAATTTATACTCTCTGCAATCTACTTTATATTCATTCGTTCTTACAGCAGCATCGTAGATATATACCTTTTTATTATCATCATCCACAGAATAAACTATCATTGCGTGCCCCATATTATCATAATCTACTAACATATCACCACTCAGCAAATTAGAAAAATCTCCTGGGGCACCAAGAGTATAAATTGTATGTCCTTGTATGATAGATAAATTTTCTAAGTTATATGTGCCTTCCTTCCAACTAAATTCCCAGCACCGGGAGACAAAACCTGAACAATCTATTCCAGCTTCTTGGACTGGTTGCATTTTGTTAGTTTCTACCGTTTTGCGAAACTCTGCTTCAGTATCCCATCTATTCCAAGACCATGCCATCCCATAATAAGTATTGTCAGACTCATAAATCCATTTGCTGGCAGAAGAAGAATAATAAGCAGCATAACAAGTCCATTTCATTTCCTTATATGTCTTAGCTGTGAGAATTATTTCGTTTCTCGTTAATGCTTCAGCTTTTGCTAATACGAAAAAAGAAATAAAAATCATAAATAATAGTTTTTTAAATTCCATAATCACTCCTATTCTGATTTAAAAACTCCATTTCATTATTTTGGCTCCAGAAAGTGTAACAATGAGTTGATAAAAATTCCCCTCTCTGTCAAGCTTAGCATATGTTGATCCCGCAGGACCTATCCGTTTATATTGATGAGGACTAGGTAAAATATCTGTAGAATCTATCAACAATCCAGTTTTATTATATTTATATATCTTTGAATCCTTCCAGTTTTTTAGTGGACTTCCATCAAAGTAAAAATTATCTTCTCTATCACATCCCAAAAAACCATGCCTATATCCTTTAGGTGAACAAATTACAACAATGTCTTTGTCCTTTTTCTTTTTTCTCAAAGTTATTCCACTATTTTTATCTCTTTTTGACACTACCCATGGATAAGTGTTACCGTACATTCCTAACATTTCTTTCTTCGGAATCAACTCACAAGTAGAATCACCAAATATAATTTCAAACACATAATCTTCCAATAGACCTGCAGATGAAGTTAAAACGGGAGAACCTTGTTCATCTGTATTCATAAAAGGAGATGTTAGAGGTTTTCCCAACAACCGTTGGACTTCCTGCCAGGAATCCTCACAATCATAACTACCCAAGTATTGCCCATCTTTTTCATATATTGTTACTCTTAATCTGGCTCCGCCAAGTGTATATATTATTTCATTCTTGCCAATCGCAACGGTTCCTGCAAACTCTAATAATGGTATATCCATTATAAACTTGCCATTTGAACTATATTTATTAATCCGCTTATTAACAATATCAAGTATATATATATTTCCTTTGTCATCAATATCTATGCTTGAGGGAGCCATAGCAGGCATTTCCGGATTAGATTCGTCTATCCCTACCATTCCTTGGGCAGACCCCCATTTCACATCAATTATTATCTCTGATATACTTTTCGCCTCAATTACTGAGGCAAGAAAAACAAAAAAGAAAGAAATACCAATGAGCCTAAAATATAACTTCATCTTAACCTCCAGTTTATACAATAATTTTGTTTATCAAAAACCACATTCTTTTTTCTAATGCATTACCGTAATCTTCTTTGTAGTTTCAAACTTTCCAACTTTAAATTTAAGAAAGTAAATCCCAGACGTTAGTTTCTTGCTATCAAGAGTAGTTCTATACTGTCCTGATTTAACTTTCTTGTCAACTAATGTTTTTATTAATCTTCCGGATAAATCATAAAGTTTTAGAGTTACAAATTGTAAATAACAAGTGGTAAGTCTCTTACCTGACTTTTGTGACTTGGAACTTGGAATCTGATAGTTGATAACTGTTGATTTATAAAATGGATTTGGATAACAAATTAAACCAAAATTATACTTGGGAACAGAAGTATTTTTACTAAATCTTACATCTATTCTAAAACCGTGAGGCGTATTGTAATATGTTTCTACATTGTATGTGTAGCTCTTGAGTTCTCTCATATTAATTGCTGTGCCGGTCTCAATATCGGTAAGAATGAACTCCAATTCTTTTGGAACCTCATCTATTTTTGGCCAACTTAAGGTAATAGTTTCATTTCTTTTTACTTTTGTTTTGGAGTGCAAAAACTCTGTTTTTGCATGCAACGACAGAGTCGTTGCACTCCATAAAGCTACTTCAAATGTCCATGATTTAGTCTCATTATTCTCAATTGGGGCACGAATATCTTGATTAAATTTAGCCCCAACATCAACCCATCCTTCTCTCTTAAAATAGACCTCAAGATAATTATTACCTGGAGGTGCAGGTGGTTCTAAATAATCATACCAGTTGTCAAAACCATCAGTTGCACCTTCGTTAATTCCAAGTGTTGTGATATTATCAGATATATTTCCACACTTTGCCATAATCTTAAGTCGCCAGTTGTCTGCATTGATTTTGAGATTCTTCACGGAGCCTGCCCTGAATGAGTTGAGATTCTTCACTTCGTTCAGAATGACAAGTGAAGGGTTCAGAATGACAGGTAAATGGGGTTCAAATGTAGAGACACGCCATGGCGTGTTCCTACAACCTTTGTCTCTTTTACTCCCGGATGTTTTTGTCTCAACAAAAGTGCACCCATCAACTAATGCAAGAAACCAGTGCCCTTCCCATGCAGAAAGAAGCGAATCTACATAATAATTATCATCTTCATAACCATAAAGTATTGGTTGTACCCAGCCACTGTCAACCGCATCTGCTACAGTGAACATTATATAATCTTTTTTCACTTTTACATCTTCCAGCCATATAGAAGTATAGAATCCATTACCAACAAGGTTCCATCCTTTGCCCAAAGGGATAAAACAAGTATCTTCATCTGATAGAGGGGTTCCTTGTGCATCAAGCTCACAAGTATCTGTAAGTCCCAGCCAATAACCCCAACCATTTCTAACTAAATCCGGAGTTATGTATCCACCCATTTGGGTAAAAGTGTATAGATAATATGGAGAACAATTACTAAAAATTGTAGCTGGATTAGGAGCATCAGGAATTAATG
This sequence comes from bacterium, assembly GCA_030592575.1. Classification (GTDB taxonomy): domain Bacteria; phylum Hydrothermota; class UBA3073; order JACQXS01; family JACQXS01; genus JAGMCN01. The sequence goes on along the minus strand of JAUVIV010000067.1, from coordinate 6,710 downwards.
GAACAGATATAATATGCCAGCCTGCTTTCAACCTGCGACTCGGTGGTTTACCTACTATAAGCCAAAGTTTTCGTAAAGTGTCATCTTCTGAATTATAAGTATAGACAGGTAAAGCTCTCATATCCTGCAAATTTCCGGTATGTAAGTCAAGAATATAAATCCCATAATTTGTTGGTACATCAAAAGGTATAGCATTGATTGAAACATCAACACTTTTCCGGTCTGTCTTAACATAAAAGTCCCAAATCATTGAAGTATCTGAGAGGTCCATACTTTTTCTAATATCAGTCCTGAATTTTTCTCCAAGATTATGATTCCATTCAGGATGAGGAAAATAAAGCTGTAAATAAGGAGATGGCGAAGTAGGAGGTTCAGGAATATCATAAGCAAAATCAAAAGTGTCAGTGGCATCAAATTCAACTCCTGCATAATTCAGAGTATCACCGGCAAAATTAGATAGTCCTTTAAGTTGCACCCTCCATGATTCCGGAGCAGTATAATGAACCTTGACATAAATTTGAGTTAAAATACATCCCATTACTTTATACCCTTGGAGGTCAATAGCAACTTGAAGCTCGTTAATGTCCTGCCATGTCCAGTTACCTCCGCCGGGACGAGGCAGAGTTTGGTTATAAGTATAATACATAACTGTATTATGTTCAACCTGAGTACCTGCACTTTCAGTGCTATCTAATCTCAAATAAGGTGTTGCATACACATCGTATATTTCTACAAACTCTTTTGCTATCCGAAAATATACTGCAACGGAATCTATAATTCCAATTGTTGTTGTGTCTTGAAGGGCATAAGCATCTTTTCCCTGAAGACCGACAGAAAAAGAAGTGAAAACACAGGTGAAATAATCATCTGGAGTTTCTTCGTTTACTTTATCCCAATGTTCACCTGAATCAGGTAATTGGGCAGGAACATTGGTATAATCTCCAGGACCATTAGGTCTCAAAATTATAGCTTTTGGAATATCTGCCCAACCGGATGTTGGTCCAAGCAAACCTAACAAAATAACAAATATCCCAAATTTATATAGCATAATTGTTTTTTGAGGTTTTAATATACCTTGTAAACTATCTGTACTTCAAAAATGAATTTTGTCAACTTTTTATTTTTAAAAAATTTCCTATCCTTTTCTATCCTAAAGACACAGATATTTCCAGTTTCAATATGTAAGATTTATAAATCCTTAAAACTTGACTTTTTGATAATGGACTATAGCATTTGAACTTAGAGATATTTATGAAACATTTATTGGACTATACCATTTCATTGGCATATCACTGCTTACACATAGAACACAAAGGATGTAGAATCCTTGAGTTTCATTCTATATTGGATGATTCCTCTGGTAAGATACCAACTTTATCTCCAATTGCATTCCAGAAATTTATGGAATATATATATAATAGCAAGTATAAAGTTATTCCCTTAAACCAATTAGTAGAATATCTTAAGCAAATGAAACCCTTGCCAAAGAACTCAATCGTTATAACTTTTGATGACGGATACAAAGACAATTTTCTGACTGCTTTTCCTATCCTTAAAAAATATAATTTTTCAGCTACTATCTTTCTTGTAACAGAATGGATTGGTAAAAATTCTACTTATTTATCGTGGGCAGAAGTTAAACAAATGCATAATTACGGAATATTATTTGGCTCACATACTAATACTCATCCACATTTGCTCAAGCTCTCACCGGAAAAACTTGAGATTGAACTTAAAAAATCAAAAGAAATAATAGAAGATAAACTTGGCATTAATTGTCAAGCATTCAGCTATCCTTATGGGGAAATTAATGAATCCACAAGAGAGGCAGTGAGAAAAGCTGGTTATCGATGTGCTGTAAGTAAAGGAGAAAAAACCAATACATTGGGTACTTCCTTACTTGAACTTTCCAGAACTTTTATTTATGAGACGGATATTACTACTCGCCGTTTTAGAGTTAGATTGTCAGGAGCTCATCAATGGCATAAATTATGGTAACAAGGTTAAAAAATATCATAAAACAAAATCAGCTTGGTGATAAAAGCATCAAGTTAATTGTTAATAGTGCTTTTTATGGACTTCCATATAAAAGAAGAGTACACCATAGAACCCAGCAATTAGCTATTAATCCTCCTTTCTTGGTAGATATAGAAGGGACAAACGCCTGCAATGCTAAATGTATAATGTGTCCTCACAGCAAAATGAAACGAAAAGTAGGTGTAATGAAGTGGGAACTTTTCGAAAAAATTGTTGCTAATTGTGTTAGGTTTAAAGTTCCTGAAGTAAGTTTAAATGGATTTGGAGAACCATTACTTGATTCACTTTTAATAGATAGAATCAAATATTTAAAAAAATCAGGTGTTCCTGTTGTCAGAATATATACCAATGCTTCCCTCTTAAAAGGCAAAATTGTGGAAGAATTAATTAATTCCGGATTAGATTCTATAAACACTTGTATAGACGGAGTAACGAAAGCTGTTTTCGAGAAAATACGACCGGGTTTAGATTTAGATATAGTTGAAAAAAATGTGCAGGAATTTATAAAATTACGGAATAAAATGGGCAAAAAAAAGCCACTGGTTTTTATCGGATTTCTCAAACTGGCAGAAAATGAATCGGAATGGAATACATTTGTTGAGCGATGGAGTCCTGTTGCAAATGGGATTTACAAAGCTAACCCATCTAACTGGGCAAATGCAGTAAAACTGACTTCCCTTTCCAATTATGATTTTAGTCATCAAAAGGGATATTACAATTCTCCTTGTATTTTCCTATGGAAAATGGTAAGCATTCAATACAACGGTGATGTTATATTATGCTGTCGTGATTATGAGGGAAAATTTATTCTCGGGAATTTACAAGAAAGCAATCTCGAAGATATATGGAACGGCAAGAAATTAAAAGCAGTAAGACGAACTCACCTTGATGGAAATATAGAATCTATACCTTTATGCGCCAACTGTTATTCTCCTGATTCTATGTCTCCAACTATATGGTGGAAGATATAATTATGCGAATCGGATACATCACTCATGGGTTTCCACCTCTAATCGGAGGTACTGAGACACATAATTACTCTTGTGTAAAATACCTCTCTGAGAGAGGACATCAAGTGGAAGTTATTATACCTACTACTAAATCCTATCTACAAGAAAACTTTGAACACTTAGACAATCAAATAATATCAGAAAAATCTTACAAATTGCCTGAATTGAAAAATGTTACTATTCATTATTTTTTTACAAATCGATTTAGGGGATATTATGAGATATGGAGAAAAATCAAAGAGATTGAAAAAGATGGTAAAATAGATGTATTTGATATTCACCATATGTATTACGCTCTCGCGTTTCCCCAAAAAAGAAATATTGTATGTTCTCTCCATTTTCCGGATTTTTCTTTTCCCTGCATATATGTCCCTTCGGTATATAAAGAAGAGTATTACACATTGAAGTGCCCTTCTTTCAAAAAATGTATAAAATGTATTGGAATTTATCCATATCTGAAATGGCAAACGGCAAGGTATCATGCAACTCAGGTAATTACCAAGTATATGGTAAAAACAAATTATATTAAAAACCTGATGCAAAAAAACAATACACTTAAAAACAAGATAGAGGTAATTCCTTTTTGGATAAAAACAGATAAGATTTTAGAACAATCCAAATCACAAGTCAGTATTGATAGAATTGATACAGGAAATATCGTTTTTGGTTTTATCGGAAGATTAGATATTTATAAAGGACCACTTTTAGTATTAAAAGCTTTTTCTAAACTCTTTAAGAAAAGAAAAAATCTAAAACTTTGTTTTTTAGGAGACGGAAGTTTCAGAAAAGAGTTAGAAACTTTCTCCAGAGATAATGGATTACAGGATTCTGTTATATTTCTTGGAGCAATTCCTCATGCAAAAATATTCAAATATTTCTCTATAATTGATATTTTTGTTTTTGCTCAATGGTATTCAAATCATAACTGGGCACTACTTGAAGCTATGAGCACCAAAAAACCTGTTATAGCCACCAGAACCGTAGATATTGCCGAAGTGTTGAAAGATAAGTATAGTGCCCTTCTTGCAGAACCTACAACAGACTCTTTAGTTGAGAAAATGGAAGAGATTTTAAACTCTCCGGAATTAGCAAAAAAGCTCGCTGAAAATGCCTTTAAAACAATAAAAACCAGACATAAAATTGAGAATTTGGAGAAATATGAAGAACTCCTATATAAAGTTGCAAAAAAAGACAAGCTATGAGATTCTCTGTAATTGTCCCAACATATAAAAGGCCAAAAGAACTTATAAACTGCCTGTCTTTTTTAGAACATCAGACAAGAATTCCAAATGAAGTTATCACAGTTATAAGAGATACTGATATTGAAACACAAAACAAATTGGAATCTTTTATGAGAACATCCAACTTAAACATCAGGAAAAGCATTGTAAAGAATCCAGGAGTTGTTCCTGCATTAAAGTCGGGACTCAATATAACAAACGGAGAAATAATATGCTTCATAGATGATGATGCAGAAGCTTCTCCAAATTGGATAGAGCTAATAGAATCTTATTATTCTGATAAAAAAATAGGAGGAGTTGGAGGAAGTATCATTGCTTACGAAAATGGTGAACTATTACCAATATGGAATACAAATAAAGTCGGAAAACTTCAATGGTTTGGGCGGTTAATAGGAAATTATTGCTGCATTGTAAAAGATATTCAATATGTAGATTTTTTGCCCGGAACAAATATGAGTTTCAGAAAATCTATAATTACCAATTTTGACGAAAATCTTAAAGGAGACAGTTATAATTTTGAAGTAGATATGGGACTTTCGGTTAGAGAAAAAGGATATAACGTAATATTTGACCCCAGAATAAAAGTACAACATAACGGTATGAGATGTGCTCAAAAAGATACTCACACATGGATGATAAAAAGTTTTACTAACGCTCATAACACCGTGTATATAATGTTAAAGCACTCCAATTTTATAAGAAAAATAATATTCCTCTTCTACTTCTTCTTAATTGGAGATACTGCATCTCCGGGATTTATGAAAATCTTATCCCTCATAGGTAAAAAATATTTTTTTAGATTTTTGCGAATGTTTTTTTATGCAACTCAAGGCAAGTTTGCGGGAATACTAACTTATAGAAATTACAGAATTTAAGAAACCACGACTTCAGATGTTTCTAATTCCTCGTCTTTGGAATCAAGTACATCAGTATTTTCTCCTTTATCAGCAATTTCTTGTGTAATATCACGAATCTCAAAATGAAATTCAGTTACATTAGTATAATCCTTTTTAATGTCTATTCCTGAAATTTTTTCTCTTATTGGATTAAGGAAAACTTTCTCCGGCTCCTCATTCTCTTCTATTATCTGTCGCATCTTTGCAAGGAACATAGCCATTTGAATCAATTGCTGAATCATCTCTAATAATTTACCATCATCAATTTTACCAAGTTCTTCCAAATCTTCTTGATCGAAAATAACTCCTGCAAGCAATTTCTCATCATCTCCAATAACCCCTATTATTTTCCTAATTAATTTTATTGCAAAATCCATAATATCTTCTTTCTTTTCAAAAGGAGTAATTGACACCTTTTCCATATTCTCAATCTTCAAAGAAAAATTAGCTTCAAAAGTATGTAATTCTTTTATGCCATTATTAAATATTTCTTGCTGAAATTGATAAGCAAAAGATATTTCCAGTTTCCTTGTTTTTTCCGAAAAATATCCATCTGCAGTAAGTCGTTCCGTACTTTCCGATTCAAATATCAGGTGAAAATCCATTGTAGAGTCAGAGGTAGAACTTGTAGAATTAGATACGTCCATTCCTTGAGAGGAAAAAAATTGTGATAATGATGAAATATTTACTTTGTCTAAAGAATTAGCAGAGACATTCTTATCTAAAATCTGTTCTTTAGTATTAGAATTAGAAGACTTTAAAAAACCAGAAGAAAATGGATTTAAAAATTGTAATGTATCAGAAATAGCTTTCACTTCATTTATTATCGGTACATTTATAAATTTCTGAACTTATTTTATATCGCCATTTGCGTTCCAATCCCCACCTAAATATGCAAAATAATGAATTGTAAAAATAATTTCAAAAATGATGGTTCCAGTGCCAAATCTTTGAGTTCAGCCATATCTGACTGGAAATATATAATTATCAGGAATAGAGTGCAAAAACTCTGTTTTTGTCATTGCGAGCCCTTCGCTTGTCATTCTGAAGCAAAGCTGAAGAATCTCTCTCAGAACAGATTCCGTGAAGCAACCTCGATGAGATTGCCACGCCCCGATAAATCGGGACTCGCAAGGACAGTTGATACACTCTATATTTTTTACAAGACTATCTTTCATACCAACTCATTCACAGACTTTCCCCAAATATTCATAATATACGTTGCGACATCCATAATCCAACCGTGTTCCCCGTGAACAACGCACACCGGATCCTTTGCGAAGACGCAAAGAAGAGCAAGAAACTCTTTCATTTCTATTTATAGGAAAAGGTCCCCAATCTATTGAGACTAAGAAGTCCTTCCCACACTGATCTTCATCACCTATCTGACAATACGACCATCTGACTATCCGAAGTCTCTCTCGCTGTTTTACACTCTACCCTATCTTAATCTGGAGTACCTTTTGGAGTGCAAAAACTCTGTTTTTGCATTGCAACGACAGAGTCGTTGCACTCCATACGCATTC
>JAUVIV010000102.1 GCA_030592575.1 bacterium | reverse complement strand
GTGTGTATGAAAAAATTATCTTTAATTCTGGGTTTTTCTCTTATTGTTTTAATTGATGGAAACTTCAGGAAAGCTTTTGGATATGGGAATGTAACTCATGCTCAGATTTCGGTTCACGATATTTGTGGGAATAGCATATGGACAGAACTAAAAAGTTCTCTGGAAACTAATTGGGGATTAGATTTAGGAGATATATATTCTTCGGATTGGGAGGAAGTTGTAAAAGGATTTCGTTTTCGCAATGCTTTTGCATACGGATGCAATGCACCTGATGCGGACAAAATGCCTAATATGGCACTGAATACTTTTGATAAAAGACAGAAATTTCAAGATTTAATTGATCAACTTGAAGAAATGAGAGAAGATAGAGGACACTCCGTAGATATTTCTATTGATGGTATCAACAATAATCCTTGGCCGAGCATCTCTCATAATATGGATTTTGCTGTTAATTATCTGCTTAACCGTGCTCTACAGGAGTCTCCTTCGGATGAGAGAACAGAGAAAATATGTTTTGCGTTAGGATGGATCACCCATATTATAGAGGACAGACATGCTTATAATGTATTTGCTCCATGGCTCTGTAATATGACAGGAGTAGGTGATTTTGGAATGAAAGACCCTATCTGGGAAAATACACCACTTGCACAATTAGAGTCACTAATGGACTTTATGCTTGATATTGTAAGTCCTGTGGAACATCTTGAATGGGGCAATGGTATTATTGGCAAACCGTATGAGGGTAATTATGGTGTTGTATGGGCTATTGATTTTGAACCTGGATATCATCAAATTGCTACAGATGATATCATTGTAAACTTTAACTTACCTCATTTTTTGAATACAGCAATGCAGTCTTATATGAGTGACCATCCAGAAACTCATGGTATCGTACCAAGTGAAACAGGAATAAGAAATGTATATCATATATGGACTACCATATTAGACTGTGCTACAAATATTATTAAATGGGGTGATTTGTATTTGTTTGTACAGTCATTTTTACATTCTACATTAGGCACAAGTGAAATCAAACTTGATGAGAATATTGGAGGTGGAGTTCAAAAGCTAACTTTGTTTCTTGATCAATCGAAATTTAACATCAAAATATACCGTTCACTGTTGCCGGACGCTATTGTGACAATAGAAGATTCTGAGATTAAATACGCGATCCAATCTTTCTTGGACGGATATCTAACAGAACAAGACAAGTGGCTGATTCAAATAGAAGTTCCTATGTCAGGTCCTGATGTCCTTTTAAACTTTTATTATCGCCATCCAGGGAAAATTGAATATACAGTTGAATATCCTCCAATCTGGTATTTTAAAAGATTCATTGTTGATTTTCCTAAATTAGAAGAATTCGCTTCTCTTTCTACATTAGGTGGGATAAGTAATAGTCTTTTGGCTTTTTTATTATCTAAGAGATTGTTAGGAGCATATTTCATTGAAGGTTGGTTTAGTGAGTCCATTGAATATCAGTTTGCAAAACAAGGAGGATTAACAGAACCTTATGCTACTCCTGATTCACCATATGAGAAATTTTGGTCAGAAGATGATAGCTGGGCAAATGTAAGTGAGCTCAGGAATTTAGTAACAACTTGTTTGACAGATATAATCCAAAATGGTACTGACGGTGTTGCTGAAAGAAATAAATGGATGGATACTGAGTACTGGCAATTGGCAAATAATCCTTTAAAAATGGCATCTGTTAGAAAATCATTAATAAGAGATGGGGTTAATTCTGGATATGTAAATTCTACTCTGTTCGCTCCCAAGGAGTGGCTTCAAGTGTATGATATAAAATACTTTTATGAGAGTGAAAGAATATATGAACTTTCTGCAGAGTTCACTCCAGGTAGCTATTCTATTCAAGCGGATCTCTTTTCGCCTCGGTGGTCGTCTTCATCTATCCCATTTACTCTGGGAGTGAGAATAAAAGCAGATGATCCTCTCACATCTTATGAAAACGATCCTGTACTTAAAGAAAAGTATTGGTCAGTAAATATGTGCGATTTTAGCATGGAAAATCTGGTAAGTGTTAATCAAGGTAACCCTAAGTCGTTTGAGATAGATTTTTTTCAAATGAATGGGCATGTTCATTCGTTTGGTTGTGGTTGTTATGTAGAATTAACATACGATGGGAAAGTATTTTTCACGACCGATTTAGAACCATTTATTAAAAATGGCGTAGAAGAAGCAAATGCAGGTAGTATAACTGCCCAAAGAATGAAGATGGATACACTATACAGTACTTATTTTCCATACAATCATCCATATCCTTATGGAGATGCATTGAAATCTATTCGTGTTACAAGAGACGGTGCGGCACATATTTGGAGAGAGATAAGACCTATTGGTTCTAAACATTTTATTTATGGAGTTGAATCCGCTGGCTGGTATGATGGGTGTTATGTAAAATTAAAACCAGAGCCCACACAGACTTGGAATTATGAGGATCGAGGGATTCACGTAGCAGCTGTGAAAACACCTTATGATATAGAGCATCAAGTATTTGACACGCATGGAGACGATAATGCTGCAACTAATCTATATAATTATCTTTCAGTACTGCCTGAAGAAACGAAAGTTCTTTTAGCTATTAACGATGAAGGAACAAATAAACTTTTTAATCGTAATAACCTCATTACATTGCTTAATAGTAATGAATTATCTAAAGTTAGATACAGAGATAGTTGGTCATATATTGGTGAAAAAAATTCTAGTGGCAAATATACTTGCTGGTCTGAAAAGCAAGTACGTCAGAGAGAAGGTGTAGCAATAGCAAGAGCTATAAAAGATGAAATCTCCCCAGAAGTTAGAGTTATTTGGCCAAACGAGAGTACTAAATTGGAAATTGGGAAAACTTACAATATAAAAGTATGGGGAAAAGACAATATAGGATTACATAGGATAGAGATGGTATGTTATATACCTGGGATAGGAACATTTGATATGCCAACAATTTATCCTTCAGTACAAGAAGGTGAATTTGAAACTGAATGGACTATTCCATCAGATATACCTGTTTCCAATGAATGCAAAGTTAGGGCAATAGCCTATGACCTTACTGGGGCTTTCGACGGAGATTGGAGTGATGAGCCCTTCTCAATTTGCTGGCTTACGAGTGATATAGCTACTGCTTACAATAATCAACGAAAACTTGTTTTTGATTCAGACGGCGATTTACATCTCGTATTCTCATCGGATAATAATATTAGATATGCAAAAAGTGAAGATAATGGAGAAACATGGCCTACCCAATACAAGAAAGAAATTGGCGAAGGCAAATATCCGGCGATTGCTTTAGATAACGACGGAGGAATAAATGTTTGCTGGATTTCCGGTGATGAAGTTCATTATACCAGAAAAGAAGGAACAAGTTGGGGAAATGATATTGTTTTAGTGGAAAAAATTGGTAAGGTATTTTCTCCACCAAGTATTGCAGCGAAAAATGCCGTTTACATTGCAATTCAGTATGAAGTTCCTTCTAATATGCTTCCATTTGAGAGTTGGGTTTGGCATTATAAGTTTCCACTTGGTGTGCCAGAAGATACAGTTTCATTCTTAGTAGATAATTGGCCAGAAGATGGTAATCCCATATCTTCTCCACCATTATCGGATTTCCCATTTTCTTCATCAGTATCAATTGCATTAGATGGAGGGTTCCCTCATGTTTGTTGGGAGAGAGAAGGTAAAATATATCATAAATCTTTCAAAGGATATCCTGACAATGATTGGAGCAATAAAATTCTTGTCTCAGGTGAAAACCAAGAAGCACATCATCCTTCAATAGATATATGGGAAACTCCGAACGGTATCACATCAGGATATATCCCTACCGATATTCCCTACGAAAAAGGATCTGTCTGGATTACTTTTGAAGCTAACAATATAATATATGCAAAAAGATATGTAATTATTGTATCAGTTCCAACGAAAGCTCAAGAAGCAGAACATCGTACAAGGAGTACTATTTCTTCCATTCTTGTAACTCCTACTCCTGCCACCGGATATCCGGCAGATTATCCGGTAATTAGAGGTCAACAAATTATGTGGTGTCAAAATGGTAAAGATATATGGCGTGCTCATTTCGATGGCACAAAATGGAGTGGCCACGAGAATTTAACATTGAGTGACGCTGTTTCATACAAATATCCTCAAATTGCTCTTGAAGCACAATTATTACCCAAAGGACATCTTGAAGCTAATTTACACTGGGTTGCTACAAGAGGAGATGATGCACCTTATGAAATAAAGCATAATAAGATAGAAGATGTAATCGTCAAGTCTTTATTCTCAGGAAATATTACAGAGAATACGACATTGCAAACGGATATTTACCTTACAGGTGATTTGACCATAGCTTTAGGAGATACTTTAATAATTAATCCCGGTGTTACTATGTATTTTGGTCCTTCAGATGATTGGATAAGTGGACAAGATAGTACGGTTCCTGAACTTGAAATATATGGTACTTTAATTGCTGATTCTGTTCAATTCATAATAAATAGTGATAGCGGAAAACAATACTGGGGAGTTGAAACTTTCGGGGCTGAAGCAAGTGCTACATTTACAGATTGCTCCATAGGACATGAAGATGACTTGTTATTTTATTCTAACTCCGAATTTAAGTCTCCACTAGTTAATGAAGAAAGACTTGTATATACTGACAATACAGACAAAGTAGACTTGGCAATGCCAAAGGTTTTCAAGTTTTCACAAAACGAGCCGAATCCATTTTTTAAATACACAATTATTAAGTATCAATTACCAACAAAGAGTAAAGTTTCATTGAGAGTTTATGATATAACGGGTAGATGTGTAAAGACACTCATAGACAATGAGAAAGACATTGGTTATTACACTGTCAAATGGAATAGTAAGGAATTTTCAGCTGGAATCTATTTTATGAAGTTCTTCGCAAAAGATGGAACAGAAGAAATTTACAAAGAAACGAAGAAACTCATTTTGCTTAAATGATATAAGAACTTAATCATAAATAAAAAAATTGACAGGGGTTAAAAACAGATTATATTATGGCGAGAGGTAAATCACCTCTCGCCAATTTTTTTTAATAGATTATAATTTTTTGTAATTAATAACTTTGTTAAGAGAGGAGGAGAAATGAAGTATTTTTTAAAATTATTGGGTTTTTGTATGATACTGTTTTGCTTTACCAACAAAAGTGTTGGATATGTCTCTCCAATTCGTCCAGAATCTGTTGATACTATGGAAACAATGATGGCAAATATGTTTCAGCAACCTTCAAGAGCATCACTACCAAGTATGGAACTTAACCAGATTATACGAGACATCCTATTTGAGGGAATGGAATACTTTGAGCAAAATTACCCTCAAGAAGTAGTAAATATTGTAAAACTCGGATGGGAATCTTTTAAAAAATCGCACCCCTATAGAAAATACAAAGACGAACAAGACCAAATTTATTTCACAGCTGGCCGCATACACGGGAAGAGGTATTATCTACAAGATATATTGGATTATGGAGAAGTCCGACCTCCAACCCTCGTTTACAGTCTAATAGATAAAAAAGGAGACAGATATGTAGTGCCTTTAGTTCTAAAGGATACTATTAGGGCTCGCATTTTTTTTGAACCTAATTCATTTGAACTAACTTCAATGGCATATTCAAGCAGGCAAGGAATAGGAATTCCTCTTGCTGATATGACAGAGTATCCGCCAATAGATTCTGTAAAAGCATATTCCATAATACAGGATGCATTACCTGTTGGAGAAAAGATAGTGTCTCAAAGACTTTTTAATATGATATGTACTGCTATACCATATTGGGGTTTTCTCACACAAACAGGAAGCAAAAGTACATCTAATACAAGTATACATTGGATTGACCCAATTAATAAGGAGCCGCATTATTTAAATAAATAAGGAGACAAAATGTTTTAAAATAAAACATTAAAAAGGATGAAATATCTTGTACTGGGAATACTCCTATCACTAATTGTTATGAGTTCCGCTTGTGACGATGACGAACCTGATAACGAACCTGAAGAATTCCTCATTGATCATGAGCCTATTTGCTATTGCTCACAGGAAATTGCTTCGCAAGGTTGTGGGGTAGCATGCCTGAAAATGTGGATGGATGTCTTATGCCAGAAAAATACTTATAAGAAAAACTGCTATGTTAATCCCAGCTGCACTGAAGAAGATTCTGTTCCAAGTTATTATAATATTGGAGATGCAATAGGATATGGTCCACATGAAAATGATGTATTGGCTCAGTATTTGATAACCCATGGGTATATTGTTGCAAAAGCCGACTCAATAATAGACGGAACTCAAAAAAAACAATTCAACAAAGTTGCAAAAGAAATTATTGATAATGATTCACCTGTAATTCAATCCCTTCGTATTCAGCTTGACCCATATCCAACTCACAATGTACTTGTGATTGGTGTTGAGAAGCTTGATAACGATGTCACTGGAATATATATACTTAACCCTGATGAGTTTGGATGGGGTGACGAAGGTTGGCTAAGAGAGAAGGACTTAGACGGTTCCAACGATTATTCATTACTCTTTCAAGGAGTTTTCAGAACAGGAAGCAAGGCAAGTGGCCATATAGCAATAAATACTATCTGGGGTACCAATTTACCTGTAACAGGCGATGTAGTAATTGATAATGGAGTTACTTTAACAATAAAACCCGGCATTACAGTATATTTTGCATCTCAAGACGACCAGGCAGGTGGACAGGATAGTACAGTTCCGGAGATTGAAGTGTATGGTACTTTGATTGCTGATTCTGCTCAATTTGTAATAAGTAGCGAAAACGGGAAACAATATTGGCGGGTTGAAACTTTCGGAGCTGAAGCAAGTGCTACATTTACAGATTGCTCCATAGAACATGAAGATGACTTGTTATTTTATTCTAACTCCGAATTTAAGTCTCCACTAGTTAATGAAGAAAGACTTGTATATACTGATAATACAGACAAAATAGAATTGCCAATGGTTTTCAAATTTTCACAAAATGAGCCGAATCCATTTTTTAAGTCCACGAGCATTAAGTATCAGTTACCAACAAAGAGCAAAGTATCATTGAGAATTTATGATATAACAGGTAGATGCGTAAAGACACTTATAAACAATGAAAAAGAAATAGGATATTACAAAGTTAAGTTGGATGCAAAAGAATTCTCAGCCGGAATATATTTTATGAAGTTTTTCGCGACAAATGGGGCAAAAGAAATTTACAAAGAAACGAAGAAACTCATTTTGCTTAAATAAAGACGAATTGTAAATTAAGAAATTTGATAGAGATTTTTAAAAACAGAGGGGTAATATCAAACTGTCGCCAAAATACTTAAAATGTTTGCGTGTGAGGACACCCGCAAGAGCATCATTGATGGTTTGGTATAAATTATCTCTCGCAAAAGTTTTCTAACAGGAGGAGAAATGAAGTTAGATGATGTTTCTAAACTTATGGAAAAAGTAGGTATTCCGGGAAAAGATGCCTACGATTTACCAACTTCAACCAAGCGTTTTCCTGATGGTGGACAATATCGTTTGGAAGTATCAGGCATAGAACGTCCTAATGTTCTTCTTGCACTAATTAACGAAATGACTAAACGTAATGTCTATATACATAGAGCCATTTCAACTGTTATGGGTGCGACATTGCTTGATAAATCCGAGCTTAAAGATTTTGCTCAAGCTGCCAGCGAGGCTAAATTAGAAGTAATTATGACACCCGGTCCACGAAGTGCTTGGGATACAGGTCGTCAATTAGCTACACCTGAAGGCGGTTTGTCAGGAATAAGATACAGAGGTTCCGATAGATTACGAGAAGTTATTACAGATATTATGACACTTATTGATATTGGATTTCGTGGATTTCTTGCAGTTGATGAAGGTGAACTATGGTTACTTAACGAACTTAAAAAAACAGGCGACATACCAAAAGATGTAGTTTTTAAAGTTTCAATTTACGCAGGACATGCAAATGCAGCCGGCGGTAGAGTATTAGAAACACTTGGAGCAGGAAGTTTCAATCCACCCGGAGACCTTAGCTTACCTCAATATGCCAGTATCCGACAGGGTTGTGATATACCAATTGATGTACATATT
>JAUVIV010000041.1 GCA_030592575.1 bacterium | reverse complement strand
GTGAAAAAGAAATCATAGAGATTGAAGATTGGCTTAATAATAGACCAAGGAAGTGCTTGAATTATCAAACACCATTGGAAGTCTTAGAAAAAGAAAGGAGCGTTGCACTTGCTGGTTGAATTCAGTTTTTAAAATTTTGGCACAAATTAGAGGAAAAGTTTTCACATATTCAATTAGATGAATTTGTTATTATGCCGAATCATATTCACGGAATAATAATTGTAGGGGCAGACCCACGTGTCTGCCAAAAAATAAATGGCGAACACACAGGTTCGCCCCTACGAATTCCATTGGGACAAATGATTCAGTGGTTTAAAACAATGACCACAAATGAATATATTAAGAATGTAAAACACAATGGATGGCAACCATTCTCGGATAAATTCTGGCAAAGGAATTATTATGAGCATATCATTCGGAATAAACACTCGTTAGAACAGATTCAGGAATATGTATATTATAATCCATTAAGGTGGGAGATTGATAGAGAAAATCCAAATAGAAAAGGAATAAATAAATTTGATAAATGGTTTTATGCAAATGATCATACAATTATAACTGCAAGGATTGCCCTTAAATAATGAAAATACTGGATAAATATAAAAAATTCAAAAAGAGTAACTTCATAAAGAATGTTCTTGCAGAAATAATTCCTCGTAGAAATAAGATTTCCACTTTTACTCAAGATAAATTACCTTTGAAAAAAGTTGTTTTCTGTTTTCTGGATTTAGAAACTACAGGGTTACACCCTCAACATGGAGATCAAATTTGCGAGATTGGACTATTGAAAACGAAAAACAATAAAATTATAGACTCTTACGAAAGCTTAATAAACCCTCGTATGCCTATTTCTCCGGGAGCACGTGAAGTTACCGGGATTACAGATAAAATGCTTAATTCTGCACCTGTTTTTAAAAATGTCGCAAATAAGATTTTAAAATTTATAGAAGGCACTGTAATCGTTGCACATAATGCACCTTTTGATTTGAACTTTTTTGGAATGCATTTGTATAATTTAAAGATTCTTTTTCCAGAAAATCCTGTAATTGACACTCTTGCATTGGCTCGTGCATATTATCAATTCCCTTCAAATACTCTAACAAATATTGCTTCTTACTTCGATATAAATACCTCTGAAGCACATCGGGCATTAGGAGATACAATAATGACAAAGGAAATTTTTCATAGGTTTTTGGATGACTTTAAAGAAAAGAAGAAAGATATTACACTATATGACCTTCTGGAATTAAATGGCGGTTCAATTGTTTTTCCAACTTATGGAGAGATGATATTGCCACCGGAAATAGAAGAGTCTTTAAGAACCAACAAAAGACTTAAAATCAGATACATATCAGCTCAAGGAGACGAAACTGTTCGAACTATTAGACCTGTCAGCATAGTTCCATACCAAGATTATACATATCTAATATCACATTGTCTTTTGAGGGAGAAGCGTCGTACTTTCCGATTGGACAGAATACTTGAGATGAGTATAGTAAAGTAAATTCAAAATTTATAAGGAGGAAAATGAAACTTATAACATCAGATGAGATGAAAGAAATAGACCGTAAAGCAATTCAAGAGCTTGGGATTCCAGGTGCAGTACTTATGGAAAATGCCGGATTTGGTTTGTTTGAGATGATTCGGGAAGAATTTGAAGATGAAGATATAGA
Organism: bacterium; assembly: GCA_030592575.1. Classification (GTDB taxonomy): domain Bacteria; phylum Hydrothermota; class UBA3073; order JACQXS01; family JACQXS01; genus JAGMCN01. The sequence goes on along the minus strand of JAUVIV010000041.1, from coordinate 18,390 downwards.
GATAAATGAATTAAGAATAGGAATATTGTGTGGCAAGGGTAATAACGGAGGAGACGGATTTGTTCTTGCCAGGCATTTACTGAATAGTGATGCAGATGTAAAGATTTTTCTACTTGGAAATATTCAGGAAATAAAAGGGGATGCAAGAATAAATTTAAATATCCTATTAAAATCAGGATATAAAATCACGGAAATAACAAGCAAAAAAGATTTGATTAAACTAAATAAAGCTATTCATATTGGTTTTGACCTCCTGGTTGATGCAATATTTGGAACGGGATTTAAGGGAGAAGCGAAAGGAATACCAGCAGAAGTAATAAATATTATGAATGATAGCGATATTCCAATTCTTGCAGTAGATGTCCCATCGGGCTTAAATGCAAATACAGGAGAAGTTAAAAAAACTTGTGTGTATGCAGATTTTACAGGAACAATGTGTTTGCCGAAAAGAGGATTGTTCTTGTATCCTGGCAAAGATTATGTAGGAACATTGGATGTTATTGATATAGGAATACCACCTTGTTTGTGGGAAGATATTAACCTGGAGTTACTTGAGCCTCAGAAAATTTACAATTTATTGCCTCTGAGACCGGATAATTCAAACAAAGGAACATTTGGCAAGGTATTTGTACTTGCAGGTTCTCGTGGAATGACAGGAGCAGCAGCTCTTACAGCAGTTTCTGCACTAAAAATTGGGGCAGGACTCGTAAAGCTTGGAATTCCAAAATCACTTAATCCAATACTTGAAGCTAAATTAACCGAGGTAATAACTATTCCGCTACCTGAGACTCAGGAAGGGACACTTAGTATTGATGCTCTGGATAAAATAATTGATGAGATTAATAAAGCTACTGTTGTAGTAATAGGACCTGGATTATCAACAAATTCTGAAACGAAAATTTTGCTTCAAAAATTAATTCCAAAAATTAAGTCACCTCTCATAATTGATGCAGATGGATTGAATAACCTGACTCCCAATATATTAAAGAAAATAAAAGTTCCTACGATAATAACACCTCATCCGGGTGAACTTGGAAAACTTACCGGATTATCCATTCAGGACATTCAAAAATCAAAGATTGAGATAGCGGAAAGATTTGCAAAAGAGTTTAAAGTAACATTAATTTTTAAAGGAACACCTACTATTATAGTAAGTGAAGAGAAAAGCTATTTGAATCCTATGTATAATTCCGCTCTTGCTAAAGGAGGAACTGGGGATGTACTAACTGGTATGATAGGAGGACTTTTGTCGCAAGGACTTACTACTCTGGATGCAGGAAAGCTTGGAGTTTGGTTACACGGAAAAGCAGGAGAATTAGCACAAGAAGCATTTACAAGCTATGGAGTTTTAGCATCTGATGTAGTGGAATTACTTCCGAAAGCAATAAAAGAACTTGAAGAACTTTTCCAAAACCTCTGTAGATTATCTTAACTTTATAACTTTTAAAGTTTCAGCATTTTGTATTGAATGGAGTTTTGCAAAATAGATACCGCTACTTTGTTGAGATATTTCAAATTCGTGCGTTCCGGAGGAAAGATATCCGTCGAATATTAATTTTACAAGTCTTCCCGTAACATCATAAAGTTTTAAAGAAACATAATCTTTGATCGGGAGTTTTAGAATAATTTTATTACTAATAGATGTACTCAGCATTTGCAATTTCTGAGTTGTAGGTAATGCTTCTTCTACGCTAACTCCTGAACATTTATAATAGAGTCGTACTTCATCAAGAACTGCTATATCATTACCATTTTTGAATTCTGCTTTATATTGAAACATCCGAGCCGTAGTACAAGGAAATGCAAAACTGTCCGTAACATTAAATCCTACTGATGCAGAATATGGGCCTTCCCAATCACTCCATACAAGGAGACTTTCGTCAAGTCCTGCTCTCCAATAGAAAGATAAAGAGGTATCATTTGGCACGCAAGCATCATACGCAAAATATTGTAGTGAACAGGGTTTATAATATTTGGTAACAATTTCAAGTATAGAAGACTCAAGATGTCCTGTATCTGCAAATGAAGTAAGCATTTGATTTTCATAAACTCTATGACTTCCTGCATCTGTTACCAAAAGATCTACTGCTGGAATACATCTTATGCATAATGCTTCTGCATATATCCAATGAGACCAAGTAATGCTGGTATCTATCTTATGAATAGTAAATGTTAAAGGAGTTGCAGGATCTTGTCGGAACCAACCTACATTAACAAGGGTGCCTGCTATATCCGGTAACCCATCTAAATCTATATCACGAGCTATCGCACCATCCATATAGGAGTTAGTAAAATCAGCTGCAAGAATATATGGTCTAAAGTAAGTACCTGTACCACTGTCATTAAGAAATCCAAAGAAGCCATACGGTTTATTGTATTGATTTCCACATACCAAATCCATATTTCCATCCATATCTATATCCTCAGCCCATGCACCGTCAAAATCTTTTCCTTGCCAAAAATCAAATGACCAAGATTCATAAAAGTGTCCTGTTGAGTCATTGAGAAAAATGTGAACATCATGATGAACTGCATAAAGATCGGGATATCCATCATTATTGAAGTCAGCAGGATAGACCCTCCATGCTTGAGTATCAGCAGGAAATGTTATTATAGACTCTTTTTTGAAATCTTGATTACCGGTAGTATCACGAAATAAATAAATATTTCCACAATAGCAATCAACATTGTTATCAACAGCTATGATATCAATATCTCCATCAAGTTCTACATCTATGGATGATATTCTGTGATAACCGATTGAATTATCTAAGTTATGATATACCCATATAAGATTTTTATTTTCATACCACCCTACTCCAATTCCTTCAGTAGCTACTAACACATCTATATCATTATCATTATCAATGTCATACGGATAAACACAAGGAGTCACTAAACCTCCACAATTAGCAGGTCCTATTATATTTTTGGAGGAAAAATTATAATATCCATTATGTTTATACCATACAACCGTGTCCGCTACGTATGCAATAAGATCAAGTACCCCATCATTATCTATATCTGCTGGCATAAAACCCTGAGTACCGGCAAAGATTCCTGTGTTAGATTCTATAATATGAGTAAACCAATTGGAGTAATTCCAGCTGGTAGCTATAAGAGAGGATTGTCCTTCAGTGGCAGTGGTTACATTATCATTTTTCCAATATTGAGTTCCCCAACTGCTTGACGGACCACGAATTCCTGTTCCACCCATCCAGTTCGTCTGATAAGCCATTGACTGAAGACTTATAAGTAAAAGTAAATAGCACATAAAATTATAAATTACTCACTAAAGCTAAAGTTTGTTGTTTTTAATTACCATTCATATTTATTATACCCGACAACTGAAAAAAAGTCAAGTTTTTATTTGACATTCAAGGATATTGTGAAGTAGAATCTTTATATGAGATTTATTTTTTCTAAAAAATGTCTTGAATATGGAAGTCCTGAACATCCGGAAAGTCCAGAGAGAGTAAATCTAATATTCAAGTTTTTAAAATCCAGAGGAATTGAATTTGAAAAACCTCCAATTTGTGAGGAAAAAGATATTTTAAAAGTTCATACTAAAGGATTACTTGAAAGCGTTAAAAATGAAGACTTCTTTGATCCTGATACTCCGACTTTGTCCGGAATATATGAATACGCAAGAAGAGCAGCTGGTGGAGCAATTCTTGCTGCTGAAATTTCTCTTGCAGAAGATACGGGTTTTTCCATTATGCGTCCTCCAGGACATCACGCCACAAAAGGTTCTCTCGGAGGATTTTGTTATTTTAACAATATGGCTATTGCGGCAAAGAAGTTTAATAAAAAAACAGCCGTACTTGATATTGATTGCCATCATGGAAATGGAAGTGAAAATATATTTCAAGGAGATGAAAAAGTTTTATATGTTTCTCTTCATCGTTATGGGTTTTTCTATCCCGGAAGTGGTGGGGAATCTAATGGAAATATAAGAAATTATCCATTAAGTTTTGGGATAGGAGAAAATGAATATATTGAAACTCTCAAGCAGGCACTTAAAGAAATAGATAACTTTGCTCCTGAATTAATCGGTATATCCGTCGGTTTTGATACATATAAACTCGATCCTGTTGGTGGACTTGGTCTTGAGATTACTTCTTACAAAAAAATTGGTGAGTTAATCAGAGAACTTAACCGTCCTATCTTCTATCTTCTTGAAGGAGGATATAGTTCGGATATCTCAAAGTGTATGGAACAATTCATTGGAAACGGTTAATAACTAACAACTCAGAATAGACTCTCTCCTTTTACAAGAAGTATTTTATAGTTTTTTCCATTGAGAACCATTATAATAAAATAGTGCTGAAGAGTCGCTATTAAAAATAATCATTCCAGAAATTGGTGGATAAGGGAAACCACTCCGAGGTTTTAGTTGCAGCACATTGTCAATATAAACATTACCCTTAAAATAACCAGCGTAATTCTTATTGGGTGAAGTCGTATAGCCATATACTCCAATACTATCCGATTCACTATAACTTCCATAATGAATTCCTGTTCCCGAAGAAGAAGCTTTAAAATATCCTCCTGTTGCTTTTCCTGTTCCAGTTGCACTCGCGTAACCATAAACTCCATTACATTGGCTATCTATGCCATAAGCATTTCCAGAAACACCCAAATGTGGTCCTGTCCCGGCTGTCCCTACCTGAAAAAGTCCTCCTACTGCATCTCCACTACCTTTATTGTTTGTTGAACTGAAGATTCCATAAGTTTTACCCCAATCAGCTACATTATTTGAAGTATGAAAATGTCCTCCATAATGCTTTCCAGTTCCTGAATCCGGGACATATATTTTGATTCCATATATAGTAGCATTTTTTGTACCCCAAACATCTGCACCATATCCCGTAACATCAGCTCCTGTAGTACAGACAGGAGTTATCCCAATTCCGAAATGCGGTCCTGTCCCAGCTGGGCCTACGCAAAAATGAGCTCCAAACACACTACCAGAACCTTTATTTGTTGCCGTTCCATAAATTCCAATTGCCCTATCCGTATGATATATATCTGCATGAGACACACCAATAACTCCTACTTGCTCTACCAATTTTCCACTCCCCTCTGAGCTATATCCAACTAAACCACGCGCATTTCCTGTACCGACAGTTGTATTTATTGCCTCTGCACGTAATCCCGCTACCGTACCACTATAGTCATAAGTTGAAACGAATCTTCCTGTAATTGGAGCTGATGTTTGGAAAGCCCTACTTGCTTTATCACTCCTAAGGAATTGAGAACTGTGCAAGTGATTAAGACTATCTGCATTATAAACAACTACTACAGTATCTACTTCAGTAATATGAGTAATTGCTGTATCGGCAAAAGTTGCATAGTCAGCAAATTTTGATTTTATTGCATAACCTACGGATACTAATTTCTTACGAGGAACAAGAACTTCAGATTCTACCTGTGTTTCAAGCCACAAATGGTCTCCCGTGAAAAGACTTTCCGGAATAGGATTTACACTACCAAGTAATACATTGAATATTCCTTTATCCACATAAACATTGTTTTGAGTTTCATCCCACAAAGAAGTTTCTCCAGTGGAAGTATTGTATAATCTAAAAGTCATATCCAGAGTACCTGTAACATTTATGGTATCTGTATCCGATACACTTCCAATCCATCCCTGATAGTTAATTTCTTGTGGGACAACTTTAGAGTTCAAAGGTTCTAACTTTCCCAATATTGGGATTGCACTCCATAAAAGAATTAACAAATAATTTATCATTTTACACCTCCTATTTGAAAAATATCTTGAAATAAGGAATAAGTCAACTTTTTATTTGACATATTCTATGAAAATATTAAAATATTATTAATATGAAATATTGGATATGGGTTGTTTTGGTTTCTTTGTTTAACCCGAAGATAGTTTATGTACAGAACGATTGGAATGGAAAGCCCTGTGCATTTACTTTCTCTACAGATGATGGATATCATTGTAATTTAGATTGGAAAATCATCTTCGATAGGTTTGGATATCACTTTACAATCTTTGTCAATCCTCTTTGTGGTGGATTAGGAGCTGGAGATTTAAATACCTTAAATGATGCAGGACATGAGATAGCATCTCATTCAATGGCTCATCAGCATTTAATAAAAAATACTGCCTTCACAGTGCAGTATATGGGAGACGCAGATAGTTCTTCTATAAAAATTTTAGATGATACTTTATATCTATACTCCTCTCAAAACGAAGACTATAGGATTGTACTCACCGATTCTTTTTACGAATATTTGGTAGATATTGTAAATTATATTGATTCTTTGCCATCATACAGTTGTATTCTTGATTACTATCCTGATAGATATTGGCAATGCAAAAGTATGTATCTTGTTGAGATAGACTGGCAAGGCATTAAGAGTTCTTCTTATCAGGTTTTAACAGAGAACGGCTCAAATATGCAGGAATTGCTTTACGAAGTTTGTGATTCAAAGCAATGGTTAGATTCAGTAATTACTGACCCACTTTATGAGTGCAAAACTTTTGCTTATCCTTGTGATGAGCATGACTTAAGAGAAATGATTGTAGTGAGAGATTCCGCCGGATACATAGCAGCACGAAATGGTGGTCGTAGTAGAGAAAGACCTTGGGGATGTAAAGGAGCAGGTTTGACTTGGGATACAGTCAGTCTTTATGAAATGCCTCTTAAATTGGGAGTTGCCTTTATGTGTGGAAATAATTTATATACAGAGGAGCAGACACGTGAGACTACAAGAGAATATATAGCTGAATGGAAAACAAATAATTTATGGGCTATTAGTTGCACTCACAACACGAACGGTGTTGATACTCTACATTTATCGTGGATACTTGATGAGATTCGGAAAGATGGTGATGTATGGATAGAGACTTTTGGTAAAATTGCAGAATATGTAAGACAAACTCATCATACAGATGATGGATGGAATTGGGTGTCAAACGCAATAATAGAAGAAAACACAAATACCAATCTATCAACTAACAAACAAAATACGAAAATAGAGATTTTCCCAAATCCATCTACCAAAGAAGTCATCATTCGTTATTCGTTAAACAAAACCAAAAAAGATTTCAGGGTTAATAATTTCCGATTAACGATTTATGATATTGTCGGTAGACTTATTTGGGAATTTCAGATTCCTGACTCGCGAATAACAATTAACGAAGTGGTATGGGATGGAAGAAATAAAGAAGGCAAAAAAGTACAAACCGGTATATATTTTTGCAAATTAAGCGGATTGTTTTCTTCAACTACTAAAAAGTTTGAATTAGTCAAGTAATATAACTGGCACAAATTACCACAAAGTAAAAATATAAACACGTGTTGAGTACGAACAAATCTCTTTCTCTTTTAAAACAAGCGGATTAACGGATAACTCCGATAAATCTGCTCAATCCGTTTACATAAAAAGCATACAAACACGAATCCCGCTCCTGCAGGGGTTGTATTGAAATTATGATTTATTTGAGAGAATAATTTACATTCTTACCATCTATTAATTTAACATTTTTTTATTTTTCGTAACGGATAGTTTCAAAAAACTTGACAGATAAAAGTTTTGGTTTTATTTTATAATAGAACTAAATATTAAATCAATCGCAAATAAACGTAATTTCAAAAATATGGGAAAAACAGCCTTTATATTTCCAGGACAAGGAGCTCAAAAAGTTGGTATGGGAAAAGATTTGTACGAGAAATATCCTAAAATAAAAGAATTATATGAACTTGCAAATCAAGTACTTGGACTAAATATTCGAGATTTATCTTTTGAAGGACCTCAGGAAGAACTTACTGAGTCCAAAAATGCTCAGCCAGCCATTTTTCTCCATTCTGTTGCTTGTTACAAACTTACAAAAGAAAACCCGGAAGTTGTAGCAGGACATTCATTAGGTGAGTACTCTGCTCTTTTTGCCGCTGGAGTACTTGGGCTTGATGATGCTTTGCATCTTGTGAGATTCAGAGGAGAGTTGATGTCAAAGACTAATCCGGGCACAATGGCAGCTGTAATTGGAGTTCCTACAATTAAGATTGAGGAAGTAATAAATGATATTAAATCAGAGGGTATTATCACTATTGCAAATTACAATTCACCATTACAAACAGTTATTTCCGGCTCGCCTGAAATGATAGAGAAAGCAAGCAATATTTTGCGAGAACAAGGTGCAAGAAGGGTAATTCAATTAAATGTAAGCGGTGCGTTTCATTCATCTTTAATGGAGAGTGCGTTCACTAAATTCAAACTTGTATTAGGAAAAACTAAACTAAAGTCACCAAGTATTCCCGTAGTTCCAAATGCCACAGGCAAACTAACTACTTCTCTTGAGGAAATAAGGAATGCTTTATCTCGGCAAATTATCTCTCCTGTAAAATGGGTTGACTCAATAGAAAACATGGTAAAATTTGACGTAGATACATTCGTTGAATTAGGACCTGGCAAAGTTTTAACCGGCTTAATAAAACACATAAACCCCAATGTTCAAACTATCAACCCTGAATTTATATAAAATGTTATTTATCTAAGTTATGGTAGCACAAACATACTCAACAAAAGGTCGTAATTTAGTTGAAGAGCATATATGATTTACCATGTTTATTGCGATGAAAGTCGGCAAACGCAAGATCGTTATATGATTTTTGGAGGTATTATAACTTCAGCAAAGAATGTAAATTTGTTTGATAAAACGATGCAACTTTATAGAGAGGCACAAAATATGAATGCAGAAATTAAATGGAGTAAAGTTTCAGATAAAAAGTTAAATGAATACAAAACATTAATAGATTTATTCTTTAGTGTTAATGAGGTTTTACATTTCAAATCTATAGTGTTTGACACACATTTTATTGACTATAAAACATACAGTGGTGGAGACAGGGAATTGGGATTTTATAAGTTTTGGTATCAATTCTTGTTGCATTCTTTTGGAGACTATGCCCAAAAAGATGATGGGTATCTTGTATTCATGGACCAAAGGCAGTCAAGTTATAGTTTATTAGATTTGAAAATCATTTTAAATAATGGGATGAGAAAAAAATATGGAAATAGAATTAGAGAAGATATATTCCGGAATATTCAACCGGTTGATTCAAAGAAAAGCAATATAATACAGCTTGCAGATGTATTGATGGGAGCTATAGGATATCAATGGAATAGATGTCATACACGCACAGGAGCAAGAAAAGCAAAAATTTTGTTATCAGAATATATTGCAGAAAAGTCAGGATTAATTTCATTGGCTCAAAAGACACCTTTTAGTAAGAGAAATTTCAGTATTTGGCCATTTAAGCTCTCTTAAAAATGAAAAGCGCCTCAAACCCCTACGTCCCTAAGGACTACCCTTATAGAGTTTCCACGACATCATCGTGGTTTTCGGAATTCAATGGCGCATTATAAATATAATATGTATAAGTGTTTCTGTCAAGTATTTTTTGCAAGGAACTCAGCAAAATTTATTGTTAATCCTAAATTTACAATAACTAATGGAAATGTGAACTTGCAACAATACTATGACAAAATTACCTAATGGGCAAAAAAAGAATTATAGAAATTCGGGTAGTGCCTAACGCAAAAAAAAATGAAATTAAGGAAGAGAATCAAAAACTTAAAGTTCGTCTTACCGCCCCACCCGTTGATGGGAAAGCAAATAAACTATTGATTGAACTTTTATCAAAGTATTTTGGAGTTAAAAAATCGAATATCATTATCATAAAAGGTGAGAAATCCAAAAACAAATTTATTCAAATTGATTAGGAGGTGTGTATGAAAGTTGCCCTTATAACAGGAGGAGCAAGAGGAATTGGGAAAGCAATCGCCGAGAGGCTTAAAAATGACGGATTTAAAATAGTTATTTGGGATGTAGGTGAATGCGAATTGAAAGATGTGTCATTTATGAAAGTAGATGTAACTTCTTTCTCGGATGTCAAGAAAGCCGCAAAGAAAGTTGGAGATATAGACATTTTAATAAACAACGCAGGAATAAGTCGTGACCAACTTTTACTCCGTATGAAAGAAGGAGATTGGGATAAAGTAATTTCCGTTAATCTTAAAGGAGTATTCAATTGCACACATGCCTTTTTGCACGGAATGATTAAAAAAAGATGTGGCAGGATTGTGAATCTTGCTTCAATAATAGGACTTATCGGAAACAAGGGACAATCAAATTATTCTGCTTCAAAAGCAGGGGTAATTGGATTCACGAAATCTATCGCTCGTGAAGTAGCCAGTCGTAATGTTACCTGTAATGCAATAGCTCCCGGATATATTGCTACTGAAATGACCGTAAAACTCCCAAATGAAGTAAAGGAAGCATATCTTAAGTCAATTCCTCTTGGCAGAGCAGGAACACCGGAAGAAGTGGCAAGTCTTATTAGTTTTCTGATTTCAGACAAAGCAAGTTACATCACAGGGCAAACAATCAACCTTGATGGTGGAATGGTAATGTAGCTTCCTCTTGCTTTTACTAAAAAGACAAGAACGGTAAGTCTTAATTTCAGAATAATCTAATATTATTGAAAAAAAGAGTATTGCACTTGCTCATTAAATCCAATCAACAGTAAAATGTTGACAATCTTCGCAAAAGAGTTATAGTACCGAATATGGAATTTAAACTTGTAGCTAATTATAAACCTAAAGGTGACCAACCAAAAGCAATCCGAGAACTTGTAAAAGGAATTAAAAACGGAGATAAGTTTCAGACATTGCTCGGAGTTACCGGCTCAGGCAAGACTTTTACAATTGCTAATATTATCCAGGAAATTCAATTGCCTACTCTTATAATTTCGCATAATAAAACGCTTGCGGCTCAACTTTACGGTGAGTTCAAAGGTTTTTTCCCTGATAATGCAGTAGGATATTTTATTTCTTATTATGACTATTATCAGCCAGAAGCATATCTTCCTGTAACAGATACTTACATTGAAAAGGATCTATCAATAAATGACGAGATCGATAAAATGCGACTTCTCGCTACATCATCTTTGATTGAACGCCAAGATGTGGTTATAGTTGCATCCGTTTCTTGCATATACGGACTTGGCTCACCTACTGAATACAAAAATCTTATTGTACCAATAAAAGTCGGAGAAAAAATAGAACGAAACAAATTTCTCGAAAAGTTAGTTAATATTCATTATTCAAGAAATGATATGGATTTCAGACGAGGAACATTCAAGGTAAGAGGAGATGTTATTGAAATCCATCCTGCTTATCTTGAGGAGGGCTTAAGAATAGAATTTGATGGTGATGAGATAGAAAAAATTTGCGAGATAAATTCACTGACTATGGAAGTAATTAATGAACGAAAATGGGCTCACATTTATCCGGCAAAACATTTCCTTGTAACTTCTTCAAGTATTGAGCGTGCAATCACAGGAATAAAAAAAGAAGCCAGAGAAAGAATTCAATGGTTTAAATCTCAAGGCAAATTATTAGAAGCTCAAAGACTGGAAACTCGCACTCAATATGATATAGAGTTAATGCAGGAAGTTGGATATTGTTCGGGAATTGAAAATTATTCAAGATGGCTCAGTGGTCGTAAATCGGGTGAAAGACCTGCTTGCTTAATGGACTATTTCCCGAAAGATTTTCTGTTGATAATAGACGAATCGCATGTTACTATCCCACAATTAAATGCTATGTATAACGGAGACCGTTCAAGAAAAGAGACACTTATAAATTATGGATTCAGACTCCCATCAGCAATTGATAATCGTCCTCTTAAATTTGATGAATTTTTAGGATTAACCCATCAAGCAATATTCACAAGTGCAACTTCATCCGACTTTGAACGTAAACACTCTTCTCAAATAATTGAACAAATAATAAGACCAACGGGACTTATTGATCCCAAAATAACCGTTAAACCCTCACGAGGACAAATTGATGACCTCGTAGATCAAATCAAACTTCGTGCAAATCGGCATGAAAGGACTCTCGTTACCACACTTACAAAACGAATGGCAGAAGACCTTTCCGAGTATTTTGCACGAGAGGGAATAAGAGTAAGATGGTTACATTCTGAGATTAAAGCACTTGAGCGAGTTGATATTCTAAGAGGATTGCGACTTGAAGACTTTGATTGTCTTGTTGGAATTAATTTGCTAAGAGAAGGACTTGATTTACCTGAAGTATCACTCGTGGCTATTCTTGATGCAGACAAGGAAGGATTCTTAAGGTCAGCTACCTCACTCATTCAAGTAGCAGGTAGAACTGCGAGAAATGTGAATGGCGAAGTAATAATGTATGCTGATAAGATAACTCGTTCTATGAGTGAGACTATTAGAGAAACAAACAGGAGAAGAGAGTTTCAAATAAAATATAATAAGGAACATAGCATAGCCCCAAAAACAATTTATAAGACTCGCGAAGAAATTTTAGGAACAACGATTATAGCTTCCGATAATAAAAGAAAAACAAAAGGGCAGGAAATACGAGAAGAGGAAGATAAATATCTTACAAAGATTGAGCAGATTGAGAGAATACATGAACTTGGTCGCAAGATGCGTAAACTTGCTAACGAACTAAACTTTGAAGACGCAGCCGAAATTAGAGATAGACTCAAAAAACTAAAACGTGAAGTTAAGAAAAAAGAGATTGAATGGCAAAACACACAAATCCGTTAACTAACAGATAAAAACTTAATTACATTGGAATAATGAAAAATAATGTAAATTGTAATATGTTCAACTGGATAACAGATAAATTAGTTTTTCTTACTGAGGTTCTTATATGGTATTTATAGTTATTTACTTATTGATGTCAGGAGCAAGTAGTTCTAAAAACTTGACTTTGATGGGAAGTATGACACTTTCTTATGGTAATTATACCAGTTTAGCCAAAGAGAGAGAAGTAGATTCACTGTTTCCACCCTGGACAACTAGTGCAGGAGTAGAATATGTAACAGAAATAAAATGGAAAAATTTAATAGCAAAATTAGAATTTAATGGTTGCAGTAGAAGACCTCTTAATGCTGTAGAGGGAATTGGAGACTCCCTTTACACTACTAGTTTTGATTTCCTTAGTAGCTATATCGGATTACTTTTAAATGTGCCGAAGACAAAGATTTACGTTAAGCCGATGATAGGGTATGGATGGACTCGGGAATTTATGGAATTAGAAACTCGGAATGACAAGATTCTTCAGAAACAATCGTATTCCAAAAAAGGATGGAGTTATGGGTGTAATATGGAAACGAAACTTATTGAGTTGAGCTGGTGGCGACCATTGGCATTTTTGAATGGATGCTGCTTTGGTGGGCATCAGATTTCAGAAGAAAAAGAGAATGCAGAAAAAGTATTCGCTATAGATAATAAGGTTCCAGTATATTTAAGCATAGATTACTTTAGCGCCATTAGCAATCAAACAAAATTTATGGAAAAGTTTAGTATTAGGATTATTACTCAAGAATCCCCTTGTAATTTTTTAATTGGCACAAGTCTTTATTTGAAAAATGGTAAATTCAAATGGTGGGAAAAAGTATTTGTCGGACTCGGTCTTACAAGAGATTTTTGACTTGATACAAAATGTTAAAACTTTTATAAGATGTTAAAGTTAAACGAGATAGTAAAGCAAGCCCTAAAAGAAGATATTGGTAGTGGAGATATTACTACAAAGCTTATCGTACCATCTAACATCAAAGGAAAGGCAATTATAAAATCAAAAGAGTCAGGAATACTTGCCGGTGGCGAAATTGTACAGGAAATTTTCACTACATTAGACCCGAATATAAAAATTACTCAACTAATTAAAGATGGAGAGAAGTTTACAAGAGATATTATTCTATTTGAATTGGAAGGCAAGTTATCCGGTATTCTAAAAGGCGAGCGAACTGCATTAAATTTCCTGCAACGGCTTTCAGGAATAGCTACTTTGACTAATAAATTCGTTGAGAGAATCCGTGGAACCGAAGCCAAAATCCTTGATACTCGGAAAACAACACCGGGATTAAGAGAACTTGAGAAATATGCAGTGAAGTGCGGAGATGGCAAGAATCATCGAATGGGTCTCTGGGATATGCTCTTAATCAAAGATAATCACATTCAGATAGCTGGGGGAATAGAAAAAGCAATCGCAAAATGCAAAATGCAAAATGCAAAATACAAGTTAGAAGTTGAGGTCAAGAATTTTGAGGAGTTGGAGATTGTGTTAAAGTATCCGATAGACAGAATTATGCTTGACAATATGAGTGTGAATGAGATAAAAGAAGCGGTGAAATTAGTTAAAAGTGAAAAGTTAAAAGTGAAAACTGAAGTGTCTGGAGGAGTAAATTTAGAGAATGTGCGTGAAATTGCAGAAACTGGAGTAGATTATATCTCTGTGGGGGCACTGACTCATTCGGTAAACTCAATAGATATGAGTCTTGAGGTGATTTAAGTTTCACCGCAAAGACGCAGAGATCGCAAAGAAAAAATTGAGGTTATAATCCTATGGTTTTAATTGAAGGAAAGATAAAAATTCGTGTTAGTTATGCTGATACTGACCAGATGGGAGTTGTATATTATGCCCGTTACCTTGAATATTTTGAGCGTGGAAGAAATGAATTGTTTCGGGAATTAGGTCTCCCCTATTGCGAACTTGAGAATCAAGGTATAATGCTTCCGGCAATAGAAGCCCATTGCGAATATAAACGTGGAGCAAAATACGACGAAGTAATAACGGTTAAGACGTTTTTAAAGAAGTTTCAAGGAGTAAGAATAAGAATGGATTACGAGATTTTTGACGAAGAAAACACACCGCTTGTAACCGGATATACTGTTCATACATTTGTGAACACACAAGGGAAAGTAATGAAGCCACCTAAAAACTTTATTAAAATAGTAAAGGAGGTTGAAAATGAGTAAATACAAGATTGCATGTTTACCGGGAGATGGGATAGGTAATGACGTGATGGATGCAGCAATGATAATATTAGAAGCACTAAATTTAGATGCTGAATATATAAATGGTGATATCGGATGGGAATTCTGGAAACAAGAAGGAAATCCATTGCCTGACCGCACCATAGAATTATTAAAAAACACAGATTGCTGCCTTTTTGGGGCTATTACAAGCAAGCCCAAAGAGGAAGCACTAAAAGAACTTAACCCATCACTTCAAGATAAAGGATTTACATATTATAGCCCAATTGTCAGACTTCGTCAAACTCTTAAACTTCATACAAATATGAGACCATGTAAGGCATATCCCGGGAATCCTTTAAATCACAGAGATGATATTGATCTGGTTATTTTCAGGGAAAATACGGAAGGACTTTATGTTGGTATTGAGTTTCATCCTATCCCTAATGGAATAAAAGATGCTCTGACGGTACATCCAAAAATGAAAGCATTTATGGATACAGATTTGAATGATATGGCTCTTTCCTGTAGGATATTTACTCGCGGAGCTTGCCAGAGCATTCTAAGAGCGGCTTTTGAATATGCAAGAAAATTCAAAAAACCTTCAGTAACTGTTGTAGAGAAACCAAATGTTATAAGAGAGACATCCGGTTTGATGATTCGTGAGGGACGTGAGATGGCAAAAAAATATCCTGAAATTGAGTTATGGGAAACAAATGTGGATGCAATGTGTATGTGGTTGTTAAAGAATCCGCAAAACTACAGCGTTTTGGTAAGTTCAAATATGTTTGGAGATATAATCTCAGACCTTAGCGCCCAACTTGTAGGAGGGCTTGGATTTGCGAGTTCTGCAAACATTGGTGATGAGTATGCACTTTTTGAACCAACTCATGGAAGTGCACCAAAATATGCAGGGCAATATAAAGTGAACCCGACAGCAATGCTTTTGTCAGTAAAACTTATGTTGGATTATCTCGGAGAAAACGAGCTGGCATCAAAGTTAGAAAATAGTATAGCAAGCGTGATAAAAGAAGGAAAAGTCAAGACCTATGACCTTGGTGGAAACAATACGAGTTTGGAAATAGCAGAAGAAATAGCAAAGAAAATCAGATAGTCTTTGGACTTTTAAGAAATATTATTTCAAGAGGATAAGTTTTTTTGTGAGTTTGTAATCACCTATTGCAAATCTTACAAAATATATACCACCTTGTAATTTTTTTGCATCAAAGCTGACATTATAATACCCAGCTTCTTTTTCTCCACTTATTAATGTCTTTACCATTCTTCCAACTACATCATAAACCTTCAAGGAAATCTTGCTTTTCCTCGTTACTTGATAGCTAACACTTGTTACTTGAGTAAATAGATTAGGATATATCTTTATATCACTGATTATCGGTACTCTATGCTCCACAAGCTGTTCTTCAATTCCATATTTCCTTTCTATCTTAACACATACAAGAGCAGATTCAGGGCAGAAGAAAGCAAATTTCCCGCCATTTATGAGAAGCGTATCTACAAGACTATCTTTGTGAGCATTGTCATAGATATAATAATCTCCAACTTCAGAATCCACTCCAATTTGAGATACATCTACAAACAAAGAGTCGTTTACGCCCAATCCGCTCACATAAAGCGAACTTGAATCACGAGTTACCATTACTCTTTCGTTTCCATTGTATTCAGTTTGGAGTATTTCCTTACCTCCCTGCATACACCTACAACAAAGTCTAAAAACATAATATGTCTCGTTTCTTGAACTGTCCGAATTTACAAGTCCATCAAAAGGTCCCCAATCCCACATAACAAATTGATTTGTGCCAAGACAATGCGTTCCTACGGATGTATCAAATAACGAGAAGTCAAACAGATTATTCGCCATCCTTAAAGCCATATTCAGATTATTGTAACTTGCAGAATATGTTCCCCATTCCGAGTTCCATACAGGTTCAATAACTCCATCATTATCGTAGTTCAAGATTGTAGAATAAACGGTTTTGCCAACATCTGTCTGATTACTTGTATATTCGTGATAATCGAGCACATCTATCACTGAATCTGCTTGTTGTATAGTATAAAATATATATTCGGAGCTTTCAATTGCAACTACAGGAGCGTGGATAAATGTTTCTGTACCGGCAAAACTGTTGGCAAACCTTATAGCATCTGCTCCGTATTTCGTAAGTTCAATGTATTCAAGAAGTGTTCCATCCCATCCCTGACTGGGAAAGTCCGGCTCATTATGTATCTGAAAGTGAGAAATATTATAATTATGCCTCACATTACACCAATAAGCAACCGCAAAGCAATATTCCCACCATTCATTCCAATCAGATGTATCATAAGGTGAGCGAGGTGCCCATATCGGATACCCTTCAGGAGAAACGGGACGAAGTCCTAATATAACCTCTATCTTGTTAGTAAAACATTGAGTCAGTAGTTCATCAAAACTCACGCCTGTGCCCCAGTAAGTTGAGTTTGTAAGCACACTATCCCAAATTTCCCATGGTATAGTATTAGAGAATCCGGAGGCATAATCAGCTTTTATTGAATCTATAGAAGGAGAGCCATAGATTATGTTGTCATCTTCGGGCTCCAGTCTTACCATATCACCATATAATCTAATAGAGTTTATACCACAGTCAAGAAGGTCATGAATATTAAAATGCCCGCCCTCAACTGTACCTATATAGTTTTGTGTGTTAGCAATGACGGAGTCTGTAATTGTGATTGTTGCACTCTGGAGAGTAGATGCAACAATCAAGATTAGTAGTACTTGTCCACTTTTCTGTAAAAAATCACACATAATTTAATAGCTTTATTTCATTTACAATAGTTTAAAATGTAGTAGATATTTCCTCAAAGTCAAGGGAAACAAAGAAGTTAGTAGTAGCAGGAACAAAATTTAACTTAAAAAGATAATTTTTTTGAAATATTTACTAAAGTATCTGTAGAACTTACCGATAAAGATAACAGGAGGATTTGAAATGGCAATAAACGGAATAAGAAAGGTTGGCAATCAAGTAAATGTATTTGATAAAATAGACAAGAAAAAGAACCCAACTGATAAAATAAAAACCAAAGACAAAGTAGAAATATCCTCTGAAGCAAAAGCAAAACTCAAACACAAACAAGAGCAAGAAATAGGATTACTTAAATTACTTACTGAAGAAACCTCAGAAATAAGAGAAGAAAAAATCCAAGAAGTAAAAGAACGTATAAGCAAAGGATATTACAATAAAGAAAATATTAAAAAAGAAGTTGCTTCTAATCTTCTGGACTTTTTCCTTCCGTAACTCCTAACATAAATTACAATCCGTTTTATTCATAAAAGCAATCTACTCTCATTTTTTATCATACGTTTTATAGTTTTCCTCTTTTTTGCTTCATTTATTTAAAAAAATCTGCAAGAAGAAAATCATTGACTGAATTCAACCAGCAAGTGCAACGCTCCTTTCTTTTTCCAAGACTTCCAATGGTGTTTGATAATTCAAGCACTTCCTTGGTCTATTATTAAGCCAATCTTCAATCTCTATGATTTCTTTTT
>JAUVIV010000149.1 GCA_030592575.1 bacterium | reverse complement strand
TGCTTTCAATCTTGCATATTTCTTCATTGAATTCTTCATATACCTATTTTGATTTATATCTCCTATTGTATTGATATATTTCATACATAAATAACTATAATCTAAATTTAATAAAAAATCAATTATATTTCTCAGGTGATGTTGCAAATTTAACATACCTTTTAGTGTCCATCTTTCATAAGGTTCGGATTTTCCCCTCTTGTAAGATCATTCATAATATGTTGAATTTCATACTGAGCTTTAATTTTTATCCTTCACTTTTCATTTTCACTTATTACATCATTGATTGCATATATAGTTACTTCTTCCCAGCATTCCAATCCAAATTGGACTCTTTTTTGAACTTGTTTCAGTTCTTCGTTATTTAAATACCTTCCGAATTTCTCATTTGTTAAGTGTTGAACCTCTCCCACCGTAATTACAAAAATATCTTTCATATCATTAACCCTCAATTATAGATAATTTTTAAGAACTCTATCAATAGATTTTTTTCCAGTTCCCCAAGTATTTTCCCAATCTTTTATTAAGGAAATTTTTATTTCTTCACTTTCTTCCAGTACTTTCTTTTCCACCCGTCTGTTTCTTTGTATTTACTAAAACCATAACCATTTTTCAATAATTTATTATGTGTTTCCATTTCAGAAGAGTTATCTAATGTTCCCGGGCTTTGCGAAGTGCGAAGCATTTGGGCGAACAAAGTGAGCCACAAAACATGTATTAGTTGATGCGGCGTACTTTGATTTAAAGACTTACGGCTCACTTATCCTTTTATATGTCGTTGTCAATGTAAGTAATTTCTACCAAACTTCGGCTTTACAAGAAACCGCTTTTTTGAAATTATCCATACCAATATAAGCAGATCCTGTCTCAGCTTCAAAAGGAAATGCAATGTTTGGTCTAACATTCTCAGATTTGCCATAATCGCCTATATCCATCTTAAAAGGTAATTTTATTCCTCTGGCATCGTAAAAACGAATAACTATACCATGTCCTGAAATATAGTCTTCAAAAGACTTCGCACCAACCTTTGCCTGATGATATATAGCCTTTCCTGTTACCTTAAGATTACTTAAAGCATCCTTGTTATTAATATCTGTCTTCTCCATCTTCACTTCCATGACTTCAATCTTTCCTTTTGTGACTGCTTTTTTAGATTTACCTTTGGCTTCTCCGGTCCCCGGCACTCCTACTTTTGACATTGTTCCCGCACAACCGACTAACAGTGCGATTACGACCAGTGTCACCATTATTACTGCGATTCTTCCTTTCATACTTAACTCCTTTTTTTCCGCCGCATCAATTATTTCTTTTACTCCCACCATTTTGGAATCTGATTAGGTTCAATAGATACTGGTTCTGAAGGTAGCCCTCCAGGTTTACAAACCGACTTCTGGTTTTTCTTCACCAATACAGTTTTTCTCTTTTGTATGTCTGAAAATTCTACCTCACCATCAAGCACCGTTAGGATAGTTGTTCCATCCTTTTCTACTTTTGTTATAAATTGCGTTCCTCGGACACCACATACTGCTTGAGGCATTTGAACTTTATAGTTACTTCCTGATTTAATTTTGGAGTGAATTTCTCCAAGAATCAGGTCAAGTTCACTTTCTGATCTAAAAATACCGTCTGAATTTGTATTAACAGTAACTTCTCCCAAATTTGGAACGACAATTTCCCTTTGAGTGAATTCGTCAGCCTTTATTGGTTCGTTTATTTGAACGGTTTTTCCAAGTGTGTCTTTTTTTACATAAATTCTGTGCAATTCTCCTGTGATTCTACACTGCGACCAAAACTCATCATTCCCTCGTTCAAATTTATCTTTTATAACTATTTTGTTTTTTTCAACGATGAACTTCCCACCTTGAGGGCTTACAAAACATTTAATTGAAGCATAACTTTCCCCTTTATCATGTTCTGCTATCTCCCCACTTTTAAGCCTAGCTATCCACTCACTCTTGAGATGTACTGTTTTTTCATCCGATAAAATATCAAACCAAAATGAATTTCC
This sequence comes from bacterium, assembly GCA_030592575.1. GTDB lineage: Bacteria > Hydrothermota > UBA3073 > JACQXS01 > JACQXS01 > JAGMCN01. Next base: position 1,674 of record JAUVIV010000149.1, on the reverse strand, counting down.
ATTTTCTAAATTGAAAGTTACCTCAATTGGAACTTTTGCACTTAAATTGTCAAGATCCAGTTTATTTGTACAATCAGAACCAATATCTCTGAACATTTCTTGCTTAACTTTAATCTCCGCCCAACCTTTGTACTTAAATTCACTTTGTTGTGGAAATTTATCACCCAATTGTTTTTTTAGATATTCCATATATTCTGAAGTTAATCCATTCATATCTTCATTTGGAATAAGACTAAGATATAAAAATTTCATTATATAACTATATTTAGTTTCAGTCCCGCATGGAGCGCCAATCCCATCTTTACGCCACTCCTCTCCTTTAATAGTACCAGTCCATTGCCTACTAAAAAAGTCTGCTGGTATCTTCTGTGTCTCTTGTGCAAAGGTTTGAGAAACCCCTAAAACTAAAATCACCAAAACAAGAAATATTATTAAATGTTTTTTCATAAATCTGCTCCTTTTTTTGCCGTCATTTCGCCTAATGTTCCCAGCATATACGGCGTTGCGACCGTAGGAAGCAATGTCCCGAAGGGCAAGGGCGTAAGCCCGAAGTGTATATGCTGTGTTATCTGCTGTTGCCTGCATTCCCACACTTTTCCGCTACCAGTATAATTTTTTCTGATGAGTTTGGATCGAATTGATCCCCCATGAAACTACTAAAGACATCTCTAACAAGGAGGCCGGTATTGCTGGCTAACTCTGATAATTCATCAACTGAATATAGCCTTTGATATCTTTCGTGCCTTGACTCGCCACTTTTGTTTATGAAGCATAATTTTTCTCTCATCGCTTTACAGTCAGATAGAAGTTCACGTTCTATTTCAACGGTTAATCCTTCATGTTCTTCTCGAGCAAAGCTTCGAAAATTTTTCATGATTCTGACACCGTTCGCAATAACAATCACGAGCCTTTCACCTGACTTCAACGCTTTTGCCATTTGCAAAACAGTTCTCTTGTTGTCAGAATCATCTTCAAAAAATCCAAATGCATCTATTGATGTAATTCCATCAAACTGTTTCTCAAAAGGAATCTCTCTCATATCCCCAAGCAACCACTTCACAGATAGCCCCTTTTCTGTGCAAGGCTTTTTGCTTCAGAAAGGAGAACATCAGAAGCGTCAAGTCCTGTAACATTAACTCCGGTTTTTGCAAAAGCAAGTGTATACCGTCCTTGCCCACAAGCGACATCAAGTAGATTGTCAGCCTGCCCAATTCGGAGAAGTTTCAGAATGAATGCGGCATTTTTCTGGACTCTCTTATCAGGTGGACCAAGAGACCACCTTCTTATATAAGCTTCATCGTAATATCTTTTTATCCATTTGTTCATTTATTTCTCCATGTTGCAGGCAATTTCATATAACTTGTTCATATCTGCATTATTGCAGATATACCTCCAATTTACTTTCAATCTTTCATATTTCTTCATTGAATTCTTCATATACCTATTTTGATTTATATCCCTTCTTGTATTAATATATTTCATATATTATTAACTATAATCTAAATTTAATAAAAAATCAATTATATTTCTTAACCGTATGGTTATAATGCTGAAGTATTATATAACGAGATAATTAGAGAATTCGGGGCAGGTCTTCAAATTACTATTAAGAGACATAATACCTATATTTTTACATTTTGGAATTTCAATCTTCATTTTTTCACTTTCTTCCAG
>JAUVIV010000124.1 GCA_030592575.1 bacterium | reverse complement strand
TGAAAAAGAAATCATAGAGATTGAAGATTGGCTTAATAATAGACCAAGGAAGTGCTTGAATTATCAAACACCATTGGAAGTCTTAGAAAAAGAAAGGAGCGTTGCACTTGCTGGTTGAATTCAGTAGAGTATATTTCCCCATCTATCTGAGAAATAAATCCAAATGGAACATCTGTCACCAATATTTCCTCTGCATTTCCAATGCCAAATAATACAAACACTATCTCCACAATGCACTTTTTCTTTGTTTATTTCATATTTGAGCAAAGCAATTCCATTGTTAAAATCGTCAGAGAAATGTGGAATAGACAAAAAAGCAATCTCTCCGGAATTTAGTTTTTTCTCTTTTATACATATCTCACTTAATGCCATTGATAAAACGCTTAAAGTAATTATTCCCCAACACAATCTACTTTTCCTTATATCTGTTTTTCTATCCATACCTATTTTACGCCGATTTGTAGTAACATATTCTAAGATTTTATCATCTTATAATCGCTATTTTCTTTATTTTTACAGAAGATGAATTGTCAATTTTAAGGTGATAAAAGTATATTCCGGAAGCTACTTTCTTTTCCTGATTATCTTTACCATCCCAATAAACTGCTTTATAGCCGGCTTTTTCGTGTTTATTTACAAGTGTGCGAATAAGCTGACCTCCTATATTATACATTTTTAACTCAACTTCAGAATCACGAGGTAGTGCGTATTTAATTAAAGTCTTTTCTCTCATCGGGTTTGGCATACTTTGAGACAATGTAAATACCGTAGGCAGTTTATCAATTATCTCTTCAGAAGAAGTAGTTCCCAGTATTATAGTTCCTATTTCACTTGGATTTCCCATTTCATCAACAGTTTGTGGCCACCAACCATAACAGTTTTCCATTTCTTTTAAGTCGTTATATTTACCTACAACTAAGTGCATTCCAAAAGAATCCCCGGGAGAAGTATTTATGTATTCATTTTCAGTGCCTAAAGGAATAGCTATTTCATACTGTAACCAACCTATTTCATTGCTTGAAACTCCAGTTATGCTAACTTCATAATCTTCAACCGTCATATCTCTCATCATAGGATGATAAAAAATATAATCTGTTGCCATCGTATATATCAATTTTATAGCTCCTTCAGATGAATCAGGTGAATAAGGGTATCTATGACTATGATTATCATCAAAGAAGCTTGTAAACCCATTCAAATTATCCCTTGAATCACATTGAGCATCTATTCCAAAATATATTGTAGAATCATCATTCATTACATATAAATAAATGGAATATGGGGGAGAAGCTCCAAAGCCACTTTTATTAAAAACATCGGATATATCTATAGGCACAACTCCTGCCCACTCAGAAGTTGTATCAATTTTTCCATCCATTATAGGTGTCGTTTGTATATAATAGGAAGTGATTTCAGGGGTACAAATAAATGAAAGAGTCTCTATGTTTCTTTCATTATTGGCTAATTCATCATCAGAAAGATCAGTTATAACAGATACTTTATATTCTACTACTCCTCTTGGTGTCCATTCTGCAAATTCAAATTGCAGAGAGGAATCGGGCAATAAATTACTTACAGAAAATGTATCTACATATACTATTACTCCAAGCGAATCTATATTACATATTACGGAGAAGCTTTCAGTGAATTTACCAATATTCTTGACTGTTACAAGAGGATTTATTGGTATCTCAGGTAAAACCTCCGAAGATATATTGTCAATACTCCATATAGTTATATCATGTTGTATCGGTTTCAAAAACCATTTCATTATTGAATCTGCAAGTATTACACGAGTTGATGGAGCAATCCCATCTTTTAAAGTTCCAAATTCAAAGGATGTTCCTATTGTGTTGTATTTTCCACTTCTGAAAGCAACTCCATAGGTATATGGAACTGGTCGGTTAGCAAATATATCCCATGCGCCATTTCCTCCATTGATACGGTCAATACTTTTATTTTCCCCAAAGTGATTAAACTGCATTGAATTTGTAAAAGTGCTTGTAATTCCTGTAACTGTATCTATTTCGTTAGTTCCATCGCTTTTAGGGTCAATATGAAAGTGTTCTTGCAAAGTTAGGGTAGTATCTCTATACCAAGCATTACCACCTTCCATATAAAGATTTCCACCTTGTTCTAAATACGAATGAAGTGAATCAACATCGGAATTCGGAGTCAATACATAATTAGTAAAAAACATTCCAAGACACACAAAAATTGTTTTATATTTCGGAAGACAATCTCTATATTCTGATAAATCTTGTGTGTAGTCTCCTATGTAATTATTTTCCCACAGTGCATCTGCTAATAATGAGCCACTTGAATGGTTTTTATCAGGGTCCCATACAAGAAAATCGCCACCAAGTCCGACTCTAAGCACAAAATGAAGTGTATCTTCATAGCCATCTGCAGTTACACGAATAGAGAAATTAATTAGATGATGAATAGGTGTGGTAGATTTTGCCTGTATAATATAAGGAGATGCAAAATTATTTGATATTGAATCCTTTGGAATATTGGTAAATGTGGCAATAGAATCTATTACGGTTATAAATGTATCCTCAGTATGTATAATTGCCTCTATTCCTGTCGCATCAATTGAACCCTCGTTTTTCAAGTTAATTATCAATTTTACTTCTTCATCGGGGTCAAGTGCTTCATTTGGTATAGCACATACGGAGTCATTTATAGTATAACTATTATATTTGAGTACCGGAGCATAGATTTTGATATTAGGATATGAAATCCATAAACTGTCTAAACTATCTTTACAAGTAAGTTTAAAATCAATGATATGTTCATCCGGAGCTCCGATTGCTATTGTGAAAGCGTAATCGTCTGATGATAAAGATGTATCTGTGGGTAGTATATTACCGAAGTTAGCAGAGTCGGCTTGAATCGTTACATAAGGGTCAGTTGAGGTGATTTTTCCATAAACTCTGCGTGCCTCTATGAGTCCAAAGTTTTGCACCCATAAAGGCAATTCAATTTGTTCACCCGGGTTTGCCAGCCTGTTATTATTGCCATTTGAGAATCCTATAGCATCGTCGTCTATTGTAGATTTATAATATATGACATTGGAAGAATTTGATATAATACTTGTTGAGCTTTTGTGAGGTAAAAAATTATGGGCAGTAACTTGAACATAAAGAGAACCTACATTTACAGGTGTAATCGAAAGAGTTACATCACCGGATGCATTTGTATAACTGCGAGCATAAATAGTAGAGTCCTGATAAGCACATACCAAAGCACCGTTTACAGGATTACCATTCTCCTTTACATTAACAGGGAGTGAACTTGCGTTAATAATCAAAGTATCCGAATGAGTTACTGTTAAGGATTTTGGTGTATCTGTCCATACCTGAAGCTCCGGATCGCCTAAAAGTACAAGATTATAGTAACACCATCTTAATGTTTCCATTGAGTCTATATATGGAATTACATCTTCTTTTGCATCTTGTAATGCTTCTCCTATGGGATAAATATTTTCATTAAATAAGGCATCAAAAAATTCGCGGTCAATTCGTTGAGAAGTTCCGTTTGTATTCATATTATTACCCCATCCGTATCTTGTATTGCCTATAAAACAAACTGCTCCGTTTGGAATCGTAGTGAAGCATTCGGCAATAGCATCTTCAGGGCAATAACTCCCAAGACAATCTCTATTGTCAAAAGCAGTGCTATAACACCCTTGAGAGTGTACAATAAAATGACTTGTATTTGTAAATCTTGTGCGTACATCTGAGGTTCCCATTTTCATTACCATAAGTATATCAGCATGTCCCAAATGATTGACTAAATGTGTACCGTTGTTTGCATTTAGCATTGGGATTAAGTCATTTTTATCCCAATGTTCTGGGTCAAGACTTCTGTCGTACAATGTATCTACTTGAAAATGAGCTGGAAATCCTGCAGTAGTATGTCCCCAGTTTGAACTTCCATTTTTAACTTCTTCTTTATATTCGCCACCCCACACATTCCAGTGCAAATCTTCTCCTACCATAATGGCTGTAGTGCAGTTATTTATTTTTGGAGTTTCTTGATAGTTTATAGTTTTTTGAATAAAATTTATTGCTTCATAATCTGAATCTACACAAGCTCGTCCTACAAAAACCTCAGCATAAAGGTCTGCTTCATTCGGCTCACCCCATTTATCATTGCCATTTTGATTCCAATTACCGTCAAGTCCTCCATAATATAAATCTGATGCTATATCATATTCTTCATACTCATATCCCGGATACTTCTCGTAAAGGATATCATATAATCCACGATTTGGGATTATTTCATCGTCTCCTCCAAGCAAGACGTATGTTATTCCGTAAGTAGTGTACATATTGATTATGAAATTTCGTATTTTTTCTTGCTCGTCAGCTCCACTGCAATACGCATATATGGATTCAACTTTTGCAATTTCAGTTTTTACTCCGCGATTGGTTTTGAACTTTCTGAGTTCATCAAATAAAGGAACGAACTCCTCATTAGTGATTATTAAATAATCAAAGCTGTCTGTTTTTAAACTACGGAACATAAATGGATATGTACTTATCATATCAGGATTATCTACAAGTGAACGTACTCTCTTTTGAATGCTCTCTGTTTGCCGTAGAGGTAATTCGTGAATTGCTTTTGTCTTATGTTTTGTAGTGATATTTATTTCTATACTTTTGTAATATGAGAGTTTGCCGATTTCAGGTAAATATTCTACTGGATATAAATATAGATGTGCAATTTCATATCCGCATAATCTGTGAGAACTACCTTGTGCATATAACATTTCGGGAAATGGATTAGCTGAATTATAAATTGTGCTATCAGGTAACATCTTATGTTTTGTGTTTTTATACGCTTGCATTTTTGAAATCGGTACCGATAGTTGCCCCGGTTCTATTTTATAACTTCCAAATAGTTCGGTCTTATTATATACTTTTACATCAACGCTTGCTATTTCTTCTCCCATAGGAAGCAGTACTCTTACTGTTTTGATTGGCAATACGGGTTTTCCGGGATTTCCATAACTTGAAACTTCCGACATAATGACTCTGTGATACTCATTTATTTTTTCGATTCTGGGTTCAGCAAATTCATATCTCAAAGAGATAGTAGCCCAGGTAGTACTATTTATAAAAATTCCACAAACAAATAAACCTGAAATTAAAAACAATTTATAATTTTTCATTGATTACCTCCCGATTTAAAATATTCAATTTGTTACTAACAATATATTGGTCTTTGTATATTTTGTCAAGTATTGTTTCTTTGTTGATGTATTGTTTCTTTCTTGCTCAAATTTAAAAATTGACTTCTGACGGTTAAAATGAAAATTGATGATTACATAGGTAATAAAAGTAGGGACAGGTCGCGACCTATCCCTAC
>JAUVIV010000058.1 GCA_030592575.1 bacterium | reverse complement strand
TTTCGCCCTTTTAGGGCTAATGTATGTTATTCGTTTTTATTCATAGGACGTTGCCCTATGCTGTTGCTATTGCCCCTTTGGGGCAATTAACATCCCTACCGCAAGCAGCGAGGAATTCCAAGACTATAACAATTCTTTTTAAGTATATAATATAAAATTTGCTTTATAACATCTGTGTATATTCATTGTTCTTACATCACCAAATTAGTAGTATATACACAATTATTTATACTCTTCTTTCAGCTTCATTTTATATATAAAATACAGTCTGTCAATTTTTTTTCTTGCTCTTTTTGCTCAAATATTGTAACCATCACTTAAAGACATCACATACAATAGTTAATCAGGATTAATTATTTCTATCTTCCTTCCTATTTTCTTTAATTTCTTTTCAGCAAACAATTGAATAGCTTCAGAATATATTTGGTGCTCTACTTTTAAAATCCTTTTCGATAGCTCCTCTTCCGTATCATTATCTTTAACTGTTACCGCTCTTTGAATTATTATGGGTCCTGCATCCACTCCTTCATCAACAAAATGAACAGTTGCTCCAGCTATTTTCACTCCGTAATCAAATGCCTGACGTTGTGCATGAAGTCCTTGAAATGAGGGAAGTAATGCCGGGTGAATATTTATTATTCTATCCTTGAATGCTTGCAAAAACTCTGAATGCAAAATACGCATAAACCCAGCCAGACAAACAAGTTTCACTTTATGTTTACGCAGACATTCAAGGTATTCAAGTTCTCTTTCGGTATCAAGATAAGTCTTGCCGGAACCGGGACAAATATAATAAGCAGGCACACCTGATTCTTTGGCTTTTTTCAAAGCCAATGCATTCTGATTATCAGAAATCACACAACCTATTTTAGCATTCAAATTTCCTGACTTTATATTATCTATAATTGCCTGTAAATTGCTTCCATTTCCGCTTACAAGCACACCAATTACTATCATATAACCTCCTTCAGCATTTCACCGAGTCATTCGGTAATGTTCCCCATCCTCTCGAAGTAATATCCCATCCATTCGACAATGCTCCCAAAAACTCTCGGAGTCATTGCGAGGAACAAAGTGACGAAGCAATCTCTTTAAAATCGTACAATTAGAAATTACTTCGCTGAGCCTGTCCTGAGCGAGATTCTTCACGGAGTTTATCCTGAACGATATGTTGAGATTCTTCACTTCGTTCAGAATGACAAGTGAAGGGCTCGCAATGACAATTCTCGTATTTCGCAGAATTCTATTGTTCACAAAATCCCCTGACTTACTCATAGAACTCTCTAACTTTATCATTTTTACGTTTTCAATCGTTTCGATTTCGCCGCTGGGAAAAGCACATTATTCAAAATCAACCGATACCCCGGAGAATTTGGATGAAGCTCAAGTTTTGTAGGTGCTTCTCCAACAAAATGTGCATAATCTTCCGGATCATGCCCACCATAAAATGTGAAAAATCCTTTTCCATAATCTCCATAGATATATTTAACTTTCTGAGTTCCGGGTATATCACCCAATATTACTACATTATCTTTTATTAGTTTTTTCCTGAAACCCGTTGTCTGTCCCAAAAATTCAGCTATAGTTTTAGTATGATTCTGAGTAAGAAGTGTTGGAATCGGGTCGTATTTTGCAGAAAAACTAAAGAGCTCAAAACTCGCTCGCTGCCCCAAGACACGTACCTCATCAGTCATATCAATACTTGAATGTCTATACCGCATAGGGTTTAAGTCAACCTTAAAATCCTTAAAAGCAAATGTTCTATTAAAATTAAGTTTATTTTGACAATCCTGCTCACACCCATTTCCATCAATCAATGGAACTATATCCATTCCGGTCGCTGCAAGAGCAATATCTATTGTTTCGGTTGCCGAACACATCGCAAACAAAAATCCTCCTTTATTAACATATTTGACTATTTTCTCTGCAACTGCATGTTTGAGTTGCCATGTCTTTTTAAAACCAAGTTTTTTAGCAATAGTTCTGTTAACTTTTACTTGTTTTTTAAACCAAGCTACATGTCTATAATTTCCATAAAATTTACCATACTGTCCTGTAAAATCCTCATGATGCAAATGTAACCAGTCATAATCTGCCAAAACTCCTCCAATTACTTCTTCATCCCAAATTTTATCATAAGGAATTTTTGCATATTCAAGAGCGATCCTCACAGCATCGTCCCAAGGTGCAAGATAGGAAGGCACATAAACAGCTATCTTGGGAGCTTCCGTAAGTTCTACTCGCTCCATATTTTCTTCTTCTATGGTAGAGTATATGGATTGCACCATTCCTTCCCCTATAATTTCGTAACTTACTCCTCTCTTATTACACAAATTTTGGACTTTTGAACTTTCTTCCGTTAAAAAAGCTCCACCTCTATAATTAAGCAACCATTCTACTTTTATTCCAACTTCCAATGCGTTATAAGTTACTCCATAAGCTTTTAGATGGTCAACCTGACTTATATCCATCGGTATAAGAATTCTTCCTACTATCAGATAAAATAAAAATATCATTTTATTTTTGGGATATGTTTAAACGACAAAACCTCAAAGAATGATGCTTTCTTTATTGTTTCTTCCCATTCCTTCATTTTCTCTGGATTCTTTTTCTTCTCAATTTGTTGCATAATACACATAAAAATGAATGCGGGAAAAATCATTAAACTCCAGCTTCCTCCTTCTGGGATAATTAGATTCTCTATAGCCCGTATGAAAAATGCTATTATCAAAAATACATTCCCCATAGTAATATAAATCATCCTTGTTCTTTTATATACGAATAGCATAAATATCAAAAAATATACTACAGTAAACCCCAATAAAATAGGTTCTCCCCATGGATTCCAACTTTCTGAAGAAAAGAACAATGCCATAAAGGAAACTATAAAAATTGTTATTCCTACATATCTAACTTCCTTTTTAAAAATTTTTATAATCCGCTCTATTAATATTCCTACTCCAAGCACACTAAAACAAACAAGCGGTCCCCCTGCATTCCTTCTTATCATAATTACAAGAAAACCCATCACTACTATCCATGCTAATTGTTTAACTTCCTGCTTACTTTTTGAACTTATCAGCTTCATTATTCTCTCCTCTTATCTTTCTTTATACTTTTCACTATCTGCATTATAAATTCTCCAACTCCTCCCTTGCAATAGGAGTAATTGTAGACATTGGATGCTTTAACAAAATCTTTTCGTATATCTCTTGTGCTTTCTTTGTTTGTCCGAGATTTGCACAAATCCGTGCCATTTCCAATTTAACTTGAAGTAATTTGTTATTCTCTGGAAATCTCTTTATGAAATTTTGACACTCTTTCAAAGCTTCTTCATATTTTGTCAATTCTTTTAAGAAATCTATCAAAAGTATTTTAGCCCATGGAGTAATTGTAGTAGCAAGCTTTACAGTTGTTCCATCCGAAGAATCCTTCTGCATAGATAAGAATAAAGAATCAGAAGAGTTAAGATTATTTTGTTTTCTCTCTTTACACAATTTTCTTAAAATTTCAATCCCTTGTTCAAATTTCTTTTTTCTTCCTAAAAGTTTTGCAGTAACATAATCTTGTAATTCTTTTTCATCATTTCCTTTAATAATAATCGTTCGAGATAATGCATCATTACTATCATTTGAATTAGCTGGAACCTTCCCATATAAGTTTAGAGCTTGCTCAAATTTATAATTAAAATACGCAATTTCACCAAGCAAAAATACATTGGGTAGTTTTGAGTCCTTGTTTGAAACTCTTGAATAAATCTTTTCTGCTTTTTTGATTTCACCTAATTCCAGATAATGCCTTGCAAGACTATCCTCTTCTATCGGACTATAAGACAATAAGACTATCAGACAATAAGACAGTAATATCATTATAACTCTCTCCTGTCATTCTGAGACGAAGCCAAAAAATCTCAAAAACTTTCGTAAATTTTATTAAAAAGTAGTGTAAGGATTTATCCCCCACGTTCCTCATAAATTTTCTGAAACAGAAGCGCATCTTCCTCAAGATTTGGGGATTCGCAAATCAAAAATCCTTCTACTTCTTTATCTCGTAAAGCATACATTAACTCCATATAATTGAATTTATTTTCAGAATTTTGAGCTACAAGATGCCGTCTTTCACCTTTTGGAGTATATTCTATTCCGGAAACATGTAAATGCATATCTTTTAAAGCCGAAGAACCAAGTCCTGTTTCCACAGTATTTAAAATCTCCATAAACTCTGTGTAAGAATTCCACTTACCTGTATTTCTTGCATACAAATGAGAGAAGTCTATACACAATTTCACTCCCGGGATCTCCTGCGACAAACTAATAATCTCATTAAGAGTTCCAAATTGCGAGCCTTTTCCAGTAGTCTCAGGTCTTATATCAATTTTTACTTCCTCACTTCTTAAAATTTCTGTAATTTCTAATAGTGCTTCTTTTACTTTCTGATATACCTCTTGACTTGATTTCCCCATATAATAAGCAGGATGAAATGTAACTGACTTTACCCCTGCAATTGCTCCTATACGAGCTGAGTTAAGAATCCGTTGCTTTGAGGCACTCAATTTCTCAGGTTCTGTTGAATTCAAATTTATAAAATAAGGTGCATGAACTGTAAGCATTACTTTTTCTTGCTTTGCAATTTTATTTATATGAGAAGCTTTTTCTTTTTTCAGATAAACACTTCTAACAAATTCCATCTCCATACATCCAAGCCCAAGTTCCTTTACTCTTTTAATTCCTGTCTCAGTATTTCTGTTAGTTGTTGATACAGGTATTCCCGCTGTTCCAAATAATAGCATTGTAGTCCTCCTAATAAGATAAATACATATTTCTTTACAAAATGTCAAACTTTAATTTGCCACAAAAACACTAATACATACAGATAATTGAAAGATTGAATATTTTAAGATTACAGATTCTTTTTTAATCTTTAATTTTCTAATCTTGTAATCTGTGTATCTTTGCGTCTCTGCGGTGAAAATCCTTTACGGCAAAATGGTAGATACAATATATCACGGAAGCACTGAATTACGGAAACACAAAAGTATTTATTTAAAAAATTTTCGTGTTTCAGAAGTTCCTTGTCTCTGTGTTTATTGTTTTATTCGTGTAATTCGTGGTTCAAGTTTTTTCTCTGCGTTCTCTGTGGTTAAAAAAAACTTGACAAATTTATAATTTACAACATTAGAATTAAAAAGGAGGTGAATTTGAGGAGGAAAAATAAAGGTGAGGAAAAACAATAGGTAGGTTGAAGTCCTTGTTTCAACCTGATAAGAGCAAGGATTCTCATCTACCCGAAATAACAAAAGGAGGAAGAAAATGAAACGTATAAACGTTTTCAAGAAAGTTATGGTATTTGGTATAATTATAGGTTTGTATGCTGTTGTTTCAAATGCCGAAGTGGTAATTGTCCCAGCGTGTGAGGATATTCATATCGCAACAGCTGGTGGTGGAATTGGATTTAATCCGTTTCTAAAGTTTAACATATCTGAAGTTCCAGCTGATAAACAGATTGATTCTGTATTTTTGAGAGTGTTTGTCTTCGGAGACAGCGGAGCATGGGATGGTGATGTGAATTTCTGGAATGTAAACAATCAAGATTGGGCTGAAGATACATCTTACGGAAGTTTGTGGAATTACCCGATTTCAGATTCCACATTTCAAGATACCGGCTTTGGTATGGAAATAGGTGATGCTTTCTCAGTAAATTTAAAATCCATATTTCTCAAAGACTATGATGTAGAGCATACTTATTGTAGTATTAAGATGCGTGACCCTGATGACCCTACAATAGGTCTTGCTCCTTTTTCAGGGAATTTAGTTGACACATTATTATTAGGCAACCCACTCTTTGCTGGACTTCTCTATTTCTATCCTCGTACAGCTCGGAAAACTGGTGCTCCTTATCTAAAAATTCACTATACTGATGCTGGTATTAATTCTGAGGATAGAAAAGGCAAATTATCACTTTTACAGAATTCACCCAATCCATTTACTCGGAGAACAGTTATTCGTTATTCATTAACCGAAAATCAGGATAAATATACGAATGCCAAACTAACAATCACCGACCTCTCCGGAAGACTCGTTCAGGAATTCACCAACTTAACCAATGAGCAATCTGCGCAGGTAATTTGGGACACATGTGATCAATTAGGTAATCCGGTTCCCGGTGGGATTTACTTCTATACACTTACTGCAGGCAATTATACCAAAACAAAAAAAACTTGCTTAATGCGATAAATTGGGTTGACATCCTCTGCTTCAAATATAGGGGCGTTAAATTTAACGCCCCTATCAAATTCATATTTTGTAGTGTTCGAATGTATTGTAGAAAAAACGAAAACTGATATTGTTATAAAAAAAGAGCAAACAAGAATCCTCTGTTTCAACCGGATGAGAACAGAGACTCTCATCTGCCCTGTAACAACTCAAGGTTAAAATAATATCAAATAATATCTATAAAAATCTGCGTCCCATTAATATATTTTGAAGTTGATTTTTCTCTAAATTTCTTTCTGTTTTCAATTGATTTCTTTTGTGCTTTTAAATCTACAGGAAATCTATATACCTTGCTCACATCTAATTCTTTCACTAATTCATCAAGTTCTTTTGTGTGTTCAAGTAGAACAATTCGTTCAGGATTTATAAGTTTTATTTTTTGGATTTTTAATTCCAAAGCTTCTTTTGTGCGAATATATCCTGTTGTATCAATAACAAGAAAATCAATATCCTTAGGAATTTTTGTAAGCATATTTTTGATTCCAACTAAAATGCGTTCAGAAATCCTGATAGGTGAAAGTGCACTCACGGGATGAATAATTGTTGCCTGAATGGATAAAAGTTTTCTAATTCTTTTCGTAACTATCCCGAATCCCAGACTTCCAGGTGGGCCTACATGAGATTGTCCAATATCAAGATCCATAACTCCTACTTGATATCCTTTTTTTAAGCCCTTATTCACAAGAGATTTACAAAACTCAGTTTTTCCTGTATCGGTATCTCCAAGAACCATAACTTTACCAGGAGTTATTAATACGTCTTTGCAAGTCTGCCATTTTCTTCTCACAATTTCCGAATGAATATTCCAATTTTTAATAAATTCTTTAGTTTTTGGATCAGCAGGGTAACCCGAGCCAAAATCACCATATTTTTTATGTAATTTATGAATCTCCTCATCTCTTGCTACTTTTGCCAAAATTGAAGCAGCACTTACTATAGGATAAGTTACATCGGCATGTGGTTCACCAACTATTTCAATTTTATTGTTTGGTACCAACATTTTTATTTTCTCACAATAATTCTTGATTCCTTTACGAGAAACAGGAGTATCAAGAATAATTTTTTGTGGATTAAGTCTCTTAATCAAGTCCACTGTGGCTTTTATTCCAAGTTCATTCAAGTTTTCCTTATCAAGTATCTCCGGTGGAATCTTTATCAGCCAAAAATCTTTGATAATATTCTTGATTAAGGGAACAAGCTTTTCTCTTTGCCGAGAAGTAAGCATTTTAGAATCTTTTACTCCTATATCTTTTAATTTTTTAAAATTTGCCTCTTCGCTCAAAGCACCACAAATAACAAGAGGTCCAATTACGGGACCTCTTCCTGCTTCATCAATTCCCAGCACACTAATCATTTGATTATAAAATCCTCACACACCTTTTTAGCAAAAACAAAAGATTACCAAACCCATCACTTAAAACCTTCAACTTAACACCACCAATTCTTTTAGCGTATAAACCATCTATCTCAATACTTCTTAGTTTTCTGAAAGCTTCTATCTTTATCTCCTGACTCAAAGCCATTCCGTCACTCACTAACCTTAATTTATTCAATGCTTCTTTTTTGAAAACCCACATTCCACTTTGTGAATCTTTAAGTTTAAGTCCGAAAAGAAAATTTGTAACTATTGTTAAAAATATATTCCCTGCTTTTTTCACTATAGGCATTGCTCCTTTTTCTATGCTATCAAGCCGATTTACTGAGATAAAATCAAGTTTTCTTTTCATCAATACTTCAAGAAAAAAGGTTAATTTTCGTAGCGGATAACTGGCATCTCCATCCGCTGTAGCTATAATATCACCTTTTACATTCATAAACCCATTTCTATATTGCAAACCATAACCCCGTTTGGAAATAATAATTTTAGCTCCTTTACTTTTCGCTTTTTCTACAGTTTTATCAGTGCTTCCCCCATCTATTACTAAAACTTCCACTTCATACCCTGCTTTTTTTAGCTCCTTGATTGGAATATCATCTATGGTCATTCCAATGCCTTCTTCTTCATTTAAAGTAGGAATTACAATGCTTATTAACATTTATTTAACCTCATACAATTCAAATCTTTTATCTACACTCTTGATTTTTTCGACTAATTCTACGCTAAAGTCATTCCCAAGAGAATCCTTAAAAGCAATAAACTTATTGACACCTCGTCTGTCAAATTTAATCAAACTTGCCAACCATACATTTTCCTTAGGGAGCAAAGAAAAGTCTATATCTTCCTTTTCAAAAATCATTAACTTCCTTTTTCCCCATACTTCGGAAACAAGCTCGGAAACTTCCCCATTACATAGTATAATGGAATTTGTATCAGTATGTGCATATAAGGCATCTCTGAACTTTATCTGTGTATCTAAATATTTATTATGATACAAATGAATTCCAAAAGATACTATAATCAATCCGAACCAGATTGTCAAGAAACCAATTCTATTCATATACTTCTTGATAACAGAAAAATAAGCAATTAGAAAAAGTGGAACTATTGGAAAGAAATATCTAATCGCAAGAATTACTACTTTAAAAATATTCTTCGTTGAAGGCTGAGCATATAAAGTTAGCCCTGAATATGCAAAACTATAAAAAAGAAGCATAATTATACAGCTTGCGAGTATTTCAAATCTATAGAGCTTTTTATAAAATACAGGTGAAAATATCATAAGCGGATAAAAAATACCCAGAGCTAAAAGATAAATTCCAAATTTCACTCCAATTCCACGAATATCAAAAAGCGAAACTTCCATAGTATAACCTGTTTTAAACATTCCTCCATACGCAACAGAATGATAAAATAATAAAAATAATAAAAACGGCAAAAATCCTGCAACAAATTCTAATCCTTTTACTTTTTTTCTAATTATGCTCGCTATGAAAAAAATCGGAATAAATAGTATATTCACATATCTGATAAGAAAAGATACACCAAAAGCCATTCCACTTGAAGCATACTTTTCCTTTTGATATGCATAAAATCCGAGCAAAAAGAAAAAAGCTCCGGGAATATCACTCATAAGAGTCCTACTAAAAAGCACTTGAGGAGGATAGAACAAATAAAAGATAGCATACATCGGGTCTATATCTGCTTCTTTAAGAATCTTGATAAAAAGGAGATAACTTAATAAATGAAATAGTAGTCCAAATAAGAACAACCCTCGTGAACCTAAAAAAGTAAATGGCATAAGCAACGCTGAATTACCAATAGGATATCTGGAAACAAGATGCGAACCAACTTCCATTGGATAATGCAAGGTTTCTATTCCGGCTTTTTCCAGATATATAGTACCTTGTTTTAAAGCGTACGACAAATCAAGATAGCACGCTTCATCAAAGATAGCATAAGTTTTAGGATAAAAAATAAAATAGAGAAGTAAATATACTCCCAACGAACTAAGCAATATTACATTGGTTTTTCTTTTTAGCTCAATCATATTATTATAGAAACGTAACCTATAAATAGCAAATAGGGACGGCTTTTAAATCCGCCCCTACAGTTATATTTTCTAAATCTATAATGAATAAACTCTTTCGTTTTTTAAACCTTCAAGAATTTTTGATACAATAAGAAAATATTCCAACAACTATTCTAATCGCATCTTCAAACTTATTAAATATGAGAGTAAATTCTTTTACTCATTACTTGCTTCATAACCTTCCACAAAAGTGCAAAGCGATGTTTTTGGAGTAACGCAAGAAGTGAAATTCAAGATAAACTCCATAGCCATGCTCTCATTGGGAGCTTCATATATAACTACAAAGTCAGGTTTCCCAAAAAGCTTCAAGAATTGATGTATTTTTACATCCTCAGGTGGTTTGGTTTTCTTAATTAAATAAAATATCTCTTCTGCTTTGCCTGGAATAATATCAAAGCTAGTCATAAAAAGCATAATTCCTCCTTCTTTTTAAAAAATTATAAATGGATAAAATTTCATTTTAATTCTAATGATTGTAAAATTATTACAAAAGTTTGTCAAGTTTTTGTTTATAAAAAATACTTTTCACTTATTTTTTCTACAATTTTACTAAATACATCATAACTATCTTTAGCTAAATACTTTTTCACTTTCGTTTTTCGCATCAGACTCCCTTTACGCTTTTGATTTCAGGAACCTTTTTCTTGATTTTCGTTTCAAGTTTTTTAATCGTATTTCGATAATCCCATGGAGATCGTTTATATTTTGCAGGAAGTTTCACCTTTACCACATTATCTTTTACGCCCAAAAACTCAATATCTTTATTTACTTCCTCTATTGCATCTCTAATTTTTTCTCGTAGAGTTTTAGTTCCATAAAACCCTTTTCCATTCATCAACTCCCAAAGAGCATTATAGCGTCCGGCAGCATGCCATACTATATATCCCCAAGCACGAGCATCTTGAACTGCTTTGATTTGATTTCCGATATATCCGGGTCCAAATCCAGGAGACTTTAAATCAAATCCTTGAATATACGGAACAAATCTTGATTCTCCGGTTAATTTTTTCCCCCTTTCTATACTTTTAAAAATGACATTATACTCTCGTTCTCTTGGATTTTCCGACCACTCATGTTTTTGAGCAAAATGTGAAGGATACAACATCGGGCAAACCACATCTAAGAACGGAGCCATAAGCTTTAAATTCTGCCCCTCATACGGTAATGTCGGCATCCATAAAACACACCCAAACACATCACCTGATATTTTTACCTTGAATTTACTTAATTCTTCTTTTGCCTCTTCAAGAAATTTAGCAATCGTTTCCTCTTTATTTCTGCAGCAAGTTCGATAAGGTCTAAAATCTCCTGTTGGTGAAGGAAACCTTATATAGTCAAACTGAATCTCAGGAATTCCACGAGCAGCAAGGTCTTTTGCAATTTCTATATTATAAACACGGACTTCCTCGATACAAGGGTCAACCCAAAATTGTCCATGTCCATCTTTCCAAATTTTTCCATCTAATCCCTTTACGGAATATTCTCCTTTAGCATAACCCGCAAATATAGAATCCTGAAATACTACAATCCTTCCAATAAGTCTTATTCCCTCATATTTACACACACGCAACAAATTCTCAAGATTTATTACCGCTAATTCTGCTCCTATATTTTTTGCAAATTTAACATTAGTGTTATACGTTACGTATCCTTCTGCACTCTTGAAGTCAACAACTACACAGTTGATTTCACTATTTCTGATATGAGGAAGATACTCTTTGAATTTCACTGAGGAAAAAGCAGATAAGTATATCCCACGATATGGGAAAAGCGCAGGTGCTTCCTCTTCAATTCTTGGAAATAAAATTAAAAATAATGAGAATAAAAACATTCTAAGGTAAGATACTAATTTGGTTAATTTTTAATATATGGCACTTTCAAGCATTCTATAAATCACCTCAGCATAACTTATTCCTATATGTTTTGCCTCCATAGGAAGAATTGACATATCAGTTAATCCGGGAATAGAATTCACTTCAAGTACCCATATATCATCATTTTTTACCATCATATCAATTCTGGAAAACCCTTTACATCCAATTGCTTGATGGCTTCTTATAGCAAAAGATTGTGCTTTCTTATAAATTTTTTCGGGAAGTTTAGCAGGTATTATTTCCTCTGTTATTCCTGATGTATATTTAGCCTGATAATCAAAAAACTCGTTTTTTGTTATAAGTTCCGCCACCGGCAACACTTCATCACTTAAAATCCCCACTGTTATCTCCCGCCCTTTGATAAATTCCTCAATAAATACATCCTGATATTTTTCTTTGATTCTATTAAAAGTAGATTCTAAATCGTCAGGATTTTTAACAATTTCAACACCCACAGATGACCCACCATTTATTGTTTTAACAATATATGGAGGCAATCCTAACACTTCTATGACATCTTCGACTTTGAGTTTTGAGTCTTGAGTTTTTAATTGATAATCCTTTGGCACTTTTATTCCATTTTCTTGTAATACTACTTTTGTTATAATTTTATTCATTGAAATTGCACTCGCCATAACTCCCGAGCCTGTATATGGGATTCCAAGAATCTCTAATAATCCTTGCACTGTTCCATCTTCACCGGGAACTCCATGCAAAGCCATAAACGCAATTTCTATTTTTTCTTTTTTTAAAACACTTGCAAGATTACGTCCAACATCTATTTCCGTTACTTTAAATCCTTGTTTCCTTAAAGACTCTGCTGCTTTTCTTCCTGATACTAAAGATATTTCACGCTCAGAACTCCACCCTCCCATAAGAACTCCAATTCGTTTATTTTTTAAGTTCATAGCTTGATTTTACAGCAATACTAATACAAGTCAATAAAATTTTATAAAAAATGATTCGGTAATTAGTAAGCAGATTAAACAGATTTAACTGATTTATCTTTTGATGGAATTAATTGGATTTTATATTGATTCAATACTGTACTGTCTAAATCATTCCCTTCCATATGTGGATAGAATGGACTTTTATACCCATTCAAGCAAAACCATTAAAGCATTACCTACCTGTCTTCTTATTCCTATTTATTGTGCATTGCCTCGTAGCATGGGGATTTATCCCCCACATTTGTTTTTGCCGAGGACTTTTTTAACCTCGGTCACTACTTTTCTTCCCAATTCATATACATTCGTAGGGGCGTTTAATTAAACGCCCCTACAACTTTATATTAATTATTTATCAATCCTTCCTTCCTTAAGACTCTCAATCCTTTGTTTCCAAAGCTTGTCTTGTTCCTCCAATGCTTCTTTATGTTGCCTTGCTCTATCCTCTTTTGAAGTCTTTTTGGCATAGTCAACATCAAACTGCCCTTTTCTCTCGTATGTTGCCCAGAAGAATCCTATTCCATCACCACTAACATTTCCGGGTGTACCTGGAGTAAGAGACGGACCATTAATTGCAGAAACATTAAGATTTCCATGTCCACATATAATACTATCTATTTCGCTCGGATTTGGCCAAAGTAAACTGCTTCCATAGGTTATGCTTGTTTCAGAAAGAATTGTATCACTTGAAAAATAGAAAGATTTAAAATTCCTTGAGGTATCGTAGTATTGATACTCAAGATAAAGACACACTTTGTAATAATCGGAATACGAAGCACTATCCCATGAGGCATCCAAGTTCGAACCTTTTGTCAATACATAAGAAGTATCCGGAACAATTATGCTGAAATCTCCTGGTAAAGTTACAATAGCAATAGCTGTATCAGAGCCAGCAGTAACGACAAGCTCATACGTTGTATCTGGGATTAAAGAGAAGTTCCCGGTAAAATCAAAACCATAATAACTGGATTTGAGTTCAAGTTCATGGTCGTTTATCTTCACTAATGGTACTGCTTCTGCATTTAATACTTGCACATCCTCATAACAGTAAGAAAAACGCCCCTCGTATGTCTGCCTTTCTATCTCGCCCATAATAAATAATTTTGGCGCACTTGTCTCTGTTGGGCTTTCCTCTTTTTTACAGCCCATGGCAAAGATAAGAAGTAATATTACTAATACCACTCCTCCTAAAAACAAGTTGTTCATTCTTCTCTTCATCTTACCTCCTTTCAAACCGTTTGGTTTGAGTTAAATGATAATTGATTAAATACAGGATACTGCAGTGTAGGGGCAGACCTATGTGTCTGCCTTGATGGATTTGGACGAACACGCAAGTTCGCCCCTACACTATCGGGAATTAGAATTTGGATATAATTATGGATGGTTGCTGGTAACATTTCATTACAAATATCATATTCTCTCTATTTGTCAAGGAATGCCCCTAACAATCAAGCAATTTCAATTTACTTATAATCCCTCAGACCGAATATCTTTGTGCCTATTCTTATTATATTCGCACCTTCTTCTATGGCAATTTGATAAGAATTCGTCATTCCCATTGATAGATAACGCATCTCAACATTTGGCAAATCAATCTCTCTTATCTTATCAAATATCTTTTTTGTCTCTTTGAAATAGGGTCTTGCATCTTCAGGGTTGCCTGCAAAAGGTCCCATAGTCATAAGTCCCATTACTCTTATATTTGGAAAATCCGAAACCTCTTCTATTAGTTTTTCAGCATCTTCCGGCAATACACCTGATTTTTGCGGTTCCCTGCCACTGTTTATTTCTATAAGAACTGCCATTATCTTATTAATTTCGTTACACCTTTTGTCTATTTCTCTTGCAAGTTTCACAGAATCAACAGTCTCTATCATATCAAATATTTTTACTGCCTTTTTAATTTTATTCTTCTGCAACTTTCCAATGAAGTGCCACTTTACCTTCTCCCCTATTGCCTCAAATACATTTATTGCTTCCTGGATATAATTCTCTCCGATAATTTTTACCCCTGCATCTATTGCCTCTAAGATTTCTTCAATAGTTCTCGTTTTTGCTGCTGCTACCAAGAACACATCTTTTGGCAGTTTCTCTAATATCTGCTTAACATTCTCTTTAATCATAATCTCTACGAAATTTATACCTTTGTTCACACTTGTCAATTATTTTTAAAACTGTGCTGAAATATCAGGAATTATTTTTGAGTTTTGGAACATTTATAAATTTTTTAAAGAATTTTCTTGACTTCTATCGGGGAAGATATTCTATTAGAGATAAGATAGAAATAAGAATACAATGAGAATCTTAAAATGAAAAAAATTTTTGCTTTTGATTTAGGAACAGGCAGTATTGGTGAATGTATAAGAGAAGGAAAAAATATTTTCCATTTAGATAGTATTTTAATTCCCCCTGATTTTGCTTCTACCAAAGAATTCTCAAAAGTCAGAAGACAAATAAGAACAAAACAAGCTCATAAATCCAGAGAAGAATGGTGGCGAAAACAAGCTCATGAGGCAGGAATTGAGGTTCTGGAGTCAAGACAACCAACTAATGCTCATCCTGACATCAAACCTGATAAACGCTTGTTAAGAGAGTTTCCTCAGGATGGTGATAAAACTATCTACACTTCTTGTCTTCTCAGAATAGCATTGTTGCAGGGAGTTAAGTTACAGGGTTGGCAAGTTTATAAAGCAATCTGGTCAGCTCTACAACATCGAGGCTATGACCCTCAGATACCTT
>JAUVIV010000086.1 GCA_030592575.1 bacterium | reverse complement strand
GGGAAATGCAGTGGGAAATATGCTACCGCAAGGAATATTTTATTTAAGACCTTATCCGGATTCTACTGATTTTGAGTATAGTAGTGGAGACACTCTGCGAGTAGATGTAGTAGTTTCTGTATCGGGTGCCGATTATCCATTTTATTCTTATGGAATCGGGAATTTTTTGGGTTACGATACTACTGTTTTTTCGTTAATAGATCATGAAGATTATATAACTGAGGCGGAGCTTTATGAAAATTGGTCAGATATGACAGATGATGGAAATATTCAGTATTCGCGAATGAAAAAAATAGTAGGAGGAAGTGACACAGGTTGGGTAGTAACTGATTCTTCAGGGAAAGCAATACATAGACTTACATTTGTATTAAAGGAAGAAATTTCGGAAGACACTTCTCGGATGATTTTTAGTAATACTACTATTTCTGATTATAATTTAGATCCTGTTGCTACTACCAGTATTGATACGAGTTTTTATATTATTGAGTATGGAGTAAAGGAATCCAATAAAGGATTGCCAAGTAAGAATTTTGTACTTTCACCAAACTTTCCAAATCCATCTACGGGAACAGTAATAATGAAATATCTTGTAAGGGAATCTGCTAACATAAACATTAGAATCTATGACATAACAGGCAAATTGGTTAGAAGGTTAGCAAATAAATCTCAAGAACCAGGTTGGTATTCGGTACTTTGGGATAGTAAAGGCGATCATGGGAGAAAAGTTCGTTCCGGGATTTACTTTGCAAGATTTGAAACAAATGAGTTTAAAATTACTAAAAAGGTAGTTTTAATACGATAATGTGTTTTTAAAAATCATTACTGGTATAATAATTTATAGAAAGAAAGTGATAAAAAAATACTTTCCTTTAATCTTTGGTATAATAGCAATTTGTGGAATATTTGTGTTGGAAGGGATGGCTGCACCTCCTATCCCTACACTTATTTCTCCTGAAAATTCTGATTGGATTGCTGAAAATATTCCTACATTTATTTGGAGTACAGTCGGTGACTCCGTTACTTATACTATAGAATATACAGCAGATTCAAGTTTTGTGTTAGGAGTAATGGTAGTCTCAGATTTAAACGATACTTTTTATACGACTCCGACTCCCTTAGCAGATACCACATTTTACTGGAGAGTAGAAGCTGTAGATACTAATGAGGAAAGAAGTGGCTATCAAGCGTATCCATTCAGATTTTCAATTGACACAAAAAAACCTTCTCTTCCTAATCTTTCTTACCCCAATAATTATATAAATGATTTGACTCCTACATTTATTTGGAGTGGAGCAACAAAATGGAAGGGTTCACCTATTTCTTACAGACTCCAATGTGCATTGAATTCAGGGTTTACGAATATAGTAATAGATACATCTAATTTATCTGAGACAAACTTTACTCCAATAGATTTACTTTCCGATACTATTTATTATTTTAGAGTAGATGCATGTGATCTTGCGGGAAATAACAGTGGATTTCAAGAGCATCTTGCTTTTACAATAGATACCACTATACCTGGTACTCCTTCGCTCCTTTTACCCAATGATGATGTACAAATTAATGATAACACTCCAACTCTTATCTGGAGTTCGTCTACTGAACCTACTGTAGTTTATACTGTAGTTGTTGCACTTGATTCTCAATTTACATCCACTATATTGGAAGTAAGTAAAAATGATACTTTTTATACCATTGAGTCACCTCTTGCTGATACTATAATTTTTTGGAAGGTTAGGGCAAGAGATTATGCCGGGAATTGTAGTCCATTCCAAATACATCCTTTCAAATTTGATATTGATGCAGGAGTTCCTGCTACTCCTGTGCTTTTTTCTCCTGAGAATTTATCTTGTATCAATGATTCCACACCTATATTTAAGTGGAGTTCAGTAAAAGCTTCACCAGTGAGATATACATTTCAATGTGCTCTTGATTCAGGATTTACAAATTTAGTGATAGATACGAGTAATTTAGAAGGGACGGATTTTACTTCAGAGATTTCTCTTTCTAATATGACGTATTTTTTCAGAGTAAGTGCTTTTGATATTGCAGGGAATTGTGGGAATTATCAGGCATATCCATTTACATTTACCATAGATACCAAACCTCCAAGTGTTCCGATTCTTATTTCTCCTCTTGATTCATCGGAGTTAGGTATTTCTGCACCTACTTTTGTTTGGGGACAAGCAATTGATTCAATCTCCTCAGTTAATTATACTTTGCAATGTTCCGCTGACAGTACATTCAATCTACCTACTCAATTGTTAGTTTCCGGACTTACAGATACGACTTATACAGTTTTTGGAGAATTAGAAAATGGTCTTTATTATTGGAGAGTAGAAGCTATAGATGCAGTAAATAATAATAGTGGTTATCAGATTTATCCATTTCAATTTAATATAGCTACAGAGACAAGACTTTCGCTCAGAGCTATAATGCGAGGTTATTATAATCCTTCGACTCATTTAACTCCAGCTACTGGGGTAAGAGTAGAACTAAGAGATAGTCTGGAACCACAAAATACAGTTTACTCTTTTCCTAATTTATCACTTGATTCGACAGGACGTAGGCAGAAATATAAGTGCGAAGACTTATCTTCAGGATATTATTATTTAGTTGTGAAAAAGATAAATCATCTTGCAGTTATTACTGACTCTACATATTATTTTGACATAGGCAAGCTTGTTGATGTTGATTTCACACTTAATGGAGTAGCTAAAGGAGTAGATCCTTTGTGGCTTGAATCAGATGGATTGTATTCCTTAAGAGGAGGCGATCTTGATCAAGATGGTGTAGTATTTATTCCAGATTATGGTAAGCTTGCTCAAAAATGGGCAACAAGTGATTCTATAGGAGATATAGATAACAATGGAATGATATTTATTTCAGATTATAATATTCTTGCGCAGAATTGGGCAAGAGAGGATTATTTACCTGAACATACAAAAACTTGTTTGTCGGTTAATGTTTCTCAATTACATTTGTTAAACGAATATCAAAATCAAAAAATTGAGCAGGTAGCTACGTTTGACATTAGACCTTGTCCGAATTCTGAACAGCTTGAGTATTACGCAGATTCTATAGTAACACTTGAGATAGTTGTTTCGCTTTTAAATTCTGAATATCCTTTTATTTCTTATGCTGTGGGTAATTTTCTTTTGTATGATACTACTGTTTTATCGCTAATTGATTACGAAGATAATGTGTCTTATGAAGAACTATATGAAAGTATGTCAGATATGACAGATGATGGGCAAATTCAATACTCCAGAATGAAAAAAATGGGGGTGGGAGGAAGTGATACTGGCTGGATTATTTTAGATTCTACCGCAATGGTTCCTTATAAATTGATATTTAAGGTAAGGGAAAATGTAGATTCTTGTGTTACGGAACTTATTTTTGATTATGCTTCACTTTCGGATTCTGGTTTTTATTCAATTGCTACAGAATCTTATAACAAGTCTTTAACTATATTGGGACAAGGGATAGAAGAGGATAAAGTTGTTCATTGTGTATTTGAAGGATTAAATATTTATCCTAATCCTTGGTACAGTAAGGTAATGATAAATTATGCGATTCCAAAAAAGGGTTATGTATCATTAAAAGTGTATGATATTTCGGGAATTCTTGTAAGAACTTTGGTAAATAAACAGTTGAAAGCAGGTTGTTATACTACGAATTGGAACGGTATAGATAATATTGGAAGTAAGGTCTCAAGCGGAGTTTACTTTCTCAAATTTGAAGCAATGAAATTTAAAAGCGTAAAGAAAACTCTTATATTAAAGCGATAAATTTGTATTTCAAAAAAATCAGTTGACAGATTAAAACTAAAAGTATATAAGTTGGCGAGTGAAAAAATACTATTTAATTTTCTTGTTATTGTTTTCCGGATGCTTGGATGCTCCTGTACCTCCAAGCTGGGATGCTACGCTTAATCTTCCTCTTGTTTCAAAGAATATCTTAATAAAAGATATAATTGAAGATACTCTTCCGCCTGATTCGCTTTCACTCTTTCGTGAGGGATACGAAATTGATACTATTTGGGTTGGAGATGCCCTTAAACTTGATTCTATTATAGAAGATACTTTCCTTACGCTTAAAGATATTCCTATAAACAAATCTTACAGAGATACAGCTTCTTTTATACTTGGGAGGCTTTTGCCATGGGTTGTCCCACATCATGGCGAAACAATAGATTCTATACCTGATACTTCATTTAATCTCTGTGACACTTTGACTTTTATTGATGATTTTCAAGCAATTCTTGTTGATTCAGGAGAACTCAGGCTCATAGTTTTCAACGGACTTCCTATTGAAATTGATTCACTTTGTATAACTATTATTGCTATTGATACTATTCAGATAAAATTTCCTTATATACCTCAAAATCAGTCACGAGAAAGAACGTGTAATCTTGCAGGGTATAATCTTTCAGGTTCCTGTAGTCTTATTGTTGATGGATGGTCTCGCAAAAAATATTCAGTTTTAATAGATACTTTAGATAATATAAGTATTGATACAAAACTTACATTAAATAGGCTCAGGAGTATGATTGGTAAATTCCCTGCTTGCACTACTGATGTATCTCTGTCTTTTGCTCTCTCTCCTTATAGAATTAATCTTGCTGTTGTGGATTCCGGTATGTTTAATCTTAGAATTTGGAATCCTGTTCGTTCTCCATTTAATTGGCTTATTCAAGGCGGTGAATGTTCATTCTTGCCTTTTACTTGCAATATATTAGAAGGGCAAAATGATACTTCATTAATTGTTCGAAGTGATACTATTAGACCTATTAATCCTGATTCTATCGGGCTTAATACTACTTTGCTTACGGATGGTGGTTATGTAATAGATACTATAGACCAGCTTGATACTTTTTTCATTGAGATTAATCTCAGAAATTTTGCTCTATCCAAACTTGATGGTTTTCTTGATACTATTATTACTATAGATATTCCTGAAGTGGGACAATTCATTGACTACGCAGGTTTTGACCCTACTGGTATTGTTTTTGATTCTGTCTGGCTTTACTTTGATATTTGGAATGGTGTACACGCTTCTCCGGAAGCAAGTCTTGTTATGAGTGGGATTAAAGGTGCTAATTCTATAAATCTTTATATTACAGAACAATTGACCTATGGTGATAATTATCAAGAAATTGGGGGCGATACTATTACTTCTTTTGTGAACTTTTTCCCTGAATCTATAAATGTTGAAGGTGAAGTTTCGCTTTGGGGTTCTATAAATGCCGAATCTTCCGATTGGGTAGCTGGTGAAATTGGACTTATGGTTCCTGTTGATTTTCATTTGAATGATACCATTATTTTTGAACCTGACACGGTTCTCTTGTTTGAAGTCCCAAAAGAAGTGCAAGAAAGAACTATTTTAGAAACGAATCTTCTAACTTATATTAAGAATTCTACTCCTTTATCTGGTGATATTAGTGTTTATATTGCTCCTGATTCTGCTAACCTTGGGCCACCTATTTTCACAATTGATTTTAGGAAAGGAATTTTGGATAAGTTAACTGATATTTCTATTGAAGAACTTCTTAAACAGGAAGAATTGTGGACTAAAGTAAAGATTAGGATTTTTCCTGCTCATGTACGTGTCTTTACGAGAGACAAAATTATTGTAAAAACTTTGTTGCGTGTTAAAACAAGAATTGGAGATTAATGTTGCGAATTATGAGGTGTAGAATTTTGTTTTCTGTGTTTTCGTTATTTACTTTTTCTTCTATATTTTCCACTATAGATGCTTCCTTTAGTGGTAGATCTGAAGGACTTGGGAGGAGTTATTCTGCTATCGCTACTGGTTTTGATGCTGTTTCCTGTAATCCGGCAAATCTTGCAATATCTCCTGATTTTTCCTTTAACATACTTACATTAGGGTTTGAATACAATTCAAATCTTTCTATTGCAGAATATATGTCACTTTATAGTAAAGGGTATTTTAATGATACTGATAAAAAAATGTTTGATAATGGTGAGAAATTAAATATTTTAGGGTCTGCTCAGGCTTTTTCATTTTCTTTTAAAAACTTTGCTCTTGCAGCTTATGCGTACACAGATAATAAAGTTAATATTCCACAAGATGTAACCGATATTCTTTTTTGGGGAAATAAAGATTTAGATAGAGTATATTCTTTAGAAAATATAGAAGGAAATAATGAAACTGGTTTTGCCGTAGCATTTTCAGGAGCAAGGAAATTAGAACGTAGAGGAAATTTTTCACTGGGTGGAACTATTAGATACTTGCATGGAATTTCATATCTCTCTGCGTCAGATTCCTATGGTTCTTTGACTACTACTTTTTATAGTGCTGATGAAACAAAAATATACGGAAATGGTGGAATGAAAACTAAATACGCAGAAGGTGGTTATGGTGTAGGCGCAGATTTTGGGATGATTTATTTTTCTGAAAATTGTAACATTGGAGTCTCGATTATAAATCTTTTCTCCGTAATGACGTGGGATAAAGGAGTTGTACAAAGCGATATGAGTTTTGAACTTGATTCTGTTGATCTTGAGACTTTTGATGTGGATTCAAGTTTGGAGTGGGAGGAAGATACAAATGATGGTCCATTTATATTACATCCTAAACCAATTTTCAGAATAGGTGGAGCAATGAAAAAGAAAGGCTTATTGATTACTTCGGAATTTGGATATCCTCAACTCTTTGCTATCGGAATTGAATACCCATCTTTATGGGTTGAACATTCAGAAGAAAAAATCAAATATCCTTCTCATCTTATCGTATTGAGAGGAGGAATGACTTTTACGGATTCAAGATTTTGGTTTGGATTTGGCATAGGACTTGGAATAAGACCTGTACCAATTAATTTAGATATAGGAATAAGAATGAGTTCTGCATCTCATATCTCCGGAGCTATTTCTATCTCGGTAATCCCAAGAGATTAAACTAAAAATATCCTGTTAACCCAACCTAAAATATGAGTTCTCTGTGAGTATTCATGGAGATATATGAAGGACTTACAAATATTTGAGTATGTAGAGACACGATTTATCGTGTTCAATTTGATTTATCAAATCCCTATATTTTGTAAATATCTGAATGACCTAACTCTATATCTAATACAATTTTAAGCTCGGTATGGCATAAATAATCATTTCTTACCTCTCTGTCATTCTGAATTCTTCTGTAAATATAGTCCTCTGGAAATCCTTTCTTTTGTCATTTCATTCTGCCTCATTTTCCTTCATCTGTTATTCTTTTGCTGCTTCCGCTCAAGACAAGTCTGAAACCTTTTACCTGTTCCTTCACTTGTCATTCTGAACGAAGTGAAGAATCTCAACATATCGTTCAGGATAAACTCCGTGAAAAATCTTCAAATAGCCAAAGCAACTATTTGTGCCAACTTAACATTAAAATAATCTAATACATTGCAAGTTTTTGGAATTCCTAAATTGAAATAAATTAACACGAACTTATCGTAATACTATTGAACTTTTTGGAATGATTTTTGATTTTGTGTTTTAAAGAGTTAAAGTTTTTTTATTAGAGAAAGGTCTCCCTTCAAAAGTTGAAGAATAAAGATGTTTTTCAAAGGATCTCTTTTATGATTATATTTAAAAGATCCTGTTATACCTTCAAAAGTAGTAATGTTTGAGAGGGAGTTTTCTATATCTATTGGCCTCAATCCATCTGCTTCACGAATGGCGAGCAAAAGTAAGCTTATTGCATCAAATCCAAGAGCTGCAAAAGCGTTTGGATATTTGCCGTATTTCTTTTTATATAGTTCTGTGAATTCTTGTACGTCTTCAGTTTTAAAGTAGTGAGTTGAAAAATATAAACTTCCGCTATCTTCTTGTAAAGCTTTAAATAGTTCAGGAGCATCCCATCCATCAGCACCGAGGAATGTAATATTCAAATTTTGAGTTTGTGAATTCTTTATTATTGGAAGTACGCTCTCGTAATACAATGGAAGAAATACGGTGCTATTCATTAACTTTTGCATAGTTTTGCAAAGGTCTGTTTTACCATCCCATTCAATAAATTGTATTGTTCCACCTGATGTTTCAAATTCACGTTTAAAATAAAGTGCGAGGCTTCCTGAATATATGTTAGAGGTGTCTGCTATTATATTGACTTCTTTTTTTCCGAGAGAAGAGTGTGCAAACTTTGCGAGTGCTTTTCCTTGTTGTTCATCGGTGTAACACCCTCTAAATAGAAAACGAGATACTTTTGTTACTGCCGTATTTGTTGCTCCTGGTAGTATTAATGGTATTCCCAATTCACAGGCTTCTAATCCTGCAAGGATTGCATTGGAAGAAGTTAAAGGTCCAATTACTCCTAATGCTCCTTCTTCTGCAAGTTTCCTCAAAATTACAACTGTATTACCAGCTATTCCTTCGTTATCTTTTATTATAAGTTCAATTTCCGGATGATTTATGGTAGCAAGTTCTACTCCTTCCAGACAATGCTTGCCATAGGCTGCAAGTGGTCCTGTTAAAGGAAAATTGACTCCTATTTTTATTTTTGTTGATTTCCCAAGTAATAGAGCAAAAATTAAAATTTTAAACATTTTTTAAAATTCAAAATTTCCTAATATTCTGAATCCTCTCGGTGTTATCGGATAATATAATCCTTCTTTTTTCCCTAATTCAATCGGTGCCTCATAGCCAAATATTTTCTTATCTTCTTCTCCTGTGAGATTAGTTATTCCAAATACAAATGAGCAGAAATTATAAGGTTTTACTTTGAAGGTAAAATCAAGTGTTCCATAAGCATCTGTTTGGGGATAGTTATTTTCAATGTCTATATAACTCTTATCGTGCCAATGATAATTTAATGAAGTTGAATAAATTGGCATATAAGTGATTTTCATACCAAAAGTATGTTCCATTTTCGGAACATTGGGAATCCATAAGTTACCTTCTTCAAATTTTGCTTCCAATAAAGTATGTGTTGAGAAAAAAGAAAGTTTTTTGTTTATTATATAATTTAGTCCTCCTTCTATTCCACGATGGAAAGCATCTTGTGGGAAATTTACAAATGTAGCTCCTTCTAATAGTATTTGATCTTTAAAACTCATAGAGAAAAGAGAAATACTTCCGGTTAATGCATAATATCTTGTTCTTGCTCCAATCTCAACAGAAGTTATTACTTCTGGTTTAAGTTTTATGTTTTTAACTTTTTCGTATGGTTTTGGAAGTCGAATAGTTCTTTCCATAGAAGAAAAAATATCCATAGACATAGATGACCAAATTAATCCAAATTTCGGAGAAAGTGTGAATGTTGGAGAAAGTTGTTCTCTTGAAGGAAGAGTATTCATATAGTCATTAAGTCTGTATTTAACCCATTCAAATTTTATACCTGGAGTTAATGTAAGAACCTTAAACATTTTTTCTTTCCACTCTAATAAAGTTCTAACTGTAAAATTTTGAGAATTATCATCAGATTCAAGCGTAGAAAAAGGATAATGAACTCTTCTTCTTAAATTACTAAAACTTCCATCAATTAAAAAGACGAAATTTTCGTATTCGTATTCGGTGCTTGTACCGATTTCTATTCCTTTAAATGACCATTTTTTAATTCCTTTTGACTCATATCCCTGAGGCATAGTATAAAATTTAAATAAAAGTTTGGCTTCAGAAGTTTTCATCTCATAACGTGAAGTAAATCTTACATTTTCCCATGATTTATCTTCTCTATCATTACCATAATATTCAGGGGTTTTACTTATTGTAACCAAATCAAGTCCTCCAGGGAACAGATTTTTCTTGTTGATAGCATCAAGAGAAAAAGCAACTGTATTTTCTTTATCTATAGGGAAAGTGAATTTACCATAGAAGCTTCTAATATCATATTCTTCATTTTTCGCATCATCAAATTTTCTCCATCCGTACCCTTTTCTGCCGTTAGTGTTTACCCAAAGTGCCCAGTCGGCGAAAGTAGAAAGTGTAAGTGCCCATCCGCCATCCTTAGCATTTGTAGAAGAAATAGATAGTTTGTTTTTTCCTCTTTCTTTTGTTATAATATTTATAACGCCACCTACAGCATTTCCACCGCAAGAAGAAGATGAAGTTCCTTTTATTACTTCTATTCGCTTCACTATTTCCATAGGAATAGAATTCCAATTAACTTCTCCATCTATACGGTTTATAACAATTCCGTCAAGAGTAACAACAGTATATTT
Source organism: bacterium (assembly GCA_030592575.1). GTDB lineage: Bacteria > Hydrothermota > UBA3073 > JACQXS01 > JACQXS01 > JAGMCN01. Next base: position 932 of record JAUVIV010000086.1, on the reverse strand, counting down.
TGAGGGGTCCATTCCTCGTATGGACAAAGAGGTGTTTACTCCGCTTCCTGTTTTATCTCTTATTGAAATTCCAGCAACACCGGATAAAAGATCTGGAATATTTTTTGCTCCGGAATATTCTATGTCTTTTGAGGTTATAACATCTACACCTCTGGGTATTGTGAAAATTTCTTCTTTGATTTTCCTACCTCTTACTACCACTTCATCTATCCAATATACAGGAGCTTTGTCACTTGGGGCAATAAGACTTCCGGTCATTGGAGTTAATGGTAAGGAAATATCCAATTTCCTTCCAGGATATACTACAATAGGTTTTACTGCAGTAACGTAACCTTTTTTTGAAAATAGAATTGAATGTTGTCCAAAAAGAATAAGGTCTATTTTTTCAGGAGTAGTTCCAATTAATTCTCCATCCAAAAGAATATCTGCTCCTTTAGGAGTAGTTTCAAAACTTATACTTCCAAAATCTTTTTCTTCTTCTCCTATTGCAAGTTTGAAAAAGGAATTAGCAATATGGGAAATCGTTGCTAAAGGGGAAGAGGTAATTGCTACAATTGTATCACTTTTATTTTTTGCTAAATCCAAATAAATTGCTTGTATCCGATACTTATCTGCAATTTTATTTACTTCTCCACCGACGATTATTGGAATATTATTTGTTTTGCAGATTTCTATAGCTTCGTCAAAAGTTCTTATAGTTATTGGTTGAAATTTTTTAAGTGAAACTATAGGAAAGTGTTTTTCTAACTCTGTTTTGAAGGTGTTAGTTATTAATTGAGTCTCATCAATAGTTACTCCGTGTGATTCAAAATTGTAAACTACAAGAGAATCAAGGGTTCCTACTTTAAATAATAAAAGTAAAGAGATAAATAATTGCATTTTATTTTAAAAAAATATATAATTTAATAATAAGCTATATATAAATTATGAAT
>JAUVIV010000142.1 GCA_030592575.1 bacterium | reverse complement strand
GCTTCACCGATAGAAGTAGGATTTTATGATATAGGTGGTTATGCATGTGGTGTCTATGTAGTTGATACTCTTGCGTATGTAGCTGGTGAGTATAGTGGGCTTCGCATTATAAATGTTGCAAATCCAGTTTCTCCAGTAGAACTCGGATTTTATGAGACAATTGGTCCTGCAAATGGTATCTATGTAGTTGACACTCTTGCGTATGTGGCAGATAGCGTAGGGCTTTACATTATTGAATATTATGGAGAACAAGGGATAGAGGAAAGAAATTGCTTCGCTGACACTCGCAATGACAGGTTAAGAGTTTCTCCGAATCCATCTTTTGGAAATGCTGTGATTAAGTATGGATTGCCGGAAAAGGCAGACATAAGCTTGAAGCTCTATGACATATCAGGCAAGTTGGTTAAGACGTTTTATTCCGGGATTCAAGCAAAGGGTGAGCATACAATTAAGATAAATAATATAGGGAGTAGGCATACCTGTTCCCTACCCAGAGGCATTTATTTCATTAGATTTGAGACAGGAAAGTTCAAGGCAACAAGGAAACTTACAATTATTCGTTAATCGTAGTAGTGCCGAGGTTAAAAAATCCTCGGCAAGTGTTGGGTCTAAAGTCCCAGTACTACCAACTAAAAAGAAGAACTGATGGCCAAATAAAAAGGGAAATAAAATGAAATATTTAAAAAATTATTCGATGTCTTGTATTTTTAAAAAGGTAGTTGCTCTCTTTATAATGGGTTTCTTCATAAGCGGAAATACTCTTTATGGAAATTATCCAAAAGCGACGAATGATAAAACTAAAAAGAGCAATACTTTACAAAAAATAAATGTAGAATCCGATAGGATTGATGTAGTAAAAATAGCTGGATGGGACCATGTTACTATAACATCCCAAGCACTTGCACCTTCTTTCTCTCAGCTTAATTCTGCTTTGTGGGCAAATCTCAGTTTGGCAGATACAATAATTACGGTAGAATATATATACGGAAGTTGGCCCGGGCGAGATAATCAAGAACGGATAAGAAACTTTATTAAAGATGCAGTAACTTCTCATGGAACGCAATATGTTTTGTTGGGTGGGGATGTAGAAATTGTCCCTTATAGAAAAACTTGGTGTATGAAATACGAGGGAGATTGGCATGATACAATCCCATGCGACCTTTATTATTCTGATTTGGATGGAGATTGGGATGCTAACGGAAATGGAGTATTTGGAGAAATGGACGATAGTATTGATATGTATCCCGATGTTTGGGTTGGGCGTGTTCCTGTTAATACATCTGACGAAATATTGAAGTTTGTTGACAAATTCAATGTTTACTGTGGGAGCCAATCAGCAACATATACCGAAAAGCTTCTTCTTATAGGAATGAACCTGGATATTTTTACTCAGACTGAATTATCAATGGAATATTATTGCGACAATTATATTCCATCTCAGTATGATATTACAAAAGTATATTACAGCCAATTTGTAAATCATAAACAAAAGATACTTGATGCCCTTAATGATGGAATGAACATTTGTATTCACTCCGATCATTCTACTGTATCGGCGACAGGATATGCTGATAGAAAAATATCATGCAGTGAAATGTATAGCCTAACGAATGCTCCTAAGTACAGTATCTTTGCAAGTATCGGATGCCTTCATGGTGCTTTTGATTTTTCCGATTGTGTTGTAGAAAATTTTTTCAACGCTCCTGATGGAGGTACTGTTTTGTGTATGACAAACTCCCGTTTTGGATTCTATTCTCCTACACAGAATCCCCAACGAAGTCGTTCATTTGCTTACTTGGAAGCTTCTGTTGAACGAATATTTCAACATTCACCAGCTTCGGCGACCGATTTCTTTCTTAGCAAAGTAGATAATGTGGGAACCGCTCAATTTGATACATATTATCGTTGGTGTATGTATGCTCTTAATCTTTTTGGTGAACCTGCAATGCCAATATGGACTCCTCATCAGATGGGAGCAGAGGAATCTGCTGAAAGAAATATTACTTCTTCTGGTCTTAAGCTTATGGTTTATCCTAATCCTACTGGAAAAAACATAACTATACGTGCACTTTCGCCTGTTAATGGCAAATTGACTTTTAAAATATATGATATAAGTGGTAGAGAAATAACAAGAAAAACATTTTCTTGCTTAACTGAATTTACTTGTACTTTAGACGATATACTTGACAATAAGAAAATATTATCAGGAGTGTATTTTCTAACCACGGAGACTAACTTAGGAAAACAAGTAGTTAATAAAATCACTATAATAAGATAGAATTGGAGGTGTATTATGTTAAGAAGCTTAAAAAGTTTTGTGTTTTTTCTTAGTTTATTAGTACCATTAACAGGAATAGCATACGATATGTCTTTTACTCTCTTGTTTCCGTATGAGGATTTGATAACCGGAAAACATAATGACTTTACGGAATTGTACCTTAAAGAAACGATTCCCAATTTTGAAATTGGTGCTCCTATGGTGCCTGTAAAATCTATATCTATAGTTCTTCCTCCTAATATGAGAATAGATAAGATTATAGTTGATACTACAGAGTCTTTTGTTTTGGATGGTTCTTATATTCCTTATCCGGTTCAACCACCTGTGCCAATAGGTTATCCGCAGAAAAAGTTTGTCTCACCGGATAATAAGTTCTATTCGGTTATCTATCCATCTCAGATTGTTCATTTTGCTCATCAAGGTTCTATGTTTGGATATAATATTGCATCTATTTTGATTTATCCGATTCAATATGAACCTGAAAAGAAATTACGGTTTCATAAGATGATTCGTTTCGTAGTTACTCTGCGAGCGGAAAAACTGGACTGTATTCGTCCAAACTATTCTCTAAAGGCACGTTTGGAAGTAGAAAATAAAATAAAGCGGATTATTTTTAATCCGGAGGATATTAAAAATTATCGTCCATAAAGATGTTGATAAAAAAGAGGAGGTCAAGATGTTAAAACGACTTACGATTAACGGTTTACGATTTTACCGTATTCTTCGGCTTTGCTCAGGGTATGCTTTAGTGTGGGGTTTTAAAAATTTAAATTCATTTAAAACTCAACTAAAATTGGGTAGAAATTCGCTAAATGTTGTTTTTATCGGAATGGCAATGTGGCTTGCAGGAACAAATCTTTACGGTGCGGATAGCTTGAACTGCAGACTCATAGGATTTTGTAATACAGGTGGTTTTGCAGGGGGTGTTTACGTAGTTGATACTCTCGCATATGTAGTAGATAATGGTGGGCTTTTCATTATAAATGTTGCAAATCCATCCTTACCGATAGAAGTAGGATTTTATGATACACGTGGTTCATGGGGTGTTTATGTAGTTGATACTCTTGCGTATGTAGCAGATGGTGGGCTTCGCATTATAAATGTTGCAACACCAGCTTCACCGGTAGAAGTAGGTTTTTATGATACAGGTGGTTATGCATGTGGTGTCTATGTAGTTGATACTCTTGCATATGTATCAGATGGAAGTGATGGACTTCGTATTATAAATGTTGCAAACCCAGCTTCACTAGTAGAAGTAGGTTTTTATGATACAAGTAATTCTGCACGGGGTGTTTATGTAGTTGATACTTTTGCATATGTAGCAGATGGGGGTGATGGACTTCGTATTATAAATGTTGTAAATCCGGGTTTACCAGTAGAACTCGGATATTATAATACAGGTGGCGATGCATCCGGTGTTTATGTAGTTGACACTTTTGCGTATGTAGCAGATGGCTGGGTGGGACTTCGTATTATAAATGTTGCAAATCCAGCTTCACCGATAGAAGTAGGATTTTATGATATAGGTGGTTATGCATGTGGTGTCTATGTAGTTGATACTCTTGCGTATGTAGCTGGTGAGTATAGT
>JAUVIV010000026.1 GCA_030592575.1 bacterium | reverse complement strand
GATGTGATTGAAGTTTTGACGGGCAATAAAAGACCGAGAAAATATTGGAATGATTTAAAAAAGAAACTGTTGCTTGAAGGAAGCCAGTTGTCCGAAAAAATCGGACAACTGAAAATGCAGTCATCTAACGGCAAATTTTACAAAACAGATGTGGCTGATATGGCAACCTACCTATAAAAAAAGAGAAATATGAAAATTATGAATAAAAAGGATTTATCAAACTATAATCCAACATCCGAATTTTTACTTTATAAAACGCCCAATGGTGATATAAAAGTAGATGTTCTATTGCAGAACGAAACAATTTGGATGCCGCAGAAGAAAATTGCAGAGTTGTTTGGTGTAAATGTTCCGGCAATTTCAAAGCATATAAATAATATTTTTGATAGTGGTGAGTTGCAGAAAGAGGCAACTGTTTCCATTTTAGAAATAGTTCAAAATGAAAGTGGAAGAGAAGTCAAAAGGAGACTGGAATATTATAATCTCGATGCAATAATAGCAGTTGGCTATAGAGTAAATTCCAAGCGAGCTACACAGTTTAGAATTTGGGCTACCGCTGTTTTAAAAGAGTTTGTAATTAAAGGCTATACAATGGATGTGGAACGACTGAAAAATCCACAGCCGATTTTTGGACAAGATTACTTTCAAGAACAGATAGAAAAAATCCGCGATATTCGCAGTAGTGAAAGAAGATTGTATCAGAAAATTACCGATATTTATTCCGAGTGCAGCATAGATTATGAATATGATTCGGCAATCACAAAAATATTCTTTGCAACAGTTCAAAACAAGCTCCACTGGGCAATAACCAACAAAACGGCATCTGAAATTATTGTTTCAAGAGCAGATCATAAAAAAGATAAAATGGGTTTAACAAGTTGGAGAAACTCTCCAAAGGGTAAAATTAGAAAATCTGATGTTTCTATTGCCAAAAACTATCTTTCTGAAAAAGAGTTGAAACCATTAAACCGAATTGTTACAATGTATCTGGATTATGCTGAACATCAAGCAGAAAAAGGCGTTGCAATGGCAATGAAAGATTGGGTGGAAAAGCTGGATGCTTTTTTACAGTTTAACCAGGAAGATATTTTGCACAACGCAGGAAAAGTAACCGCCGAAATTGCAAAGATGTTTGCAGAAACAGAATTTGAGAAATATAAACCAATTCAAGATAAACTATTTGTAAGTGATTTTGACCGTGAAATGAAAAAATTGTTAAAAGGATAAACAATGGAAAATAAAATAGCGGTTTTTCAAAAAAAAGAGATTAGGAAAATCATACATAATAATGAGTGGTGGTTTGTAATAGAGGATATTGTTTTTGTTCTTACAGATTCTAAAAATCCTAAAGGGTATATTAAGGATATGCGAAGACGAGATTCAGAACTTTTCAAAGGGTGGGGGCAAATTGCCACCCTCCTTTCAATAGAGACTGCCGGCGGTGTTCAGAAAATAAATTGTGCAAATACCGAAGGTGTATTTCGCATTATCCAATCTATTCCCTCTCCAAAAGCAGAACCCTTTAAAAGATGGCTCGCAAAAACAGGATATGAAAGAGTGCAGGAGATTGAAGACCCTGAACTTGCGACGAGACGAACAAGAGCTTTATATCAGGCAAAAGGATACAGTGCCGATTGGATTGAAAAACGAATGCGCGGTATTGCAATCCGTGAAGAACTTACTGATGAATGGAAAAGCAGAGGTGCTAAAGAGCAAATTGAATATGCAATTTTAACAGCAGAAATAAGCAAAGCAACCTTTGGAATAACTCCGAGCGAATACAAAGAGTTGAAAAACTTAAAAAGAGAGAATCTAAGAGATCATATGACAGATCTTGAACTGATATTTTCTATGCTTGGCGAAAGAGCTACTACGGAAATAACTCAAACAAATGATTCGCAAGGCTTCAATAAATTAAAACAGGACGCCAAAGAGGGTGGTAAAATTGCCGGGGATGCAAAAAACGCACTTGAAAAAAAGACAGGTAAAAAAGTAAGTACAAATGAAAATTATCTTGATGCACCCGAAAACAAAAAAAGAATAGAATAGCAATGAATAATAATTTTATAACAAACACAGAAAAAACAATCTCGCTAAAAGACCGCTTGCAAAAACTAATAAGTGCCAGCAACGAGTTGAAATTTCTTGTAGGATTTTTTTATTTTTCCGGCTGGCAGGAAATTTATCAAAAATTGCAGGAAAATGATAATGTAAAACTCAAAATTCTTGTTGGTCTTCAGGTTGATAAACATCTATCCGGTATTGTTGAGGTTGAAAATAAAGATGATAGTTTAAGCAGAGAAGAACACTTTACGCAGTTCATAAAATCGCTTGGCTATGCAATAAACAATGCTGATATGGATAATGAAGAGTTTTATAATCAGATAGAGTTTTTTGTTAAACTTCTTGAAGATGAGCGGTTGATAATTAAGAAAACACTTAATCCGAATCACGCAAAGGTTTATCTCTTTAAGTTAGACAGCCAATTTCAAGACTTATTTAATATAAACGGACAATTTATAACAGGAAGCAGTAATTTAACCAAAGCCGGTTTGCGTGGGCAAGAAGAATTTAATGTTGAAATTAGAGATTATGGTTTTGAAACAGCAGAAGATTATTTTGATGAATTATGGCAATCAGCAATTCCTATAAGCGAAGCCCCAAACGGGAAACAGGTGATAGTAGATTTTTTAAAAAATAAAACACAAACATCATTAATAACACCGTATGAAGCTTATGTTTATATCTTAAAGACCTATATTGAATTGCACGAGAGCAAAAAAATAAATCCTTATCTCGACCGCATACTTGAAGAAAATGGTTTTGAAAAATACGCCTATCAAATAGACGCCGTAAATCAGGCGTTAAATGTTATTGAAACCTATAACGGAGTTATAATAGCCGATGTGGTAGGTTTGGGAAAATCGGTTATTGCTTCATTAATTGCAAATCAACTTGGTAAGAGAGGTTTAATCCTTTGTCCGCCTGGATTGATTGGCGATAAAAAAGAAAATTCAGGATGGTACGAGTATTGGAATAAATTTAAACTCTATAACTGGGATATTGAAAGCACAGGAAATATTGAGAATGTATCGGAATCAATAATAAAAAATAATTTAGAATATGAAGTTATAATTGTTGATGAAGCGCATCGTTTTCGTAACCAGGATACTTCAGCCTATGAAGCGATTGCAGATATTTGCAGAGGAAAAATTGTAATATTATTAACAGCAACACCTTTTAATAACTCGCCGGCAGATATTTTTTCGCTGCTTAAACTATTTATTATTCCCGGACAATCGGGCATTACAATTGAACCCGATTTGGAAGGACGCTTTCACTCTTATAATTATCGTTTTAGAAATCTATCTTTTATTCTAAAAAATTATAACTCTGCAAATCATGATAAAAGAACAAAAGCAGAAAGACTCTATGCCAAAATGTTTGGACTAAAACTACCGATTGATATTTCAATTGTAAAAGAAAATGTAAGTGAAATGGCTAAGGATATTAAGAATGTTATTACACCGGTAATTATAAGACGAAATAGATTAGACCTTAAAACCGATTTTGAATACAAAAAAGAGATACAAAACCTTTCGGAAATTAAAGACCCGGAAGAATTGTTTTATGAATTGAATAAGGAACAATCGGAATTTTACGACAGAATAATAGAAATATATTTTAGCGAAGATGGCATATTTAAAGGCGCTATTTACCGTCCTTTTGAATATGAAGCCAAATCGGAAAAGGAAAAAGATAAAGAATCAAACAGAACTTTCCAACAACAACGTAACTTGTTCGATTTTATGCGGCGACTGTTGGTAAAACGATTTGAAAGCTCTTTTGGCGCTTTTGATAAAAGTATTGAAAGGTTTTTACGAACCCATAAAATGGTTAAATCGTTTATCGAAAGTTCGGGGAAATATATTTTAGACCGTAAAGTGATAGATTCAATTTACAACGAAGAGGATAATGCTGATGATTTTACATTGGAAGCCATTGAAAAAGCATTGGAAGAATTTAAAAAAAATGCCGAAAGCAAAACATTGCCCAAGCATACAAAAATTTACGAAATAGATAAATTTAAATATAAAGATAAATTTTTAGGAGATATTGATAATGATATTAAGCTGTTTGAGCAAATACGAAAAGAAATTGTAGAATTGGATCTAATTGCAAACGATCCGAAACGAAAAGAAGTATTAAAAAATGTAAAAAAAGTTTTAAGCAAAGAAAGAAATCCGCAAAGAAAAATTATAATATTTACGGAATATGCTGATACTGTTTCTCATTTAAAAGAGTATTTCCAGAACAATCTCGGCAGAATTTTATTTTGTGATGGTGGTATCACCAAAAAATTTTCAATTGAATTGAATGCTAATTTTAATGCACAATATATAAAACAGAAAAGCGATTATGATGTTTTAATAACAAGCGATAAACTTTCCGAAGGTATAAACCTAAATCGTGCAGGATTAATAATAAACTACGATATTCCATGGAACCCTACGAGAGTTATTCAACGTGTAGGTCGTATAAACAGGATTGGAACAAAAGTATTTGATAAACTTTTTATTTATAATCTTTTCCCCACCGAGCAAGGTGCAAATCAAGTTAGAATAAGAGAAATTGCACAGCAAAAAATGTTTTTAATTCATAATGCACTTGGCGAAGATGCCAAAATATTTGACCCTAATGAAGAACCAACAGCAAGTGGTTTGTTTCAAAAAATCAATTCAAATCCCGAATTAGATGATGATTTGAATATTGTAACTATTGTAAGAAACGAGTTTAACAAAATAAAAGAGACTCATCCCGAAGTAATAGAAAGAGTAAATGAATTGCCAAACAGAACAAAAACCGCAAAACTTTTTTCAGAAAATAATACGATTGTTTTTAAGAAAAAAGGAATAGCGTTATTTTCTCTAATAGCGAATTATAAAAGTGGAAAAATTAAAATTTCTGAAAAAAACTTTCAAGAATTATTTGATTTTGTAAAGTGTTCTTTTGACGAAAAAAGGCTTCCGTTAAGTAAACAATTTTGGAAATCTTATGAAAAAATTAAAGAATATAAACCGCAATATAAATCGGGCAGTTCTGAACTTACCATAGAAAAAAAAGCAGCAAATAGTTTAAAATCATTATTAAAACAAAAGAAAGATGAATTAAATCAAACACATATTTCTTTTATCGATACTCTGTTAAAAGATATAAAACGTTACAAAACACTATCAACAAATACACTAAGAAAACTTGTTTTACCGGACAAGACAAGTAAAGAGTCATACGATGAACTAATCCAAAATATAGAAAAGTTAAAAAGAAAAATTGGCAGTAATTATTTAGAAATAATTCTTAAAAGAACATCCAGTATTAATGATGATATAATTATTGCAGTTGAAAATAAAAAAGAATAATACAATGCAGAATACACACTGTAGATAATCTTGAGCCAAAATAACTGCTAAACAAGGAATAATACCATAAACAAGCAAAGACAAATTTTTAAAGGAATTACCAGAAATGTATTTATACTGGGGATGGTTAGTTTATTCACTGACCTCAGCAGTCAGATAGTTTTTCCTTTAATTCCTTTATTCCTGGTTTCTGTCCTGGGCGTCGGTGCTTATGCAGTAGGTATTGTTGAAGGTGCTGCAGAAACAACAGCTTCTTTATTAAAAGTACTCTCCGGTTATTGGTCGGATAAAATCAAAAAAAGGAAACCGTTTATTCTATTCGGTTATTCTATATCCTCTTTGACAAAACCATTATTTGCCTTTGCCACTGTCTGGTATTTTGTTCTTTTTGTCAGAGTAATAGAAAGAATTGGCAAAGGATTAAGAACCGCTCCAAGAGATGCCCTTGTAGCTGAATCTTGTGACAAAAGCGTCAGAGGAAAAGCTTACGGATTCCATAGAGCCATGGATGGTATCGGTTCAGTTTTAGGAGCAGTCCTTGCTTTTCTTCTTCTCCCGATTTTTGGATACAAAAATATTTTCCTTTTTGCTTTCATACCGGGAATAATTGCAATATTTGTTATTTTATTTATCAAAGAAAAAAATGCCCCCGTCAAAGAAGAAACAAAAGACATATCTCTTAAAGTAAGTTTCAAAAAATTACCTCGAAATTTGAAATTGTTTATTGTCATTTCCTCAATATTTGCATTAGGTCATTTTGGATATGCCTTTCTCCTGTTAAGAGCTAATGATATTGGATTAACTGACAACAAAGCACTCCTTCTTTATGTCTTATTTTATATTGTTTACACTATTTGCGTAATACCTTCAGGAATATTATCAGATAAAATTGGAAGAAAACCTGTCCTGATTTTAGGTTACTCAACATTCGCTTTAACTTCAATCGGATTAATATTCGCTTCAAATCTTTATAGCCTTTTATTATGTTTTATCGTTTATGGAATATTTTTTGCTATGACTGATGGTGTTCGGAGAGCATTCGTGGTAGATTTAGCACCTAAACATCTAAAAGCAACAGCATTAGGAGCATTCCATACAGCGATAGGATTAGTAGCACTTCCGGGAGGATTTATCGCCGGACTGCTGTGGGATAAAATAAGCCCTGAAACAACTTTCGTTTATGGCTTTGTATTGGCTATAATCTCCTTGTTCTTATTATTTACATTCGTGAAAAAAACTACACAAGTATCTTAAGTTTTTTTAAGAAAAATTTAGACAACCTTTTGGATTTGTTTTACAATACAAAGAATAATATACTTTAATGGTTTCTCAGAGAGAAAGGCAGCATAAAAAAAGATAGAAAACTATGTGTTTAATATTGTATTTTCTAATTGCCCAATTGGATGTTTTTTGGGGTGTATCTACAACAGAAGAATGGAAAAACTTTGGCGAGATCGGCATCTATTCCGTTTCCAAGAATGGAATATTTTCTCCATACTGGAATCCAGCTAATTGTTCTTTCACCAAATATCCATTATTTTTTCTTGAGTCTTTCGTTGTTCAAACAATTGAAGATACAACGTCAATGTTTATTGACGAAGAAGACAAGACTAATATCATGAAAGCTATTAAAGGAAATCATTATACTTACAAGAATATATTTGAGAAAAAAGTAATTTCAATAAATTGCAAGAATTATGCGCTTACTTACATAAACAAAGCATATCGGTTTTCTGAAATTTCAAAAGATTTCTTCTCGTTGTTTCTATTTGGAAACGAATTAGATAGAAAATATAATATTTCAGGTGGATCCGGGGAAATTCAAATCATAGATGAATATGGAGTAAGTACAAGTTTACCATTCATAAAAAAGAATTCTATAACAATTTCATCCGGAATAAAACTAAAATATCTCAAAGGAATATCCTGTACTAAAGTAGATAGTGTTTGTGGAATAGTAGAAACTACTTGGGACACATTAATAAATACATCGGCATTTTTCTTTTCATCTGCAAACGGAGGAAACGGAGTTAGCATAGATGTTGGTATAGCTGGAACTTTGGGAGAGAAAATCTATGCTGGAATTTCCATTGAGAATCTTTATAATACTCTCAATTGGTCTAAAAATACTATAAGAAAAGAATTACTTCCGGATACAATTGATCCCTTGCCTTTCTGTATGATTGAAAACACTTATGTGATTCCTGCATTCAAGACTCGCCTCCCACTTTCTTTAAGAACAGCAATATCGTATGATTTAAGTATTATGACGTTTAATATTACTAACATATTCGGACAGTATTGGGCTCATTCGGGAGCTATAAGCTTGAAAACTTGCAAATATATTTCCCTTATGGGAGGGATTAGATACTCATTCTTTGGCCTATCACCAATATTCGAAATAGAACTTACTCCTATAAACAATTTGAAGCTTTCCGCAGGTTACCACAGAATAGAAGGAGTACTATTTTCTAAAAAACAGTACGAATCAGCTTATAACTTGAGTTGTTCAATAAAGATTTGACAAAAGAATTAGGAAGCAATAGAATAAAAAAGAGAAGAATAAAGCATGAAAAAATTTAGAACAACAAAAGCATCGCTTAAGTCGTAATGAATAAAAACTTCAAACAATGCACCACATTATCTCTATTTTGTAAAGAGAGTAATTTATTTTTGATTTTTTTATGTGTTTTTTTGTTGAACGGTAATTCTTTTACTTCCCCTCCCAAAATTGAAGGTTCCTTTTTAAGACTTGATTTTGAGAATGCAAATTGGTCTGTGAATGTTTGGAAAAGCGAACTTGAAGATATGAGAAATATACAAATAAAGGATTTGATTATCCAACATGTTACAGATAATGGCACTGCCTATTATCCCACAATATTAGATTGGCTTAATCCCGTGGGAAATGACCCAATTGCTAAAATTATGTCCATTGCAGATACTCTTGGAATGAAAGTTTATATAGGTTTAGCATACGATGGGCTTTTTTGGCAATATCCAGATGACTCAGCTTATTTGGAGGGACTTGCAAATAGAAATATAGATGTCATAAATGAATTATGGGATTTGTATGAAGAGCATAGTTGTTTCGAGGGATGGTATATTCCTCAAGAAATAAGCGACTATCCATTATCAAAGATAGAGAATTATGTGGCTTATATAGATACTATTGCAGACTATTCTCATTGGCTTTCTTCCTCAAAATTAGTATTAATAGCACCCTTTTTTGCAATGCATCAATCGGCTTCGGATTTTGAAATTTGGTGGAGAAACATACTTGATAGTTGTTCAATTGATGTGTTAATGCTTCAAGATGGTGTAGGTTGTGATAGATGTACTCTTTCAACGAATGTTCCTGAGTATTTTTATGCAATGAAGAAAGCTTGTGATAGTACTGGTACTATATTTTGGACAGACCTTGAGATATTTACTCCTGATTCTCTTGGATGGAAACCTGGAGATATGAACAGGATAGCAGAGCAAATTGAAGTAGAGTCTTTGTATGTTTCCAAAATAGTGTGCTATGAGTATAATCATTTTATGGGTCTTAACAAAGATACCGCTCAAATGATATTATACAGAGACTACGCAAAATATCTTGAAGTTCCCGGATCCAATAATATTGCTTATCTAAAACCCTATATTCTATTTCCTCTTCCCGTAAATCCTTATACAGATAGCATAAAGTTAACAAATGGGCATAAGAGATTCAACTGGGACGACCAAGTAGGATGGAACTATACGGATAGCAATTTAACCATAACTATTGATTTACTTGCTTCTTATGATTTGGAGAGAATAAAATTATTTTTTATGCGTTCTGAGTGTTCAGGAATATATTCTCCTCAAAAAGCTAAGCTATATATCTCAAATGATAATATTACATTTACCTATTTTGGAGATGCGGAAGGGATTGGGAATGACGAGTCAACCATTCAGTATATATGGTTTGGCAATACAAAAGGTAGATATTTGAAAACAGTAATAATACCTGAAACTCCTGAATGGACAATGCTTTCTGAGATAGAAGTTTATAAAACAATTTCATCAGGCATATCGGAATCTCACAAAAGAAGCAACTCAATCTGTTTCTGCGTTTTTCCAAACCCATTCACACACTCAACTACTATTGAATATGAAATATTAGCAAGAAGTAAAATTTCATTGAAGATATACGATATTTCTGGACAGTTGGTAGAAACACTGATTGACGAAAGAAGAAACCCCGGATATTATACTATGAACTGGAAAACAAAGGAGTTTTCAGCTGGAGTCTATTTCGCTAAATTTGAATATGAAAATCACAAGAAAACAAGAAAATTGATTATTTTGAAATAGCTTTTAAAAAACAAAATATTAAAAGCCTTTGATTTAACAACAGAATAAAATAACGGTGTGAAAAATGTTTATCTCAAAGCATTGAAAATTATCGAAAAAGGAGGTAGTTAATATGAACAAAAAAACAAAAATATATGATAACTATCCTGTCTGGATTGCCATTCTTGCCAATGTCCCATCGCTTGCAGTTTATACTGCTGTCGCATATATAATGTTTAAATTAAATCTAATTACCGGAATTTTGTACGTAGCATATCTTTTTTTGCTTGAACGTTCTTTTTTTAAAGAGGGTTGTATTCATTGTTATTATTACGGAAAGGTATGTGCCTTTGGCAAAGGAGTTATAGCCATAAAATTTTTCAAAAAAGGCAAACCTGAAAAATTCTGCGAAAGAGAACTTGGTGTTAAAGATTTTATTCCACAACTTCTTGTAGTTCTAACTCCATTAATTATAGGAATAGCACTTTTCGTTTCAAGAGGGTTTAACATCCCAATCTTAATTGCTATGATATATCCCATCCTTTCATGGTTTGTTGTAAATCCGATTCTTTACGGAAAGCTTGCTTGCCTGCATTGCAAACAAGGCAGTATCTGTTGTCCAGCATTAAAATTCTTTACCAAAAAACAGAAGGAAAAATGAAGTTAAAATTAATAGCTCCTTGTGGAATGAATTGTAATCTTTGTATTGCATTTCTCAGAGACGAAAGAAAATGTCCTGGTTGCAGATTTAGAGAGAAACAATGCACTATTCATAATTGCAAAGTATTTAAGAAAAATGATTTCAAATATTGTTTTGAATGTAGTGATTTTCCTTGTTCTATAATTAATCGGTTAGATAAAAGATATAAAACAAGATATGGAATGAGTATGATTGAAAATTTAGAAAAAATTAAAATGGGAGGGATTATGAAGTTTATTAAAGAAGAAAAAAAGAAATGGATAAAACATGATAAAATAATTTGTGTTCATAACAAACAACTTTATAAATATGAATAAAAATATGAAATCCAAAAAGCAATCAAGCCAGAGCCAAGCATCAAAAATCCCAAAAACAGGTAGAATTGGAAGATTTGCCAAGATTATTGAAAAAGAATACAATCAAGATATTTTAGAAAAACTTATGTCGGTTTCAGATAGATACGAATCATTCAATTCCGTTGAAAAAGCTACATGGTGGAAAGCTACTATTGAACGATTAGAAAAAGAAATCGGCAAGGAAAATGCTATCAAAATAATGGAATATTGTGGTCAAAAATGCTGTGGTCAAGGACATAGAAAAACCGCAAAAAAATTAATAGGTGAATCAAAATCTATTGAAGATTTTCTCAACAAACTGAATAAAAAATTTAGAGGTATCAGATTCAATTTAAAAGATAAAAATACTATTGTTGTAATATATGATAAGTGTTTTTGTGGACAAGTTAAACAAACCAAACAACTTTTTCTCACAACTACGTACTGCCAATGTGGAGTTGCATGGGAAAAGCAATTCCTTGAATCAGCACTTGATAGACCTGTTGAAGTAAAACTTGTGAAATCAGTAATCACCGGAGCAGATAGCTGCGAATTTATCATTCACATTTGAAAGAAAAGGAGATGCTAAATCATGAAATTTAAAAAACTAACGCCCAACTTGATGGTCAATGATGTGCGGGAATCAGTAGAATTTTATACTAATATTCTTGGATTTTCGCTGAATATGGTCGTTCCAGAAAATAACAAGATACTTGAAACTGAGATGAAAGACGGTAGAAATTATGTATATGCGATGGTAAGCCGAGATGAAGTGTTTATTATGCTTATGAAAAAGAATGTGTTTGAAGAAGACTTGCCAATGTTAAAAGGTTCAACAATTGGTGCATCAGTATCGTTCTACTTTGATGTGAATAATATTGATGAAATGTACATCTCGCTCAAAGACAAAATTGATATTGCCATAGACTTACACACTACATGGTATGGAATGAAAGAATTCTACATTAAAGACTGTAATGGATACATATTAGGATTTGCAGAGAGAAAATAAGATATAAAATGAATAAGAAAGTTGAAGAATATGTAGAGAAACAAAAATCACCGCAGAGAGAAATATGCCAAAATCTGAGAAAAATTATATTCAAGATCTTTCCTGACATTAAAGAAGAAATGAAATGGGGTGTACCTTCCTACGAAGGAGGAAAATACTATATTGTTGCTCTTAAAGACCATGTTAATTTAGGGTTTTCGTTAAAAGGTTTATCGGCTGAAGAAACAAAACTCTTTGAAGGCTCTGGCAAAACAATGAAACATATCGAAATTAATTCTTTGAAAGAAATTGACGAAAATAAAATTATTAGGTTGTTAAAATTGATAAGGAGATAATATGGAAACAAAAAATAATCAAAGCAAAAACTTAATTGCTTACTGCGGACTTTACTGTGGCGATTGTTTCAGTTTCAAGGGAGCAATTGCAGATTTATCAAGAGATTTAAGAAAAGAATTAAGGAAAACTAAATTTGAAAATATTGCTAAAGGCATTCCCTTCAAAGAATTCAAAAATTACAAGGAGTGTTATGAAGTTCTTGGGACAATGGTTAGGCTAAGATGCAAAAGTGCCTGCAGGGGCGGTGGCGGAAATCCTTTTTGCACCATTAGAAAATGCTGCCAGAAAAAAGGATTTGACGGTTGTTGGGAATGCGACGAAATTGAAACTTGTAAAAAATTAAATACTTTGAATGAAATTCATAAAGATGCACACCGAAAAAATTTAAAAACAATCAAAAAGAAGGGACTTATTGAATTTATTAAAGGGAAAAAATATTTCTGAACAATAATTAGGGATAAAATTTAGACCTCAAAAAAATACTATGCTTTCATCTCTACCGTTTCTTATCCTCGCATAACAAAAAATATAAATGATTTTTCTTTTTATTATCTTGCAGTTACCGGGATTTACACAATTCCACATTCCGGAAACAGATTCTATTAGCAAAGATATCCCTTTTAAAAATGAACAGAAATGTACGGTAGAATTAGATATCAGCTCATTCATACTCAAACTCAAAAAAATAGATACAAGCAATGAATCGTTCTTGCTTAATACAAAAATAAAGTATGATTCAATTTCTGTGGTACCTATTATGGAATATCAAAGAAAGGAAAGAATTGGAACATTTAGCATCCAAGAGGAAAAAAGAAAAAAAGGAGGAATATTTGGATTTAAGAATGTTTGCAATATTGCACTTACCTCCAAAATTCCTTTATATTTGGATTTAATTTCAGGAGCTTCAAATATTGATTTATCCAAATTGAAAATAGCAAAGCTTAATCTAAAAACTACAGGAAAATCCATACTTCGTTTTGATTCACCAAATACTGTAAAATGCGAAGAGTTGTGTATTTCCGTTCAATTCGGAAGTTTCAGGGGAGAACATTTAGGAAATGCGAATTTTGATATATTTCACTTTCACGGAGGAATAGGATTATATACTCTTGATTTCAGAGGAGAATTTAATGATAGCCGTAGAATAGAAATAACTATGGGAGGAGGTAGTTTAAAGCTTATTTTGCCGAAAGAAGTCGGAATAAGATTAAAACCATCCGGAATTAGCTTTAGAAATATAGAACGTGAATCCTTACTACCAAAGGATAATAATGGATGGTATGAATCAAAAAATTGGAATATTGCCAAAAATAAACTTATAATTCATATAGATAGTAGTTTTGGGGTATTAAAAGTTGGTTTTTTGTAATGGAAATCTCTTTGAATTTTTCTCTTGACATTTATTTGACAGTGTTATAAATTATTAAAAATAAAATCAATAGGAGGAAAAATGAGAAAATATATTCTTATGTTTTTTTGTATGATTGCAATTGTTAGCACTTCATGGACTCAGACAGTAAGAGACTTTTGGCATGCAAAACAATTATCTATTGGATCTATTAAATTCACCAGTAAACCCAAAGAATATAAGGCGGAAAACATAATGGTACTTAACTCTGAGGTACCTGGTACTGAGCTTTGTGTAGTTGTGGGAGATAAAAAAGTATTTACACCTACAAAAGAAATGGGAAGAATAGAGGTTCAGAGGCAAGGAGGTTTAAATTTTGGATACTTTATTCCTATTTTTATGGATCAAATTTTCCCCAAAGTCAAAATCTACGCAAAACCTCCAAGTTCCGTAACCGACCTTTTTTCAGGAACCGATACTGTCTTTTACAGTGTTATTTATGAGGTCAAGATAAATGTAGATAATATTTTAGTATCTTCTAGGTTAGTAACAAAGAAACGAGGAGAAAAAATATCTTCTATGTTGGAAAAAACAAGATGGCAAAGCGGACCTTTTGAAGTTCTATGGAGTGAAGTTTTACCAGAAGAATTGGTATTATTAGGCATAATAGGTGAAGAAGAAAAAAGAAGTCGAGACAAAAGAGAACGAGTACGAATGAATAATGAACAATTAGATTCCTTATGTCGTTTTCCTTATTTTAAACCTACTACAAATAGAAGAATAGAAACATGGGAACGAGAACCTCTTTCCGGTGGAATGTTTAGTCTTTCATGGAAAAAAGATATGTTCACCTCTTCTATGGAAGGAGGATATTTTTCTTCATTTTTTGTAAAGTATATTTTTCCTCGTATAGAAGCACGAATTGAGATTCCAAATAGATATACCGGAGGAGAAGGATATTTCTTGAAATATTTATCAAAAGCAGAGTTAGGCGGAGTAACTATTCGTCCTATCGTTACAGGACTTGACGAGAAATGGGAGGGAAAAAGTGTAACTCTTCCATGGGATGAAGTTATGCCGGAAGAACTAAAAAGCAAATAATAAAACATTTTTTATTTCTCCAACTTTATTTTTCTTTTATTAGAGGACTATTTTTGAACTCTAATCACAATTTATTAGATTTTTAAATAAATATAAATTCTATGAGTAGAAGTATAAAGTTAAAAAAAGAACTTGGTCTTATTGATATTTTCTGTATAGCTTCCGGAGCTATGATTAGCTCGGGATTGTTTATTTTACCCGGCTTAGCATTCGCAAAAGCAGGACCAGCCGTAATAATTTCATATATATTAGCAGGTATTTTGGTTATCCCGGCAGTACTAAGTAAAGCTGAACTTTCAACAGCTATGCCGAAAGCAGGAGGAGATTACTTTTTCATTGATAGAAGTTTTGGACCTGGGCTTGGAACTATGGGTGGAATTTCAGCCTGGTTCTCTTTAGCATTTAAAAGTGCCTTTGCTCTTCTGGGAATAGGCGTATTTATAGAATTAATTAATCCAACTATTACATATCCTCAAATTAAACTTATATCAGCTGGCTTATGTCTCTTCTTCGTAGTTCTTAATTTAACAGGTGTTAAAAAAGCTGGAAAAACTCAAGTATTTTTAGTACTTGTATTAATTGGACTATTGATATTTTATGTTTTTCGTAGTTTGCCCTATATCCAAGTTCAAAGATATACTCCATTTATTCCATTTGGTATGAAACCGGTTTTAGCAACAGCAGGATTTGTTTTCGTCTCTTATGGTGGATTAACCAAAATATCAAGTGTTGCAGAGGAGATAAAAAACCCGGGGCGAAATATCCCCCTGGGAATGATTCTTTCTCTTGTTATTATAAGCTTGATTTATGTGTTGGTTATTTTTGTAACCACCGGAATACTTGACCCCTTGCAATTACAAAAATCTCATATTCCAATTTCAATCGGTGCCGGTGTAAGCATGGGAAAGTTTGGACTTATAGCAATGGCTATGGCAGCACTACTTGCATTTATCTCAACCGCAAATGCCGGAATTATGGCGGCATCACGTACTCCAATGGCAATGAGCAAAGATAATTTATTGCCAACATTTTTTGGCAAGATAAGTCCAAAATTTGGAACACCCCATCATTCCATACTATTTACCGGTGGATTTATGATGTGTGTAATACTATTTCTGGATTTAGAAGGATTAGTAAAAACAGCTTCTTCTTTGAAGCTCTTGCTTTTTATGTTTTCAAATCTCGCAGTGATTAGTATGCGAGAAAGTAAGATTAGGAATTATCAACCCAAATTCCGAAGTCCTTTGTATCCCTGGATACAAATACTTGGGATTCTCGGATGCGGAATTCTTCTTTTTCAAATGGGAATTACTGCTCTTGTTACAACTTTGTTATTAATTGTTTGTGGATTGGCATGGTATTTACTTTATTCACGCCCAAAAGTAAGTAGAGAATCTGCTCTCGTATACATTATTAACCGTATAACTTCTAAAGATTTGACCCGTGGTCTCTTGGGAAATGAATTAAGAGAAATTTTGAGAGAACGAGACGAAGTAGTAGAAGATAGATTTGATCACCTGATACGAGAATGCGAGATTCTTGACTTAAAAGAATCTTCATCGCTTGAAGAGTTTTTGAAAACAACTTCACGTTCACTTGCCAAACGATTAGGAATTGAAGAGAATCTTCTATTTAATCAATTATTGGAACGAGAAAAAGAATCATCAACTATAATCAGTCCAAGAATTGCAATTCCTCATATTACTATTGACGGAGAGAATAAATTTGAAATTCTTTTGGTGCGATGCAAAAAAGGCATTGTTTTTTCTC
The DNA here is from genome assembly GCA_030592575.1 of bacterium. Taxonomy (GTDB): domain Bacteria; phylum Hydrothermota; class UBA3073; order JACQXS01; family JACQXS01; genus JAGMCN01. The sequence continues at coordinate 11,139 of JAUVIV010000026.1, read as the reverse complement.
CATCACTTCCTTCAATTCATACAATTTTTGTTCTTATCGGAAGTCGTGATGAACGCAATTTTCATCTTCGTGCACTCGGAGCAATTGCTCAGATCGTTAGAGAGGCTAACTTTGATAAAGATTGGTTAAGTGCGCAAACCCCTGAAGAATTAAGAGATATTATTTTATTAGGGGAGAGAAAACGGCATACTGCTTAAAATCCAAAAATCAAAGCGATTCTTATGAAGTATAAAAACTTGATTTTGCCTTTGATAGTAACAAGTTATGATACTTCAATGAATTGATTTTGCTTGACACAATACGCTTTAACGAAGTATAATGCAATAGATAATGAAGAAAGCATTAAAAGTTATAATTAGGGTAGCAATAAGCGGAGGATTACTTTTTTTAATATTCAGAAATTTAGATTTTGTTGAAGTAAGAAGTATTCTCGGCAAAGCAAATGTAAATTTTTTATGGCTTGCACTTGGAGGTTATATTGTTACCGTAATGTTAAGTGCTTTAAGATGGCATATATTACTTAAAATACATAAAATTAGTATTTCTTATCCTCGCATCCTGGCTTATTATTTCATTGGTTTTTTTTATAACAATCTTTTGCCAACAACTATAGGTGGAGGGGCAATAAGAGCTCTTTATGCAGGAAAATCAGACAAAAAAATGAAAGAGACTTTCTCCTCTATGCTTATAGAATTAATTATTGGAGGATGGGCACTTATTGCTTTTGCGCTAATTGCTTCTTTGCTGTGGTTCAGACAATCCTCTCTATATAAGATAATTTTCCCATTAGTTGGGGTTTTCGTTTTGGTAAATATTTGTCTGTATTTGTTTTTTGAGCGTGGATTTATGAGTAAGTTTAAAGGTATAATTGAAAAAGTTAAATATAAAGGAATTAGAGATAAAGCTAAAAATTTTTATAATGCAATATATATTTATAAAGACAAGAAAAAAGAAATACTTGAAACCGTCTTGCTTTCATTTGTGATACAATTTGTTATTGCTGGTATGAATTTATCAATTGGGCTTGCACTTGGATTTAAACTTCCTTTTATGAGTTATGTAGTTTATCCTGTAATTATAGGACTCTTAACAACAATCCCAATTACAATAAATGGATTAGGAATAAGAGAAGGAGGTTATAGATTCTTGTTTGCTCAAGTAGGACTTACCGGCACAGAAGCGGTAACACTTTCTTTGCTTTTTTATATAATAGGAGTAATCGGGAGTCTTATAGGAGGTATTCTTTTTCCTTTTATGAAATTTTCGATTCATCCAAACAAATCTACAACAAAACCCATTATAGGAGGTGAAAAAATATGATTAAGAATATCCTTATACTTGCTCCTCATACAGACGATGGGGAATTTGGATGTGGCGGAAGCATTGCCAGATTTACAGAGGAAGGAAAGGAAATTTATTATGCCGCCTTCTCTGTGTGTGAAAAATCAGTACCTAAGGGATTTCCTAAAAATATTTTAGAAATAGAAGTAAAAGAAGCAACCAAAGTTCTGGGAATAAAACCAGAGAATCTTTTGATTTATAGATACCCTGTAAGAGAACATCCTCAAAATAGGCAAAAAATTTTAGAAGATATGGTTTTGCTTAAAGAAAAAATTGAGCCGGATTTGGTATTTATGCCAAGTTCCAGCGACATTCATCAAGACCATCATACCGTTTACGAAGAAGGGTTGAGAGCATTTAAACAAACAAGTATATTGGGATATGAACTTCCCGGCAATAACTTAACTTTTAGCACAACTGCTTTTATATATTTGAAAGAACCACATATCGTCAAGAAAGTAGCCGCATTTAAAAAATACAAATCACAAATCCATAGACCTTATGCAACCGAAGAATTCATAAGAAGTTTGGCTCGGACAAGAGGAGTTCAGATTGGCGCTCGTTATGCAGAAGCATTTGAGGCAGTTAGATGGATTATCAAATGAAAGACATAACTGTTCTTGTAACTGGAGCAGGTGCACCCGGTGCACCCGGCATAATCAAGAACTTACGTCTTGTAGAAGAGCGAAAAATAAAAATTATTGGCGTAGATATGGAGCCAAATTCCGTAGGCTTTTCTATGGTTGATAAAACTCACTTGATTCCCTCCGCTCTCGACAAAGAATTTATTCCAAGTATTTTAAAAATATGCAAGAAAGAAAAAGTAGAAGTTGTTATGCCTCTTGTAACAAAAGAATTAATGCCTTTTGCCGAGAATATAAAAAAGTTTGAAGAAATTGGCGTTAAAATAAGCATATCTCATCCTCAAAAATTACAAATAGCAAATAATAAATACCTGTTAATGAGTCATTGTTCTAATAATAATATCCCTGTTCCTGAATTTATTAAAGTCAATAGTTATATAGAATTTAAAGAAGCAGTACTTAAGCTTGGGTATCCGAAAAACAAAGTGTGTTTCAAGCCACCTATTTCTAATGGTTCACGTGGATTCAGGATATTAACTCAAGGAATTGACAGATTAGATTTGTTAATTAACCATAAGCCCATAAACACAATTACTACCTTAGAAGATATTACGCCTGTATTAAAAAACGCAAAAGTTTTTCCAGAACTTATAGTTATGGAATATTTACCCGGTAAAGAATATAGCGTAGATATCTTAGCAGATAACGGAAAAGCAATTATCGTAATTCCTCGCCTGCGAGAAAAGCTTAAAATGGGTGTTAGTTTTGTTGGAATAACCGTAAAAAATGACACAATAATTGAAGCTTCTAAAAAAATAGTTGCAACTCTTAATTTGAATGGTAACATAGGATTACAATTTAAAGAAGATGAAAATAAAGTTCCTAAGCTTATTGAATCCAACCCGAGGCTTCAAGGAACAATTGTATTATGTGCGGCAGCAGGCGTAAATCTTGTATATTTAGCCGTGAAACTTGCCCTGAGAGAAAAAATAATATCTCCCAAAGTGAAATGGGATGTTAAGATGATACGTTATTGGAATGAGGTATATTATGATAAAAGAGGACAGGCATATACACTCTAAGTTTTCAGATGGATTAAATACTCCGGAAGAACTTGTAAAAACAGCAATTAAGATAGGATATAATAAAATTTGCATAGTTGACCATGTTAGGGAAAATACACTATGGTTGCCAGATTTCGTTAACGATATTCTGAGACTAAGAAAAAAATATGATAGTAAGATAGAAATACTTTCCGGAATAGAAGCAAAGGTTATAAACTTAAAAGGAGATTTAGATTTACCGAAAAACATAGAAGGAGTTGATTTTGTGTATGCCGCAATTCACAGAATACCAATAGAAGAGAGAAAATATTTACCCTCAGGAGAAATATCTGTAAACAAATCAAGAGCTCTTGCATTCTGGTTTACTGCGATACGAAAAGTACTAAAAAACCCCATACCAACTGTAATTGCTCATCCCGCTGCTATTCTTTATCAACACGGGGTTTATCTACCTAAGAAAGTAATAAATACTTTAATTAAGGAAGGAAAAGAGAAAATTTTTGAAATAAATTTGAGACATCGCGCACCTCGTGGTGAATTTTTAACAAAAGTTTTGAAAAAATCTAAAGTAATTTATGGGAGTGATGCACACTCATCTGATGAACTTTTATTTTGGTCTAATTGGATAAGAAAATGACAATATCCGTAATTATACCTGCCTGTAACGAAGAAGGAAATATTCTGCTGTTAATGGAGAAGTTTGACAAAATGATAAAGGAAAGTAAAATTGAATGCGAGGTAATATTGGTAGATGATGGAAGTACAGATCAGACTTATCAAATTGCAACAAAATGTGCCGAAAAATATAATTTTCTCAAAATAGTACAACACAATAAACGAATGGGAATAACTCAAGCATTGCTTTCCGGATTTAAAGTAGCCTCAGGAAAGCTGTATATGTTCTTGGGTGCAGACCTTGAAGTTCTGCCTTCCGAAGTACCAAAATATATAGACGAAATAAATAAAGGTGCAGATGTCGTATGCGGATGGATGCAAAATTTACGCAAAAAGCCACTTGCCAAAAGGATAGTTTCCAGTATATACAACTCTATTTCTCGCAAACTTTTTGGCGTAACTGTTCATCACATGAACTCGCCTAAAGTTTTTAAAAGAGAAGTCGTGGAAGATATCCCCTTACGAAAAGACTGGCATAGATATATAGTTGTTTTAGCTGCGGATATAGGGTACAAAATATCAGAAGTAAAAATTCAATTTTATCCAAGAGTTAGCGGAAATTTTAAATATAGCGGTGGAGGACGAATCCTCATCGGTGTATTAGATTTATTGGCTGTAAAATTTCAAATGTCAGGTATGCAAAAACCGATGCTCTTTTTCGGGTCAATCAGCGGAGGATTACTTCTCTCTGCATTTGTCGTGGGCATTATTGCAATTTACTTAAGATTTGTACTTCAACAGGGTTATAGACCTCTTCTCTATTTAGTTATTTTTCTTGGCGTATCAGGATTATTGCTTTTTGTTGTAGGTTTTCTCGCCGAAGCTATTGCAGGAATTCAAGATGAAATAAAAAAATTAAAAAAGAAATGACAAAAGAATTTAACACGAACAAAATTTAAGAATAAAGAAAACCTTTGTTTTTGTTCAAGTTCGTAATAAGTTTATATTTCGGCAACTAATAACACCGTGAGAGTTCTTTTCTTAACACATTGTTTCATTCGGGAAAAAGGAGACCTCGCAGGTGTTTTTTTATTTGATTTAGCAAGTGAACTTGTTCGCCGAGGAATAGAAGTTTTTGTAGTAGCTCCTCACGAAAAGAATCTCCCTTATTTTGAAAAAATTGACGGTATAAGTATTTATCGGTTTCGGTACGCTCCTTCTAAATTTGAAAGATTGGCTTATCAAGGAAATATGCATGAATTAGTCAAAGGAAGTTTGTTTTATCAATTTATATTTATATTGTTTCTCGCATCTTCTCTTCTTAAAAGTATCTGGGTTATAAATAGGGAAAAAATAAACCTCATTCATGCACATTGGTGGATACCATCGGGGATAATTGGTGCTCTTGTTTCAAAGATAAAAAATATTCCCTTAGTCTTGACCTTTCATGGAACTGATTTCCAACTTTTAAAATCTCACATAAGAGTGAAAAATATAGCCACTGCAGTTATTAAAAGAGCTTATCAAGTAACAGTAGTATCCAGTTTTATAAAAAAAGAATTGGAAGAAATGATAAAATTTACCGAGGACAAGGAAATCCAAGTTATTCCTATGCCAGTAAATATTGGCAAAAAACAAAATAACCTCAAAAAACATAAAAAAGGGATGAAAATTGCGACTTTGTGTAGATTAACCGAACAAAAAGGAATTAATTATTTGCTTGAAGCTTGTAATATTTTAAAAGAAAAAGGAATTACTCACGAAATCCTTATACTTGGTGATGGACCTGAGCGAAAAAACCTTGAAAAGTTAGCTGAAAATTTGGGCTTGGAGATAGAGTTTAAAGGAGCTATTCCTCATAATGAAGTTAGTTCTTTTTTAGAAGATTGCGACCTTTTTGTGCTTCCTGCAATAGGCGAAGGATTTGGTATTTCTTTAGTAGAAGCAATGAATTGCAAAAAGCCAGTTATTGGAACAAATTCTGGAGGTATTCCGGATATTATCAAAGAGGGAGAAACCGGATTGTTAGTACCAGAAAGAGATCCTAAAGCATTAGCAGATGCCATAGAGAAATTATTAAAGGATGAAAAGTTAGCAAATCAATTAGCAGAGAATGGATATAAATATGTAATTGAAAATTTCACCTCCTCAAAAATTGTAGATAGAATATTAAATATTTATTTGGAAGTCTGTCCTTGACAAAATCAAACCTTTGAAGTATTTATTCTAAAGTATTGAAAATATACAAAAATGGAAAATAATTGGTTTGTAGTTATAATATTATTTGTTATTCCACAAGCTTTGTTAGCGGACTCAGATGTTTTTATCGGTCGTTATTGTTGGCTAAATACAGGTAACTCTGATAGCTTATGGGAAAGAGAATCGGCTTGGGATATACCTGATGCTCCAAACAGCTACTATATTCACTCAAGTTTCTGCGACCTTGATAATGATGGAGATTACGATGTATATATTACCGGAGATACTGATATTATAATGGCATTCGAGAATATAGGTTCTAAATCGGCTCCCGTCTGGCAAAGAAAAATAATATGGGATTTTTACCCACCTGATATGAGTAAGGTATTTTGGGCTGACTTTGTTGATTTGAATGGTGACGGTAAATGTGACTTAGGCATAAATAAGCATGACGTTATTGAATTTTACAGAAACACGGGGACAACTCTATTTGTCTGGACAAGAGATTCTACTTGGGATATAAGCATTGAGGCAAGCAATCTTTCTCCTACTTACGCTGACCTTGATGCAGATGGAGATTACGACGTTGTATTGCAACGTTGGTCTGTAGATGGTATTATAGCTTTTGAAAACGTTGGCTCTATTGTCAGTCCATCTTGGCAACAGAAAGCAGAATGGGGATTCCTAAAAAACCAAGCAAGACCTGCTTTAGGTGACTTAGATGGCGATGGTGATATAGACCTACTTTGTGGTGGTTGGGCAATTGCTAAAGCTTACGAAAATACAGGGGATACTACTAATCCAATCTGGACAGTAAAAATGGGATGGCTCACTCCTGACGCAGCTAATAATAATGGGTTTTACCCGGAACTCATAGACATAGACGGAGATGCATCGGTAAACGTAGAAGAAAAAAAATGCTTCGTTAATACTTACGATGACAGATTAGAAGCTTATCCGAATCCATTTACGGAATATGCAGTTATCAAACCATTGAATAATCAAGTTATTGAAGAGAGTCTAAAGATTTATGATATGATGGGACGGTTAGTAGAAGAAACACACTCAAAAATTATTGGAAAGGATTTATCTGTTGGAATTTATTTTGTAAAAGTAAAAGAATATAGCCCATTAAAAATAGTTAAGTTAAAATAAGCCATATTTTGAACAACAATAGTGAGTACATTCCTTGTAAACTTGCTGCAAAGTTTTTCAATTGTGTTCATTCCTTTGGTATTATCTAAAATAAAAAATTCTATCTCATAGGATATAATTCTATAGTGCTTGAAAACTTCACCTCCTGAAAAATTATAGGTAAAGCATTGGACATTTATTCGGATGTTTTAATGTAAAATATAGTCAGAAGTTTTTGCTTGACAAAATCAGATTTTTGGAGTAATCTGTATTGTAATAGAAATTGAGGGAGTCCATTAGTTGACAACTAAGAAAAAATTTTATCTTTTGAAATCATTGTACCCAAAGAGAAATAGGAGGATTGAAATGCATGAAATAAAAAACAATTGGTTTGTAATAATATTATTTCTTGTTATACCCCACGTTTTATTGGCTGATTTAGATATTTTTGTAGGTCGTTCTTGTTGGCTAAATACAGGAGATCCTAATAACTTATGGAAAAGAGAACAGGCCTGGGATATACCGAATGCTCCAAATGGATGTTACATTCACTCAAGTTTTTGCGATCTTGATAATGATGGAGATTATGATGTATATATTACTGGAGATACTGATCTTATAATGGCATTTGAGAATACAGGTTCTAAATTAGCACCCGTCTGGCAAAGAAAAGCAGTATGGGATTTTCGCCCACCTGGTATGGGACAAGTTTTTTGGGCTGACTTTGTCGATTTGAATGGTGACGGCAAATGTGATTTAAGTGTAAATAAACACGATGTTATTGAATTCTATAGGAACACAGGAACAACTCCATTGGCTTGGACGAGAGATTCTACTTGGGATATAAGCGTTGGGGCATGCAATCTTTCACCTACCTATACCGATCTTGACGCAGATGGAGACTACGATGTTGTATTGCAACGTTGGTTTGTAGATGATATTGTAGCTTTTGAGAATATTGGCTCTGCTACCAATCCATCTTGGCAACAAAAAACAGCATGGGGACTTCCAAAAAGTCAAGCAAGACCTGCTTTGGGTGATTTAGATGGTGATGGTGATGCAGATCTACTTTGTGGTGGTTGGGCACCTCCATCTAAAGCCTATGAAAATACAGGGGATACTACTAATCCAATCTGGACAGTAAGAATGGGATGGCTTACTCCTGACGCAGCTAATAATTCGGGATTCTATCCGGAATTCATAGACATAGATGGAGATATGTCGGTAGGAATAAAAGAATGCGAATTAAGGAGTGAAAGTTCAGCAATAAAAGTTTATCCGAATCCATTTACAAAGTATGCGGTTATCAAACCATTGAGTAATCAAATTACTGAAGAGAATCTAAAGATTTATGATATGACGGGACAGTTAGTAGAAGAAACACACTCAAAAATCATTGGACAGGATTTATCTGTTGGGATTTATTTCGTGAAAGCGAAAGGATATGCCCCACTAAAAATAGTTAAGTTAAAATAAGTATAATTTGAATTTCCTTCCTTTGTTCTTATCTAGGGCAAAAGATTTCTGAAAAGATATATCTTAAATATGTATTTTGCTTTCTTTAAAAACTTGACAGGATTTCTCAAACCAATAAAGTATATTTAAAGTTTTTTTTATAAATTTTAAGAGTGTTTTCAAAAATATAGGAGGTAAGGATGAGAGGAATAATTAAAGGAATTGCGAGTATTTTGACTGTTGTAATTTTTTCTACTTTAGCAAGTGCAGTTACAGTTAATGATATTATCCAGAAACTTGAGAAAAATGCTGATAAGGTTAAGGATATGCAGGCAGATGTTGAAATAAAAATTACTTTTGAGGGCAAAGGTACAAGCCCTGAAATGAACAGAACACAAGTGATGAAACTTTATACAAAAGGTAAGGATAAAATGAGAATGGAGATGCAAACTCCCACAGAGCAAACTATTATAATGAATAAGAGCAAGATGCTAATGGAGTATTCGGATCCAATGAGTACAAAAGGTGAAAAAACCAGGCAGATTATTGATAGAGACTCTATGCCAAATTTACAAAGTATGAGTACACCTACGGTGGATTTAAACACAACCTTTGCCGATATGCTAAAGAAATCTGATACCAAGATAATAAGTTCCAGTGGAGATTTCTGTACTTTTAGTGTAATTCCTGAAAACGCTGGTCCCTTGATGCAAAAGGTAGAATTGACTATAGACTCTAAAAAAGGAATAATTACAAAGCAAAAAATGTTTTCTAATCTTGGTGTATCCGTAATGAATATGCAATATCAGAAAGTTGGAGATATTTGGATACTTTCTCAAATAAATATGACTTCTCCAGTAGGAGCAACAGGAGAGAAAATGAAAATGGTGAGTACATACAAAAATATAAAGATAAATAAGGGAGTTTCAGAAAGTAAGTTTATTATAAAAGAATGAGATACTTGTTTGTATTTATTGCAGGTTTATTCCTTTGCATTTCAGGAGTTAAAAGTGAAGGAATGAACGAAAAGAGATTTGCTGGGATAAGCAAAAATTTGCACGAAAGATTTTTAGGATTTGATGATAAGAATGCCTCACATCTGAAAAGTGGTGATACTCTCGGTTTCATTACCGGCACTGTTACTGATAATTACGGGAATCCACTTGAGGATGTGGAATTTCTGGTCTCTTACAGTTGTTGTTGGGCTTGGGGTTGGACAACTGATTCTCTGGGACATTATACCGTTTCAGGTGTTGATTGGCCTATCGAGTTTAGTAGTTGTAAGCTTAAAGCTAGAAATTCAATGGGATATGTTGATAAATGGTATGATAATAAATATGATATAAGTAATGCAAACATAATAAATGTAACTTTTCCTGATACGGTGAAGAATATTGATTTTGAGCTTCAGATAGGAGGATGTATATCAGGTAGAGTTACAAGTACTACCGGTGATTCTATTGAAAACGTGGAAATTGATATTTATGACGCTGCAACTCGCAATCGTACAAAGAATGGATACACAGATTCAAATGGATATTATCTTGTGAGAGGATTACCAAGTGGAGAATATAAAGTTAAAGAATCAAACTCTCAAGGTTATGTAAATCTTTATTATGATACCAAATTAGAGTGGAATTCAGCAAATAGAGTTAATGTAAATGCCCCAGATACAGTAAAAAATATTAATTTTTCACTTTATATTGGAGGAAAAATTAAGGGTTATGTGTATGGAGCAACAGAACCACTTGAAGATATAAGAGTTGTCGCATTTAACTCAAGTTCCGGGGAATGCATAGTTTCTGAGAATACTGATTCGCTTGGTAGCTATACGATTAACGGCTTATCAACAAGTGACTTTAAGCTCTTTGCAATTCCTTGTTGGGATGATGATACTGTTCACGCATTTGAGTGGTATGACAATAAAGATGATTGGTCTAATGCCAATTTAGTTAGTGTTACTGCTCCAGATTCAGTAATAAATAAGAATTTTATTCTTGAGAATGGTGGTTTCATTACCGGTAAGGTCTATAAATCGGATAGCGTAACTCCAATACCAGAAGCCAATGTTAGAGGCTGGATATATATTAATCATTGGTATGAATGGATATATTTCTTTGAGAATAAAAGTGATATAGATGGCAGTTATAGATTAGCCGGACTACGCACAAGAAATTACAAAATAAGCACAGAAGCCGACAACCATGAGACAAAATGGTGGAATGATAAACCTGATTCATCAAGTGCAAATCTGGTATATGTAACTATGCCGAATGAAACACCTAACATTAATTTTAGATTGCCTAAGATTGGGGTTGAGGAAGAAGCAAGTTGCCAGTCACAAGTTGCAGGTTACAAGATAGAAGCTTGCCCAAATCCATTCACCACAAAAACGACTATAGACATAAGACTTGAGACTAAAGACCAAAAGACAAAAGAGTCTTCGGTTTGTGGTCTTCAATCTGTGGTCTCTTTAAAGATTAATGATATTGCTGGTAGGCTCGTTCGGGAAATTCCGATTAACGATTTTCAGTTAACGGTTAACAAAATTGTATGGGATGGAAAAGATGGATTCGGAAATGAGGTTCCGGGAGGAATATATTTTTATAAATTATTAATAAATGATTTCCAGTGTGTAAAAACAAAGAAGATGATTTTACTTCGTTAAAATAATGCGTTGGCTTATATTATTTATTCCGGTAACTGTCTTTGGTTTTGTAGAGAAAATCGGATTAGGAGGTAGTGGG
>JAUVIV010000083.1 GCA_030592575.1 bacterium | reverse complement strand
GTGAAAAAGAAATCATAGAGATTGAAGATTGGCTTAATAATAGACCAAGGAAGTGCTTGAATTATCAAACACCATTGGAAGTCTTGGAAAAAGAAAGGAGCGTTGCACTTGCTGGTTGAATTCAGTCTTACAAATTAGATTATTATAAAAGTTTAACTTCCGGCAAAAAGGTTAACCTGATTTTGAAATCAACAAAACAACTACAAATTGAAGATTATTTTTGGTCAAAAGATGATTACTTAGAGATATTGAAAGAAGCAAATTTCAGAATCAAAACAACGCAAGAACCCATAGCAGAAGATAATAGCCAAAAATGGATTAATGAGGATAAATGCTCACCCTTTTTGATAACCGTTAGTAAAAAATAGTTTTTTAAAAAACTTTTATCGCTTTGTTCAAAAATGAATTACTCTCCGGGGATTAAAAAATTTCTTTGATAAGTTTAACGCCAACGCCTTCCTTGGAAGTTACTCTATTTATACCATCTTCTGTTATTACTCCGCCTTCTACTATATCTTTTTTTAAAAATAAGTGCCCATCAAGGTCAGCATACTTTATATTTTTAAGTGCTAATGCTAAATGAGTTGCGGCACCTACACCGATTCTTGTTTCAACCATACATCCAAGCATACACGAAATTCCGGCACTTTCTGCAATGTTAGAAATTTTGATTGCTTCTCTAATACCACCTGCTTTCATAAGTTTTATGTTAAATATGTCGCAAGCCTCAGCTTTTATTAAATTGATTGCATCATACGATGAAAGAAGACTCTCATCTACCATTACGGGAATGCCCACGCTTTCTTTTACCTGTATAAGTCCCTGTATATCCCAATAAGCCACAGGTTGTTCAACAAATTCAATTTCGTATTGCTCTATTTCATTCAAGACTTTGATTACTTCTCTCGGTTCATATCCTTGATTCGCATCTATTCTTATCTTTATATCATATCCTATTTCTTCGCGCATAGCTCTTATTTTTTCTATATCCTCAACAGGGTCAAGTCCTATCTTTATCTTTATAATCTTTGCACCTTGTTCCACAAGTTCGATTGTCTCAAGTACAGTATCTTTAACTCCTTTTATCCCAACGGTAACCGAAGTTACTATCTCTTCCTTAAATCCACCTAACAACTTGCATAAAGGTAATTTCGCATATTTGCTCAATATATCATAAAGAGCAATATCAACTGCACACTTGGCTGATGGATTATGCAAAATGGCAGAATTTATTTCGTCCATTATTCTTTCTATATTAAGTGGATTTTTGCCGATAAGAAGGGGTTTTATTTTGCTCTCTATAATGTCAACTACAGTTCCTATAGTCTCGCCTGTAATTCTTGAACTCGGTGAAGCTTCCCCCAACCCGATTATTCCTTCATCTGTTTCTATACGAATGACTACACCAACATATTCATAGTCCGTACCAAGAGCAATTTTAAAAGGTTGCTTTAGCGGAAGTTTTATTTGCTTTATTGATACCTTTGTGATTTTCATATTAAGAGTTTAGAAAGTAATTCCACAATTTGAAAATGTCAAGCTTTTAGAATTGTTTTTTCAGAAAATCCTCAAATCTACAGGAAGAGATGAGAGAGAAACTAAACTATGACAAAATGATTAATAGTAGAATTACCGTTTTATTTAAGATAAAAGTCTGTATCTGTAATTACCTGCCCCTCACTTAAACTCAGCCACTTCACACTTTTCGGAAGCTTCACAAAATAGTGTTTATTATCAACATCATCGGGTTCAAGTAAATTAACATTATCATACCATTTATCTTTGTATCTCTTGCCAGAGATTGTTCGTATCGCATACTTGCCAGGTCTCAGATTTTTTAACTTATATTTCCCTTTCCTGACATATGCTATTTGCACAATATGACCTGTTCGGTCATAAGCACACACTTTCACGGACAATTTGGGTATGCCATTATTAGTTGCATCAATAACTTTCCCCGATATCTCACAGCTTCTATTGTCAATATCAAAATTGGCATCAAATTCTGGGTTACCTTCTTTCACCTTTACCCCAGTCAAAACTTACGCCACCTCCATAATATTGGATTGCAAAGTAAGGATCCTGATTCAAGACAGCAAGCTTATACTCTCCGAGAGGTAAACTCTTTATTTTATAGCCCCCACAGAAAGTATTATATCCTTTTCCAACTAAATTACCACTTTTTGCATCATAGGCAAGAATCATAAACTTTGTGCTATCCCCATCTATTATATTGCCATTATGTCTCATAAAGCCTTGTATCCAACCTCCCGGTTTCATTACAATTGTCATAAGGTCAGTCTTATAACTCTCCTTAACTTCCATAAAAGTCGCATCCTCAAATCTCAATGCATTTTTATAATAGATAGCCGCATATGAAATTCCTGTCTCCCTTTCTCCAAGATAACTAACATATACTGTATATTTTCCGGGTAAAATATTTGGATATTCAAAAGTGCTTCCCCCAACACCCCAGTTCATATAAGATTCTTTTCCGCTATGAGGAATAAGAGAGATTCTTTTGCTCTCCGGAATAGGAAGCCCCTTTTCATCAACAACTGTTATCGGAATCTTACCACCTTCTTTGATATAGATATTTATGCCAGAAACCTCTTGTCCCTGCACTATCTCTATTAAATCTGCATCTTCATAAGTTACAGTTTGCTTGTAATACTGGTTAGCATAAGGACTTTTCGTCTGATAACCCAAGTTAGTTTCGAGAGCATATTCTCCAATATCTAATCCGGTAAACTCAAAATAGCCAAGTGAATCCGTACCGGAGAACTTTCCAGAACAATAAACTTTAACATTAGATACAGGTTCCTGAGTTTTCTCTGACAAGACCTGTCCTGATATTTTACCACCTTTCTCGACCCATATATCTATATCTTTAATTGTATCTTTCGCATTCTCAACAGTAATTACGAATGCACTATCCCACCATTCTGTCTGTCCATAATAAGTTCCAATATAATGCTGTGGGTTAATATGTAATTTCCATTTACCGGATGCAACACCACTTATTGTATATTTCCCCTCAAAGTCCGTGGCCAACTTGTATTCTGTAGATGAATATCTCTTATCTGCATCATAAACAGTTACACTAAGCGAATCTTCCTTTATCGGTTCTCCGTTACATTCTACACTTCCAGATATTGCAGCTCCTCTTTCAAGATAAAAATCAATATCCAAAACCATCTTATCTTTCTCCACATTAACAAAAGTAGCATTCCGCCAGCTCGAAACATTATTATAGAATTGCCCTAAGTATTTCCCTTTTGTTCCCCACCTATCAGCAGGTACTCGAAAATAATGATTGCCAATCGGGATGCGGCGATACTGCGAACTATATTTCCCATCCATATCTGTGCTCATGACAGTTATGAGATCTCCATACCTATCATATACCCAGACTCTAACAGCTCCCAATGAATTATTTGTACTCTTTTCGACAACTTTGCCGGAAGCATCTCCACATACACGCATAGGTATTTTTGTTGCAGACATTACCTTGCTCTCACAAAGAACTATCATTGCAATCCCAACTATACTAACGATAAAATATTTCATTCCCCTCTCTTTCATATATATTTGCTTTTCATAAACCTAAACTATCAAGCTTTTATTCCTTTTAATTGCTCAATAAATTCTGCAAGATTTTTAAGATGTGCTTCCCACAATTTTTCACCTTTCTCTTTAGTTGCAGCGGTCGCATCTCCCAAAACTCCTGTCTTAGATAACTTGTCGGTTGTAAATGCCCAAAACACATTATTGCCTGTGCCAAAACCAAATGCAACATACGGAGATAGAAATTTCGGAATTGCTTTAACAAATTTATCTGTCTTTACAAGTGCTTCTCTATTAGCTAACGAAGTTGATGTTTCATATTCTCCCGCATGAGAATCATTTGGAGTTTTCACAATTTCTTCTTGTTCCTTTTCTGCCACATTTCCCGCATCAATTAAAACTAACAAATTTTTATCGTAAGTGAGTTTCTGAGCAGCACACTCAAGAGCAGGATTATTTCCTCCATGTCCATTTATGATTAAGAGCTTTTTAACTCCATAATTCACAATGGAACATCCAATATCATAAATCGTGTTGATAAGAGTTTCCGGAGAAAGAGATATAGTTCCCGGAAACGCCATATGATGATAAGAAACACCATAATTTAGCGGAGGAAGAACTACCGGCTTTGGATTTTCTACTCTTTTGACCACTTCTTTTGCAATCCAGTAAGCATCAAATGCATCAGTAGAAACCGGAAGATGTGGTCCATGCTGTTCAGTACTGCCAATCGAAAGAATTGCAATATCTGTTTCTTTGAATCTATCTCTCGCATCTTCCCATGTCATCTCTTCAAGCAAATATTTATTCATTTTCACTCCTTTTTTTAATCAATATAATAAACAGCAATTAAATGTCAAGTATAAGTATAAATTTTTATTGCAATAAAAACAAGATTCATATTATATAAGTTCATTTGATTTTTTCTTGACTTTTAAATTATAATATGCTTAAAATAAGATTTCTAATGTAATTCATTTTTTAAAAAGGAGATAAAATGAAAATTGCTATGATGGGAGGATGGAATACAGACTCAGGAGCTTCATTCCATGCGGAACTTATTGGAAGAAGCTGGGTAAATCAAGGGCATAACTTAAAAGTACTTACCTTTTATGACTACGCTTTCCACGGCACTCAAATTACCGGCAAGGATGAGGATTATGTAGAAAGATGCTTCACGGTATCGTCATATACTCCTCCTAACCTTAATCCGGTTCCATTTTTAACTGAGGATTATGATGTTTTTGTTGTCCAGGATCTTGGAATGCTTTCAAAAGATTTGCTTGGCAAAATATTTCATCGTATAAAGAAACACGCTAAGATAGTAAATATAATTCATGACGGAAATCTATCAGAAGACCCGAGTTTTTATCAATTTGATTGGGATGCCATTGTATGTTTCGACGAAAGATATCGCAAATTTCTTATCTCTATATACGATCAAAAGAAAGTTCATATAATACCATATCCTTGCCTCCCTTATGTTCCGGGTGATAAAAAGGCAAAAAGAGAAAAATTGGAACTTCCGCAAGATAAACATATTATCTTTAGTTTTGGACCTGCCTCAAAAACTACACTTGAAGTTATGCCAAGCATATCGGAATTATCATCAAAATATCCAATATTGGTTTTAACAGTAACAAAAGATAAAGGCTCGCTTGAAGGTTTTAGAGAATTCAGTCGCAAAAACACTTCTCCACTTGAAATTGAAATAAGAGAAGAGGCACCTAATACGGAGGACTTATATGATTACCTACACGCCGCAGATGTACTTATTTTCAATAAAACATCTACTCCACAAGTAGTGGTCTCGTCAACCGCCTTTCAATGTCTCGGTTCCGGATGTCCTATTGTAGCAAAAGAATCCAACTATGTGGAGTTCTTTGACAAAGAAGTGTTGAGATATTCGGATATGAATACTCTCAAATCACATCTCTCGGCAATTTTTGAAAAAACAGAATTATACAACACTACTGTTGAATCAGCCAAGAATTATGTAATAGCTAATTCATCAGAAGAAGTAGCCCAAAAATGCATAGAGCTTTTTAAAACTTTATAACAGAATTTTAGAAAAATAACTATAGCTTTAAAAAAGGAGGAATAATGCTAAAAAGATATAACGGAAATCCGATTCTTGACCCTATACTCTCTAATTCATGGGAATCAGTGATGGTGTTTAACTGTGCTGCAATTCATGAAGGAGGAAAAACACATCTGCTATACAGAGCCAGAGGTGTTGATGGACATGTCTCAAGATTCGGATATGCCTCCACCAAAGACGGATTTCATATAGATGAGAGACTATCAAACCCAGTATTTCTTGGCGACCCTATAAATGATCTTGAGTGCCACGGATGCGAAGATCCAAGATTAACAAGAATTGGGGATAGAATTTATATGTGCTATACTGCTTACGGAATGGTTCCTGGAATAACAAGACATGAAGGGTCAATTCAAGTAGGTATGAGCTCAATTTCAGTAGATGATTTTTTAAATCACAAGTGGAATTGGGAGAAAAGATGGTATCCTTTCCCAAGAGTTGATGATAAAAATGCTTGCCTTTTCCCTGAAAAAATCAATGGAAAATTTGTTATGTATCACCGTATCTATCCACATATATGGATCAGTTATTCGGATGATTTAAAGAATTGGGGACCTCAAAAATAGTGATGAGCCCTCAAGAAGATTGGGAATATTTTAAAATCGGAAGTGGCGCACCTCCAATAAAAACATCTAAAGGCTGGTTATTTGTATATCATGCCGTATCTCGTGAATTCCACTATCAGCTTGGACTCGCTCTCATAGACCTTAATGACCCGGAGAAAATAATCTGGCGAGGCAAACAACCATTACTTCAGCCAACAGAACCTTACGAAGCAAAAGGAATTGTACCAAATGTAGTTTTCACTTGCGGAGCAGTAGTTAGAGAAGACACGCTCTTTGTATATTACGGAGGTGCTGACACATCAATTTGCGTAGCAACTGCAAAAATATCTGACTTGCTTGACAGTATGAAATAAATACAACAATTTTGTAGGGGCGAACACCCATTCGTCCCTACATTATGAGCATTGCATCCCCATAGGAATAAAACCTATATTTATTATCTATTGCTTCTGTGTACGCTTTGAAAATCAATTCTCTTCCTGCAAGTGCCGAAACTAATAAGAGCAATGTACTTTTTGGTAAATGAAAATTTGTAATCAAAAGGTTTACAATTTTAAATTTATATGGAGGATAAATAAATTTTTTAGTCCATCCGTTACCAGCTTTAATTAGTCCATCAGTATCAGGTTCTGAACTTTCAAGAGTTCTTACAACGGTAGTACCAACTGCAATTACTCTCTTTGCCTGATTAATTTTTTGGGCAGCAGATTCTGAAATCTCATAATATTCGGATTCCATTTGATGTTTTTCAACCTCTTCGCATTTCATTGGCTTAAAAGTCCCAAGTCCGGTATGCAATGTTATTTTTGCAATATCCACTCCCTTTTTTTTCAACTTATTTAGTACAGAGTCTGTAAAATGCAAACCAGCCGTGGGAGCCGCACAAGCTCCCGGAACCTTTGCATAAACAGTCTGATACCTACCATAGTCAGAACTAACAGGACTTCTCTTTATATAAGGAGGAAGTGGGACTTTACCATATTTTTGCAATAAGCTATTAAATTTTTGTGGGGAAATTCCCGTACTATTTTCAATTGTATGGATTGAATTCGTGCTTATATCTGGGTGACCGCAAAAGTCGCCCCTACAGTCTGATGAAAAATGAAACTCAAAGATTGTTCTTGGATTAATGCTTTTTACCTCACCCCAAAACTCAGTACTAAATTCAATGCGAATCCCCGGTTTTCTTGCACGTCCGGGAGATATAAGGACTTCCCATTGATGCTCTGTGGGAAACGAAATGTTTTCGCAATATCGATTTGACGGATTAAGCAAAAATACTTCTACCTTGCCACCAGTATCAACTCTTTTGCCAATAAGTCTTGCAGGAATAACCTTTGTTTCATTTAAAACAATCACATCTCCAGCCCTGAAGTAATCCACTATATCATAAAATCTCTTGTGCTCAATTTTTTGGCTTTCGCGATGAATAACGAGAAGCCTTGATTCCTCTCTTTCCGAAGAAGGATACTGAGCAATCAGCTCCTTAGGAAGTTCATAATCAAAATCTTTTACTAACATAATTTTATATAAACGTTCAGAAAACCTTGATAATCAAGACCAAAGGTCTCTCATTGCTTTTGGACTTCCAAATCATTCATAATATTTGCAAAATGTAGGGATTTTATTCATCAAATCCGAATCAGATACGATAAACCCCGCCCCTACATACTCATTCACAGAGCTTTCATATATATCCATAATCAAAAGTTTTCCTTTGCGTCTTCGCAAAGAGTTATGTGCGAGAACGTCCGCAAGAGCGGTAAGATTGTTTTTAAAAATTTGCAACATAAAAACCCTTGAATCTCCTAATACACACGATATCCAGAGAAATTCGTGTACGTATTACTGCCTGAATATGTGATAGCTATTCCCGAATAACACCGTACTTCTATATAGTCACCTGTGTTAAGCTTTATGGTTGCCGAGCCACCATGAACCTGAACATCGTCATTTGTATTAGCATATCCGGAAGAAAGATCTACCTCTCTTGAGCCATTTTTGTAAAGTGCTACTATGAAACGGGCAGCATCAGCTACATCATTTAATCCAACATTTGCTGAAAAGTGATAAACACCATCTGCAGGAGCAGTGAATCGGTCGGTAGTTGTGTTGAAATTAGCTCCGTCATCATGCTTCTCGGTATTAAATTCGACCTTCTGCCACTCCGAACCAACCGCATCATCGCCAACATTATATGCGAAAAATGATACCTGGTTATTAGGAACATTCAAATCGCCTATAATCGTAACATTGCCATCAAAATATCCAGCATAATCTGCGCCATTCGCATCAGCAAATATACCTGCTGTTTTGCCGTCAGAACCTTTACCATAAATACCATAATCTGCATTATTAGCCATACCATACACACCTGCTATGTTGCCAATAGAGCCCCAACCACAAACACCATAATCTGCATTATTAGCTTCGCCATACACACCTGCCATTTTGCCGGTAGAACCTTTACCGTAAATGCCAAAATATGCACCATCAGCCTCGCCATACACACCTGCCATTTTATCGGAAGAACCTGTACCACGAACGCCATAATCTACATCATTAGCTTTTACGTGCAATCTGGCATCTGTGGATGGACTTATTGTTCCGATACCAACATTCCATGAAGTGTCTTGTGCATAGAGCTTTGAACCAGATATAGTCCAATCATTATCAGGAGTAACAGAACTCGCATAACTCGCAGTATCAGAGTAAATAGAATGCTCCGCTTCTTCGGATTTTATCGCATAACCTACTGAGACCAACTTCTTTCTCGGAGAAAGGGTATCATTCCCAACTTGAGTCTCAAGCCATAGTGGATCTCCTGTGAAAATATTAGTTGGGATAGAACTAACGCTCCCAAGTAATACATTAAATATTCCTTTATCTATATTTACAGCACTTTGTGTTTCATTCCATAGAAGTGTTCCTCCTGTTTCCGTATCATATAATCTGAAATTCATATCGAGGGTATCAGTAATTTTATTAGTATCACTTGTATTACCGAGCCAGCCCTGATAGTTAATTTCCTGTGGGATTCCTTTGGATGTTTTCATATTTACACTTTTTACTTTGGAGTGCAAAATTGATGATTTTGCATGTAACGACAAAGTCGTTGCACTCCATAAAAGAACGATACTCAATAAGTAATTCATTTCCTCCTCCTTTTGTTAAACTACGAATACACACAAATACTTGATTATTTAAGTACGCAAATTCAACGGATAAAACAGCTTAGTAATTCATTAAATTTGTAGAATCTCGTAGTTCCATTTTTTGTTTGTTGCCAAAGATAAACCTCAACGCTACTTTCCTTTATCCCAATTATACCTGCATAAGCATAATATGAACGAGCTAATAACCATTTCCTTTGAGGGAATGCTCTCCTTTGCGTCCTCGCAAAGAGTTGTGTGCGAGACGCCCACAAGAGCAATAAAATCTTTCGCAAATTCCCCCAAATTTTTTTATTCCTTTTTTTCACAATGATTTTTTAGCCATCTGAATTATATCTCTAATACAAAATCCCAATATAAAAGCTTCTTCCTGGTATGCTAAAACCAAAAGTTTCCATATAATCCTCATCTATCAAATTTTCTATCCTTGCCTGAAATTTCATTTTTTTAATTTTATGGGAAAATGTTAAATCTATTTTTCTGCAAGAATTAAGTATTTCCAAATTTGGTGGAAAAATCGTACAATCTTCATCCCATCGCGTACCTATACAACAGAATTTCAAATTTACCCATTTGTAAATTATTCCCCATCTATAATTATGTGCAGGTATGCGGAGATAATCTATTTCTGTAGTTCGTTTTTCCACTCCACTATATTCTATATCCATTCTCAAATCCTTCAGAATAAAAAGAATAATATTAAATTCGAGTCCTTCGGTAGACCATTTTTTTTCTCTATCCATATTTTTGTATTTACCATCCAGATTAACTATTTCCCTAAATATCCGTTTATCAAAATAAACTATCTCAATCAAACCATCTTTAAATTTATGCTCTCCACTTACATCATATCCGATAATTTCTTCCGGCTCAAGCTCAGTATTACCATATTGTGAATGGAATAACTGATAAATTGTAGGAGTCTTAAATCCTGTTCCATAGTTGAATTTAAACTTTGTAGAATTAACAAACCAAGCTGCGGAACCCTGCCAAGTATAAAAATCCCCAAATTCTTCATAAGAATCAATTCTACCACTAAAATTAAAGAACAAATTACGACAACTCGGTTTAAGCTCTATATAAACACTGTTATTAGATATGGATTTCCGAGTAATACGAGAAGTATCAGGAGAATTAGAACAATTACACCAGGATTCGGATGATTCCTTTGCATACTGAAAACCGGTTACTGCACGGAAAAATTTGTGCAAAACAAAATCACCCTGCCACTCACCACTTATATGCTCACCATCATAGTCATCAGACCATTCTGTTGTATCTACTTCATCTTCGTGACTTCTATCTACTTTATTCATTCCCAAAGTAATATTATGCTGCCATGAATCTGTCAGTTTATGTTTCAGAGATAATTTCCCATAAGTGGAAGTAAAAAATGATTGGGCATTCAGATCATCTTTAAACTGTCCATCATCAATATCTATTGTTGCATCTCTCGTTCCTATTGTTAAACCCATTGATAAATTATTAAACGGATATACATTTAATTTAGTGTAAACTCCTCTATTTTTATAGGCATCTTTCTCCGGCTCTCCCTCCAATACAATTGCCTTAGATAATCCTTTTGAACTTATATTAAATAATGAAAGAGAGTAATCAAACATTCCTATCCCACCACTAACTCCTCCCCTTTCTTCAAAAGTACCATACGAACCGGCAGAGACTGAACCTTCAAATTTAATTCCCTTCTTGCCCGATTTAGTAATTATATTAATTACTCCACCAATCGCATCACTGCCATACAATGCACTTTGAGGTCCACGAATTACCTCTATCTTTTCAATAGAAGCTGTTGTGAGTGTGCCCCAATCAAAACTCCTGTCAGGAGAAGAAGGGTCATTTATCTTAACACCATCAATAAGCACTAATATATGTCCGGGTTCAGTACCTCTCAAATGCAATTGCGTAACCCCACCAAATGGACCTTTCTGAACAAAATGCATACTCGTAAAATTCCTCAAAACCTCAAACACCGTTCTTGCTCCATCTCTTTCAATTTCCTCCCTGGTAATTATAGTCATACATTTTCCTATATGCTCTATCGGTTCCTCTACCCTTGTAGCACTCACGACACTTCCTTTCACTTCATACACTTCCGAAGAGTCACTTTGTATGAGGAAAATCAGATAAAAAAGTATTTGCATTATATCTCCTTTGTTGAAATATAAACACCTTTACTTAGAATTTTTAAGTAAACGGATTCAACTGATAAAGCAGATTTAAAAAGCTGTTTGTTTTTAATTTATTAAATACTGAATTCAACCAGCAAGTGCAACGCTCCTTTCTTTTTCCAAGACTTCCAATGGTGTTTGATAATTCAAGCACTTCCTTGGTCTATTATTAAGCCAATCTTCAATCTCTATGATTTCTTTTT
>JAUVIV010000051.1 GCA_030592575.1 bacterium | reverse complement strand
TCTTATTTTCATCTGAGTTATTTGCTATCCCAATTATTGGTACTTCTGCAGTTACACTCCCAAGACAAGGCATTATGTCTAAGTCTCACATTATGTATATGGATTTTACGCATTACTGGTCAAATAATGAATGGATTGAATTTGGTGGAGATTCTTCTCTCAATACTATTTTATCTTTAACTGAAATTCATTATGGATTTGAGACTCCATTAACAGTTAGGGCAATTTTCCCAATTAAACACCAACAACAAAATTTTGGAAACTCAGAAACTTTGACCGAACTTGGAGATATTATAGTAGATTTAAAATATACTCTTTTTAACCCTTCCAAAAAGTTAGGTTATACAGGAGTAATTTATCCTACTTTTGCAGCTATTCTGGGTACAAGATTCCCAACAGGTAGTAATTCAGATACTTTTTTTCCAATTAGAAAATATCTCGGAAAAGGCTCAACTGATTTTAAGATTGGTGGATTGGTAAGACTTGGAAATGGAATAGGAGCATTCCATCTTGGATTAAGTTATTGGTTTAATGGCTTAATGAATGAAAATATAAATAATGAGATGTTTTATAATATTGGAATTGAGAGCCCATATATATTCAATAAAGTGGCAGTAGTATTGGAGCTTGACGGCTCAAAAGAAGAGGGTGATTATTATCTTCTTCAATTCTGCCCGGGATTACAATACAGAATACAATACGGAAAAGGAGCAAGAATTAAGCACAGAATAGAACATGAAATTTTAATTGAAGCTTCCTTTCCTATGCCAATTAAAGCAGAAGGTGGATTTAAGTCTCCTCTCAGTTTATTCATTGGGGCAACCTGGTACTTTTAATACTAATTTTTTGATAAGAATTTTTAGAGAATATGTAATTCTCGCAAAAACGCAGGAGGTAAAGATGAAAAAATTTTGTTTTATTTTAGTTTTGTCTTTCTTGTCGTTCAGAACTTATGGAATACATAATCTTTTGATAAATGGTTCCTCTACACTTACAGTAACAACTGTAGATACACTTCACATAACAGCTTCATTTGACGGAGATAGTTTTGCAAAGGCAACAGTGTATTATGATATAAATGGTAATGGGCAGTTAGACCTTGATGATACTTGGATTTTTAAGTCAAAACTAATTGATGGTGGATTTGATGATGAAGACGAGATAGTTAATGGACAATATCACGAGATTTATGATTCTCTCACATTTCAGGGCAAGTTTCTTTTTTATGCTGAAGATAACGGAGTTTCAGACACTATTTCAATAACTGTCAACCCAACTACTTCTTCGCATTCAATATCTGGCAAAGTAACTACCCCAATTAATCAACCGCATATTCTTGTTAGCACAATAAGAATAATAAATCGAGATAATGGAAAATTTGAATACGGATATGGAGACTTTACAGATACCAATGGAAACTACTCAATTTCTATTCCAGAGAAATATGCTAACAAATACTGGAATATTATAGCTCTTGATATTGCAGAAGTAGTTCCTTTTTATTCAAGTAATGATGTACTTAACGATAGTATTTATATTTCAGGAACTGTTACAAAAAACATAGAAATGTGTTTTGCACCAACTGACACAATAACTGAACTAACAGGTAAATTGAGAGACGACTTAGGAAGTTTAATTACAGCACCGGTGCAAGTTATGGGAGTAGGGAGTATAGATGGCTTTAATCATCATGCAAGACCGGGAAAAACTGATGTTACCGGAACATATAGTATTTCTATTAAAAAAGCTACAAGTGGTATATGTTATATCTATGTAGCACAAGCAAGTATTGCAGGACAATTGTACCCTGACTTTATGAATCCAGTTCATCAACAAAGAATGAATTTCCTTCCTGCTCCTAATACAATTACTATGGACTTTAAAGCTTATCGAACAACAAATTTTATTTCAGGATATGTTTATAAAGATGGAGCTCCTTATGACAAGTGCCACTTAGATTGTAGTGCATCAGGTTATGGAGGTACTTATACAAAAACTTTCTCCGATGGAAGTTATCTTATGCCAGTATCTGACAGTCCTTCTTCATATACAATAATAATTGCAAAGAAAAGTATCCCTGAAGGATATACAGTTTACAACGAGTTAGATTTAATATTACCAAATGCTTTGCAAAGTTCTATTTTACCAGGTGCAACAAGTATTAATTTTTTTCTTAAAGCTCATGCAATAGAAGAATTATCTAAACCACAACTCGTCACAACGCTTTTTGTTCACCCTAATCCTTTTATGAATGAAGTTGTTTTTGAACTTTCCGATTCAGAAAGGATTGGAAATTTAGTACTTTACGATATTGCGGGAAAACAGATAACAGAAATTAAACCTGAAACTCAGAATGGGCTAACTCATTTTGTATTATCATCGGGGAATAAAAAACTTTCTACCGGAATATATTTCTATTCTTTGAAAACTGGAAGTAAAATATTTAAAGGGAAAGTAATAAAATTACGATAGTTTTTTCGCTACAATATTTTGAATTAATTTTAACGTTTTTTGTGCTGCATTATCCCAACTAAATTGAGATGCCCATTCAATTGCATTTTTTGAAAGGGTATCTCTCAAAACATTATTTCGTAAAACCTGAATAATTCTGTGTGATAGTTCTTCTGCATTTCCATGTTTTACTAAAAAGCCAGTTTGCCCATCAATAACGGAATCTCTTAATCCGGGAGAATTACTTGCTATCACAGGAGTTCCACATGCATTTGCTTCAATACTTGTAATTCCCCATCCCTCTTTTGATGAAGGATTAACAAGAACAGCAGCACTTTGCAAAAATTCTATCTTTTTCTCTTCAGATACAAAACCTGTGAAATCAACGTAATTTTCTAATCCTAACTTTTTTGATAAACGAATTAAATATGGTGAATAATTACCTGTTCCGGCAACAATTAATCTCGCATCTGGTATTTGCTCAATTATCTCTTTCATAGCATATAAGAGAACATCCAAACGTTTATATTTTTTGATTCTTCCTATATGTACAATTAAAGGTTTCTCGGATTTTTTTTCAGGAGACGGGATAAATTCAGGAGATATTGCAGGAGAAATTACATGAATGTTTTTCTCAGGTATTCCCTTTAAGTCATGTTTTGTACTTTCGGACAACACAGAAAAAACTACTTTCTTGTAAATTTTAGGAACTAACATTTCACTAAAATAAACATAAGAAGCAGAAAGAGGGTTCGTTTCTTGATATATTACGGAGCCAAAAAAATGATAAGCAATAGCTAATATCGGAGTTTTTACATACAAGGGCGTGAAAAATGGTATTTTGTTAATGTTATCAATCACAATATCGTAATTATTTCTGGAAAGCATTTGCGTTACAGAAGGTACATGAAAATTAAAATCACATCTCTTGCCTCGCCTTATGACGTTCATTCCGTCCACACATTCTTTTTCTTTGGCACCTTCAAATGAACTGCATAAAAAGGTTACTTTATTTCCCCATTTAGCGATTCTGCCAAATATTTCATGAATGTGGATTTCCGCTCCACCGGAAAATGGATTTTTCCTATCTTGCCAGTTTATAAGTAAAATTTTCATTCTGTGATTTTTGAGAAATCAGCTATTTTTTGAAAAAGTAAATGAGTTTCATTAAGTAAAGCAATTCGATTCTCGCGTACATCAGTCTCTTTTGTCATTACTAAAACCTTATCAAAAAAATCATTTATATAAAAAGCTCGATTAAATAGCCAACTCAAAGCACTTTTATAATCTTTTTGTTCTATGGAATTTTCAAATTCTTTTTCTTCAGATATTAGAGTATTATAAAGCTTTATTTCTGCAGGTTCTTTTAATAATTCTTTCCTGCACTTTTTATTTTCAACTTTCAATTCTGAACTTTTCAATATATTTCTGATTCTTTTAGCCGAGTGAATAAGTGTAATAAAATCTTTTTTATCTTTTAATTCATTTAAGGCATTAACTTTTGCAAGCAAATCAACCAAATCATTGTTCGGAATCTCAAGCACTGCATCTATTATATCATACCTAATACCTTTATCTTCTAAATATTTCCTGAACCTTTTAATAAGAAACTCAAATATTTTTTCTTCTTGAGCCTCAAATTTTACATTTTGAACCTTCTCATATATATTTAATGTTTTTGAGATTAAACTCTTTAATGAAATACGCAAAGCATTTACAAAACGAGAACTTTCCATAATAATTGATACAAGTTCATTACCAACTCTCCTTATTCCAAGAGGATCTTTACTTCCTGTGGGTATTTTACCGAGCACAAAAGCTCCTGCAATAGCATCAATTCTATCTGCAATAGCTAATGCTACTCCTTCGGGAGAAGTCTCAATATCTGGATTTCCAGTCCTTCCTTTCATTATATCTACAATCATTGAATCTAAACCTTGCTTCTCAGCCAATATACTTCCATATAAACCTTCAAGCTTTGTAAATTCCTTTCCATCTTTTATCATATTTGTAAGTAAATCAACTTTACAAAGTTCTGTCGCTTCTCTCAATATTTTTAAATTTACATGTATTTGAATAAAAATTTTTGCTATATATTCAGAAAGTTCTATTAATCGTTGAGTCTTATCGTAAAGAGTTCCAAGTCCTTCTTGCCAAATAACTTCTTTTAACTCAGGTATTCTTTCTTTAAGTGGAATTTTCATATCTTCATCGAAATAAA
Organism: bacterium; assembly: GCA_030592575.1. GTDB lineage: Bacteria > Hydrothermota > UBA3073 > JACQXS01 > JACQXS01 > JAGMCN01. Next base: position 12,588 of record JAUVIV010000051.1, on the reverse strand, counting down.
ACTCTGCATCTGCAAGTCGAGCTCGAAGAACTCTCTCATTTCCTTTTCTTATTTTATCAATGTCTCCATCTTTTGTATTTGCAACTACTATAAAATAAGGAGCTAACTTCCCATCTTTTTCTGTAAGAGCAAAATATCGCTGATGAGCGTCCATTGCTGTAGTAATTACTTCTTTAGGAAGCTTAAGATATTTCTCATCAAATTCACCTAAAATAGCTTTTGGACACTCAACAAGATTCGTAACTTCATCGTATAGACCTATTCTCCCAACATAAAAAAGATTCTTTTTCAAATCTTGGATATTTTGTATTATCAACTCTCTTCTCTTAATAAAATTCACAATTATATCATTTTCTTCAAGAGTTTTTTCATAAGAATCTGCTGATTTTATTATGATAGGTGGGGTAAATCGTAATCCTTGACTTTCTTTTCCTGACTTTGCACTTGCAACTTCAAATGTAATTATATTTTTACCAAGAAGTGCTACTATCCACCGAATGGGACGTGCAAATCTGAATCCTGATGATTCCCATCGCATTGACTTAGGGAACTCTATTTTTGAAATTATATTGGGTAAAGCCGATTCAAGAATTTCTGAAGTCTTTTTCCCCTTTATTAGTTTCTGACAATATATTACTTCCTGTTTCCCTTTGCTTTTGACTTTAATTTCCGAAGGAGATACTTTATGAGCATTTGCAAATCCCAGTCCAGCTTTAGTTAAGTTATCACTCTTATCAAATGCAACTTCTTTAGGAGGACCGGTAATTTCAACAGATTTATCGTCTTGTTTGGTAGTTACATTTTTAATCAAAACAGCAATTCTTCTCGGAGTAGAAAAATTCTCAATTTTATCGTATGAGACTTCCTCTTTTGAAAATAAAGCACTAATTTTATCAGATAATTGAGTAGATGTCTTTTCAAGCCAACCGGCAGGTATTTCTTCGGTTCCTATCTCTAAAAGAAAATCTTCATTCATATTTTTAAGTTAATATAACATAAGTATAAACATTTATTTCAAGTTCGTAAATACATTATATTCATCAATTTTTCAAAAGTCAACTTTTTTTCAAAGAGAAAAGGACTTGACAGTTAATGTTTCTATTTTAATATAATGACATGTGGTTTAAAACCAAGAAAGGAATAAAACCTGCTCCGAAGCGAGAAGTTCCCAATGGACTTTGGCTTAAATGTAATGGGTGTGGTGAAATACTTTACAATAAAGAACTTGCAAAAAATTTATGGATATGTGAAAAATGCAATTATTACTTTAGAATCTCTTCAAAAAAATACATTGAAATATTAACAGATGAATTTACTCTTAAGGAAGATTTGATAGAATCTGATGATCCATTAGAATTTAAAGATTATACCGAGAAACTTAAATCAGGAAAAGAGCGTTCTGGAGCTAAAGACGCAATTATAACAGGAGAAGCTAAGATTGGAAAACATAGAGTAGCAATTGGAGCAATGGAATTTAAGTTTATGGGTGGTTCAATGGGTTCAGTTGTTGGAGAAAAAATAAAAAGAATAATAAATTTGGCGGAGAAAGAACATATACCATTCATACTTGTTGGTGCATCTGGTGGTGCAAGGATGCAAGAAGGGATTTTATCATTAATGCAAATGGCAAAAACTTCAGGTGCTCTTGCGAGATTGGGAGAAGCAAAAGTCCCATATATATCAATCCTCACGAATCCAACTACTGGTGGGGTGATGGCATCTTATGCTTCATTGGGTGATATAGTAATAGCTGAACCCAATGCTTTACTTGGATTTGCTGGGCCAAGGGTAATTAAGCAAACAATAAAACAAGACTTGCCAGAAGGATTTCAGAGATCGGAATTTTTACTTGAACACGGATTTCTGGATGCAATTGTTGAGAGAAAGGAATTAAAAACTACTCTTATAAAAATATTGGATTTTTTTAATTCTTAATTAAAAAAGGAGGAAGAAAGATGAAGAAGTATTTTTTAATCGGAATTTTGTTTTTTTTAGGATGTGCATCTCAGTATATGACTGCCGGTAGAGTTTATCGTCAGCAAGAAAATTATGATAAAGCTATTGAGCAATTCAATCTTCAACTTGAGATGGTTCCACAAGATGCAGATGCGCTATGGGAAATTGGTCTGACTTATGTTTACAAAGAAGATTACGAAGAAGCATGCAAATATATAGATAAAGTAAAAAAAATATCTCCTGATAAAGAAATTTTCGAAACAAAAAAAGGGGTTTTATGGCTTGTTTATTACAATGCCGGTATTTTTGCTAATCAGGATAAAGATTTTGAACTTGCTAAACAAAGATTTACTCAAGCATCTGAATTTGAACCTGACTCCGTATCAACATATATGAACCTGGCAATTGTATATTCAAACTTGGAGAAAGAAGACTCAGCACTTGTATGTTATAAACGTGCAATTGAAATTGCTCCTGATAATGTAGAGGCACATAGGAATATAGGAATTGAGTATAAAAACATTAAGGAATATGACCTTGCAATAGAGCATTTCAAAAAAGCATTAGATGTAGAATCGGAAAATGCCGACATTTTGTACTTACTTGGCGTTTGTCATTATCTTAAAGAAAATTATAAAGAAGCAGAAATTACTTTCTTACATACAATTGAATGCGATAGTACATTAGAAGATGCTTACTTTAATTTGGGAGCTATCTTCGTCAAAGAAAAAAAATATGATAAGGGAATAGAACTTTTCAAAAAAGTAATTGAATTTAAACCGGATGATATAGAAGCTTTGAATCAATTAGCTGTTATTTATCTTGCTACAAAAAAATATGACCTTGCAGTGGAAACCTACACAAAAATCATTAAAATTGATGAGGAATCTCGAGAAGCTTATATAGGAAGGGCTAATGCTTACTGGAAACTTGGAAAGAAAAAAGAGGCAAATGCTGATTCAAGAAAAATGAAAGATTTGAAGTAATTTTTTCTTGTTTACCAAAATAACTGAGCTGTCAAAAGCTACAAAGAACAAAGAATATTTAAATTGTAGGGGCGGTTCGTGAACCGCCCTTACGAAGTATAAAAAAAAGCAAAAAAATTCAATGATTGGAATTCTATTTATTTTTATATTAACCATCCAACAGTACGGTTCCTCAATGGCAAAATATAAAAGGGCAATTGAGCTTGGTTCCAAAGACATAATTGTGTACAAAAATCTTGGAATTTGCTATAAAAAGAACAAAGAATATGATGAGGCTATAAATTGCTTTAAACGTGGTTTGAATATTTCTCCGGGAGACACCGGACTTTTATATCAACTTGGAATTAGTTATTATCTTAAAAGAGATTATTGGCATGCAGAAGCCTCTTTCAGACACATAATAAAATACGCTCCTACTTCAGATGCTTATTTTAATCTCGGTGCTATTTTAATAAAGGAGCAAAAATATGAAGAAGCTGTAAGAATTTTTAAAAAGGCTCTTGATCTTGACTCCGATGATACAGAAGTTTTATTCAATTTAGCCAGCGTTTATCTCGTTATGGGAAAATATAAACCTGCAATAAAAACCTATACGGAAATTATTGACCTTATTCCCGAGGACCCAAGACCTTATGAAGGCAGAGCCAGTGCTTACTGGAAACTTGGAGATAAAAAACGTTCTACAAAGGACATAAAACAAGCAAAGGAATTTCGTACCGTTCTATACTTTGGAGAGGCACAAAAAATTAAACCCCCAAAAACAAAAAAGAAAAAGGAAAAGAAAGCTCAAGAAATATATACTCGTGACCCCGAAGTCCTCTCTTATGTTGGAGAAATGCATCAAGCTACAGGAGAATGGGATCTTGCAGTAGAAACATATACAGCAGCAATTATACTTAATCCTAAGAATCCAAAATATTATAGAGAAAGAGCAAAATCTTATAGAGAACTTGGTAAAATTAAAGAAGCTGAAGCTGATTCTAAAAAAGCAAAGGAATTAAGCAAATAACGAAATGCAAGAAGCTAAATATTATGAGAAGCTTCCTGATAAGAATGTTAGATGCAAGCTTTGTCCTCACAATTGTGTAATTAAACCGCATAAAATATCACCCTGCAGAGCAAGAAAAAATATAGACGGTATCCTATATGCTGTAAACTACGGTGAATGTGTAAGCTTAGCCATGGATACTATTGAGAAAAAACCGCTTTATCATTTTCATCCCGGAAGTCTTATTCTTTCAATTGCAGCTAATTCTTGTAATTTCAAATGTGCTTATTGCCAAAATCATGAGATATCGCAAGGAAAAAGTCTAACTAAATATATCTCTCCGGAAGAGCTCGTGCAAATTGCTTTAAAGGAGAATTCCATAGGTATAGCTTATACTTATACCGAACCGTTTACTTGGTATGAATATCTGCTTGATACAGCGAAAATTGCTCAAGACAAAGGACTAAAAAATGTCTTAGTAACAAATGGGATGATAAATGAAGAACCTCTTCGTAAGCTTTTGCCTTATATTGATGCGGCTAATATTGATATTAAATCAATGGATCCGGAATTTCATAAAAAAATTGTATGGGGAGATCTTGATACAGTTCTAAATACAATAAAAATTACGAAAAAATATTGGGCTATTGAACTTACGAATCTTTTAATTCCAGAATATAACGATTCACCTGAATTGCTCCAAGAACTTGTGGATTTTGTGGCAAGTATTGGAGTTGATACTCCTCTTCATTTTTCTCGTTATTTTCCTCATTATAAATTCAAGGCACCGCCAACTCCGATTGAGACACTCAAACTTGCAGGTGAGATTGCACGTAAAAAATTGAAATATGTATACATAGGTAATATCTCGCTTGAAGAGTCTTCTGAAATAGAAGGGAGTTCTACTTATTGTTCTGAGTGTGGAAATTTACTTGTTACTCGCTCATATTTTGATATTGGTATAACTGGTATTACTGATAATAGGTGTGACAAATGTGGAAGAAAAATAGATTTCGCTATTTAATTCATATCCTCACTATCGGAGATAAAATCCTGATTTTATGTTTGCTTTTTCTATCAATAATTTCAGGAGTTGTGCTGAAACGAACTCATAAGGAAGCAAAATATTGCATAATCTCAGTAAATGGCAGAGATACATATAAACTACTTCTATCTGAGCCAAAAACAATTAAGATAAAAGGAGCGATTGGGAAATCAACTGTTGAGATAAAGGATAGGAGCGTAAGAATATTAGATTCACCCTGTCCTTTGAAAATCTGTATGCATCAAGGCAAGATAAAAGCATCGGGCGAAACGATAATCTGTGTTCCAAATCGTGTTATGATAAGAATAACTGGCAAAGAGCTTGTAGATGCAATAACCAAATAAATTAAAGTTGACATATTTTGTGGTTGTAGTATATTAAGATTTGAGGAAAGAAAAATGTCACTATTTTTAATTCAAAAAGAAGTAAAAACAAAAAGGAGAGAAAATGGCAGAATTAATTAATTTGGAGAAACTTCCTGAGGAAGTTAGAAAGTCGATAGGATTGTATGCTAAAGATATGATTGAGCTTCTAAATGATAATATTTGCTCAATCGCAGTGTTTGGTAGTGCTACCGGTGAAGATTTTATACCTAAAAAATCTAATGTTAATTTGCTCGTGGTCTTAAAAGAAGTGGAGCTTACTCATCTCAAAAAATGTTTTAAGCTTGTGGCACAGGGCAGAAAAAAAGGAATCGTTGCACCTTTGTTTTTGACTCGCAGACATATGGAAACCTCATCAGATGTTTTTCCAGTTGAATTTCTGGATATGAAGGATTCTCACCTAATAATTTATGGAGACCCAATTTTTGATGGACTTGAGATTGGTACAGAAAACTTACGACTTGAATGCGAAGAGCAGTTAAAAGGAAAACTCATTAGACTCCGTCAGGTATATCTTGAAGTGGGTGCCAATGCTAAAGCTATTAGTGCTGTAGCAGTTGAGTCCTTGACTTCTTTGATTTCAGTATTTCGTGGTATGCTCAAATTAGTCGGAGAAAAACCTCCCAGAATTAAAAAAGAGGTTATTGATGCAATAAGCAAGAGGTTTAACGTGGAAGCAAGAATTTTACAAAATGTACTTGATATGAAAACCGGTAAAATAAAACTTGAGAAAAATGATATTGAAAACTTCTATGGGCGATACATAAAGGAGATTGAGAAGTTGGCTATTGCTGCAGACCAAATAGAAGGAGAATCAAAATGATAACTGACAGATTAAAAATCAAAATAAGAGATTCTTCGCTATTACTCAGAAGGAGAAGCACAATTCTTGCTATTCTATCCTCACTTTTTCTCTTTGGGATGAAGGTTGAAGCTCAGAAATATCCTCAACCAACAGGATGGGTAAATGATTTTGCGGGGATGATTTCACTTGAATATAAAAGACAGATTACGGATTTGATTGCTGAAACCGAGAGAAAAACAACAGCAGAAATCACTGTGGTTACTGTAAAAACAACTCATCCTCAACCTATTGATATGTATGCAGTAGAACTTTTTACTCATTGGGAGATTGGCAAAAAGGGCAAAGATAACGGGGTATTAATTGTTGCCGCAATTCAAGATAGAAAAGTGTGGATAGAAACAGGATACGGAGTTGAAGGGATTTTACCTGACGGGTTATGTGGTGAGATATATCGCAAAGTTTTGAAACCCAATTTCCAACAAGGCGAATTTGGCAAGGGACTAATTTTGGCAACAAGTGTAATAGCTGATAAAATTGGCAAAGAACATAACGTAAAAATTACAGGCACAGAGAGAGCGCCACAAATTAATTATGGCAAAAAAAGTACTGCGAGATCGCTCTTTCCTATTCTCTTTTTCTTATTGATATTTAGTGGACGATTTTTCATTCCTCTATTATTGATGGGTGGAATGCGAGGCGGATATTGGGGCAGCGGAACATTCGGAGGCGGAGGTGGATTCGGAGGTGGATTCGGTGGATTTGGCGGAGGCAGTTGCGGAGGCGGAGGCACCGGCGGTAGCTGGTAAGGAAAGTGAAAAAGTCAAAATGTAAAATGCAAAATGAAAAAGCTTCTAAGATAATAACCTTCTCGCTTAATTATTTTGGACCATTTTTGAAAAAAAGGAAATAGATAACCTTCTCAATTACCAAAAGGGTAATAAAATGTTAGATGTAAATAAAAGAAATTTAGAATCTTTTTTTGATTTACCTTTACTCGCTTTATCAAAGGGAATTCTGGAAAGATATATTGAAATAACAACAGATAAACTCCATTTATCTATGGTACCACATAAAAAAGAATTTGATGAAAGATTACTAAAACCGTTAAGGTCAGCTAAAAAGAACTATTGTCTTGGTGACTACCTTGCAACAATCGCATCTTGTGGGATTGTTGGTGAGATGTTGGCAATATTGGTTTGGAAAAGCAAAAAAGTTAGTTTAAAAGGGAATCTCTTAACAGAAGAAGATGAGAAATGTCTGTTTGGTAGTAGTTTTGAAAAATTGGGGCAAAAGAGGAGATTGGAAGTATTAAAAACATTTTACCATATAAACGATAGTCAGTACAAGAATTTTCTTTTACTTAAAAACAACAGAAGACCGTATTTACATTTATGGACAGCTGATTTAGGAGATGAAAAAGAAAAGGGTAAAGAATGTATTGAAAAAGCGTTCCTTTTGTTTAAAGAAATAATAAACCTAAGACTTGAGAATGCCAGATCTCTCTCTATGAACTCATCAATACTTGGACTACTTAAGAAAGATAAAACTGGTAACACATAATGTTCTCCATTTCCATTCCTCTCAAAATAAATCTTTAACCCAAATAATACATTGAGTATAACTGGTAGTGAACGGTCTTTAGACCGTTCAAACATCAGCAAGGATTAAAATAAAAGTCCGTTCAAGCATCACAGGGTCTAAAGACCCTTGTGCTACCAATTTGGCATATAAAATTTTGTATAGAGAGTTTTTTTCACTTCTACCGCACTTTAGTACAGGGTTCTGTAAAGGTGCAGGGTAAAACCATTGGCTAAAACCGTATTATATTAAGGAATTTGAAGAATAAAAAATCAAAGGTAGGGAAACAAAAAATATTTTTGTTTCCCTACCGATATTTAGCTTTATGATTCAGATTTTATAAACTACAATATAATCAATCACATTATTCTTAAAGATATTTTGCTACTAATAGGCAAGTTTGATTAACTTTACACTCTTGCTAAAATTGGATGATTTCAGCACTATAAAATGGACACCACTACTTTTTATATTAGGAATAAATGTATGTACACCTTTGCTTAAGACACCTTTGTAAATTATTTGTTCTAATTTACCGGATACATCATAAACATTGATATCTACTTGCATGGCATTTGGAGTAAAAAGATAAATCCCTTTGCCCATAGCTTTAAATTCAATTCCGTAACCTCTTGTATTCCTTTCCTCCACATTTGAAGAAGAATCACACTCGCAATTACTACGATTTTCCACATCATCCAGTGCCCAAATAGCATGAACAGTACCAGTCCCGAGTATTATCTCAACACAATTATCATTATCAATATCTGCAATGGTTATATCATGAATATCTTTATCTAATCTCATTGTCCATAAAATCGAACCATTTTCTCCATTAAGACAGACCAGCAAATCAGTTGAAACATTAGGAACAAGAATTTCAAGCTTACACTCTCCGGAAATATCCCCATCTAAATCTGCAATTGATACACCTCTATGGATATTACCTTCTGCATAATAGCTCCATTCTATTCCTCCGGTTACTCCATCAAGACAGTAAACCGTACTGTCATAACTTCCAACCACAACTTCCATTACACCATCACCATCTACATCTGCTATTGCAGGAGAAGAATATAAATCACCTCCTGTTAGATAACTCCATTCCAATGCACCGGTTACTCCATCTAAGCAATAAACTTTATCATCCCAACTTCCTGTAACAACTTCCATTACACCATCACCATCTACATCTGCTATTGCAGGAGAAGAATATACATAAAATCCTGTTAAATAGCTCCATTTTACTACCCCGGTTGCTCCATTCAAACAATAAACTTTACTGTCATTACTTCCAATTACAACTTCCATTATACCATCTCCATCTATATCTGCTAACGCAGGAGAAGAATATACAGTATGTCCTGTTAGATAACTCCATTCTATTCCACCAGTTGCTCCATCCAAACAATAAATTTTATCATCCCGACCTCCGATTATAACTTCTATTGTGCCATCACCATCCACATCTGCTACTGCCGGAGAAGAATGCACAAAATCTCCCGTTGCGTAACTCCATTTTACTACTCCTGTCGCTCCATTTAAACAATAAACGGTACTATCATAACTTCCAAACACGACTTCCATTGTTCCATTTACATCCACATCTGCTATTGCAGGAGAAGAATACACCCAATGTCTTGTTAAATAACTCCATTTTACCATACCGGTTGTTCCATTCAAACAGTAAATTTTACGATTATTACTTCCAACAACAACTTCCATTGTTCCATCTACATCTACATCTGCTACTGTTGCACCAAAAGATTCTATACCACCTCCTGCTACATAAGACCATTTAACATTAGGTATAACTTCCATAGCACCTACCATCTTTTGAAAATGTGTGTTCTCAAGAGTAGCTCCATACGTAGTCCAAGTAGTATCTGCATAAGTTTGCCCAAAAATAAATAATGCTACTAAAATTCCCATTTTTTCCTCCTTTTTTTAAAATTTTATTAATTTTAAACTCTTTTTAAAATTCTGATTATGAAGAGTAACAAAATAAACACCACTATTTTTTATGTTTGGCATAAAGGTATGCCCACCTTTACTTAAAACACCTTTATAAATTGTTTGTTCTAATCTTCCGGATATATCATAAACATTTATATCTACCTGCACAGCATTCGGAGTAAAAAGGTAAATCCCTTTGCCCATAGCTTTAAATTCAATTGGGGAATAAGCTTTTGTACTACTTTCTTCTATACTTGAAAAAGAATCACACTTACAATCACTACGATTTTCCACATCATCCAATGCCCATATTTTATTTGCATGAGCAGTTCCAATTACTAATTCTATACACCCATCATTATCAATATCTGCAATAATTATATCGTGAACATCTTTAGCCAATTCTTTTATCCATAAGACAGAACCATCTTCACCATTAAGACAGATAAGCGAATCAGTTGTAGCATTAGGAAGAAGGACTTCAAGTTTACATTCTCCATAATCTCCATCTAAATCTGCAATTGATACGCCTCGATGGATCCAACCTCCTGCAAAATAACTCCATTTTACAATACCTGTTGCCCCATCCAAACAATAAGCCGTACTATCCCAACTTCCAATTACTACTTCTATGTTTCCATCATCATCAACATCTGCTATTGCCGGAGAACAATATACTCTGTCTCCTGTTGTATAACTCCACTCCATCAGGCCAGTTGCTCCCGTTAAGCAATAAACTTTATTATCCAAACTTCCAAACACAACTTCTATTGCTCCATCCTTGTCAATATCTGCTATTGATGGAGAAGAATATACTACATTGCCCGCTACATAACTCCACTTCATTGCGCCAGTTGCTCCATTTAAGCAATAGACTTTCTTGTCCCAACTTCCAATTACTACTTCTATATTTCCATCCTTGTCAATATCTGCTATCGCTGGAGAAGAATATATTATATTACCCGTTGCATAGCTCCATTTCACTAAACCGGTTACTCCATCCAAACAATAGACTTTTTTGTCATAACTTCCGATAACTACTTCCATTCCGGTAATTCCATCAATATCTGCTATTGCTGGAGAAGATTGTATCCAATTTCCAGTTACATAGCTCCATTTCACAGTACCAGCTACTCCATCAAGACAATAAACCTTGTTATCCATACTTCCGATAATTACGTCCATTCCAGCAATTCCATCAACATCTGCTATCGTAGCAGCAGAATATATTCCAGCTCCCGTTGTATAGCTCCACTTCACAATACCTGTTGCTCCATTTAAACAATAGATTGTACTATCCAAACTTCCAATTACGACTTCCATTCCGGCAATTCCATCAACATCTGCTACTGCTGCACCATAAGATTCTAAATCCCCTCCTGCTACATAAGACCATTTAATATTGGGTGTAACTTGCATAGCTCCTACCATTTTTTGAAAACGTGTATGTTCAAGAGTTCCTCCATACATAGCCCAGGTAGTATCCGTATAAGTCTGACCAAAAATAAACAATGCTAATAAAATCTCCATTTTTTTCCTCCTCTTAGAATTGTATTAACTTTAAACTCTGTTTAAAATTACGACTCTGAAGAGTAACAAAATAAATACCACTACTTTTTATGTTTGGCATAAATGTATGTCCACCTTTGCTCAATACTCCTTTATAAATTGTCTGTTTTAATTTACCGGATATACCATAAACATTTATATTTACCTGCACAGCATTTGGAGTAAAAAGATAAATCCCTTTGCCCATAATTTTAAACTCAATTCCAATTTGTGAAGCCCTTTTGTTATTTTCTTCTATACTTGAGAAGGAATCACATTTGCAATCACTATGGTTTCCCACATCCTCCAATGCCCGAATTGCATCATCACCAGCAGTTCCAACCACCAGCTCCACACATCCATCATCATCAATATCCGCAATGATTATGTCGTGCACATCTGTAGCCAATTGCTTTGTCCATAAAATCGAACCATCTTCTCCATTAAGACAAACAAGCAAATTAGAGTCTCGATTAGGAATAAGAACCTCAAGCTTACACTCTCCTGAAACGTCTCCATCTATGTCTGCAATCGATACACCTCGATGAATTCTACCGTTTCCATCATAACTCCATTTTAATCCACCGGTTACTCCATCAAGACAATAAACCGTACTATCATAACTTCCCACTATGATTTCAATTACGCCATCCTCATCAACATCTGCTAATGCTGGAGAAGAATATAAATCACCTCTTGTTGTATAATTCCATTTCATTGTACCAAGTAATCCATCTAAACAATAAATTTTATCGTCACAACTTCCCACAAACACTTCTATAGTTCCATCTCCATCAACATCTGCTATGGCTGCAGAAGAATATACCCAATGTCCCGTTATATAACTCCATTTAACAATACCCGTTGCTCCATTCAAACAATAAACTTTCCTGTCATTACTTCCAATTACGACTTCTATTATTCCATCTCCATCTATATCTGCTAATGCCGGAGAAGATTTTACAGCATCTCCTGTTGCATAGCTCCATTCAACTACTCCAGTTACTCCATTTAAACAGTAAACCGTATCATCATAACTTCCGAAAATCACCTCCATTACTCCATCTACATCTATATCTGCTATTGCTGCAGAAGAACGTATAAAACCTTTTGTTGGATAACTCCATTTCACTCCACCAGTAGATCCGTCCAGGCAATACATTTTATGATCACAACTTCCGATTACAACTTCTGTATTTCCATCACCATCAACATCTGCTATGGCAGGAGCAGAACATATCCAATTGCTCGTTGGATAACTCCATTTCACTAAACCATTCGTTCCGTTCAAACAGTAAATTTTATAATCATCACTCCCGATTATAACTTCTGTATTTCCATCT